>NZ_JFYL01000028.1 GCF_000632455.1 Acinetobacter sp. Ver3
TCTGACGAATCTGTTTAGATTTTCTGGATGCATTACGCGATGCGGAAAATCAACTAGGTTCTTGGAGAAATTCACCTTTAAGACCACTTATCGAAAATGCTATGGGATCAATTGATTCAACTGAGTTAAGCAAAGTATCAATAGATTTAGAAGCTGCAAATACTAAAATTATTGAACAACCATCAATTCAAGAGTTGAATAAATCATTAGGTGAAAAAATCTTAGGTCTTTCAGGGAAAGGGCATGATTTAAAAACATCACTGCGCTTTTCTAATGCTGATCCATTAAGATTATTTCGTGCCATTGGTATGTATATTGATGAAGGAAAACGCAGTATTACAGAAGCAAGTTTAGGGTCGGCGAATGTGATGCTGATGGCTTTAAAACTAGAGGAATTCTCATGGCGTAAAGCTAAAAATGAAAGAAATTATTCTCTCTTATGTATAGAGGAACCAGAAGCTCACCTACACCCACAATTGCAACGCACTGTTTTTAAAAATATTTTTAAAGAAAAGGATGATTCGCAAGCACTGATTATCACTAGTCATTCACCAACATTGGCATCTATTGTACCTCTACGTTCTATTATTAGTTTAAGGTATGTGAAAACCAGTACAAAAGCATTTTCATTAGCAGACTTGCCAATTGAGGAAGATGAAAAAGATGATATAGAAAGATATTTAATAGCAACTCGTTCTGAGATACTGTTTGCCAAAGGAGTTATTTTCGTTGAAGGAGATGCCGAAGAAACTCTAATTCCGAGTTTTGCTGAAATATTAGATTATGACTTAGATGGATTAGGTATTACTGTATGTAATGTTTCAGGTAATAACTTTAATCCATATATCAAACTAGCTGAAGGCTTAGGTATACCTATTGTAGTTATCACTGATTGGGATCCATTAGATGGAACAAAACCTGCACTAGGAAGAGCAAGATGTGTAGGGATTTGGGACTCTCGTTGTGAAGTTAATACTGAATTAAACATACTAACTGAAAAAAATAGAGAATGGGCCGAGACTGCTGATTTTGATGAGTTTAGTAGCTCATTTAGTAAAGTTGGGATATTTTTGAATAATGAAACATTTGAAGTTGCGATAGCACAAACACCTAATTTAAGTTCAGTATTATTAGAGATTTTAGATGAACAAGGTTTTGGATCAACACGTACAAAGCGTATTAATGAATGGAAAACTGATTCCAGTAAAATAGATAGTACACAGTTACTTGCTATGGTAAAGGATATTGGTAAAGGGCGCTTAAGTGGAAAATTAAAAAAGAAAATATCTGGTGGGAAACTTATACAAGTTCCTAAATATATTCAGGATGCAATTGAGTATATGGTGAAGAATGTCTAATTACACTTTACAAAAGGCATTAGCAGAATTAGAAAAAAACAAAGAGCAATTTGAGGCAGTGCATTGTAAGACTCATTGTGTTGTTTTAGCTGGTCCTGGTAGTGGGAAAACAAAAACTCTCACAACAGCTATTGCTCGTACTCTTAAAGAAGAAGTTATTGCTCCAAGAGCAATTGCATGTATAACTTATAATAATGAATGTGCGATTGAACTTGAAACTCGATTATCAAAACTTGGTATTGAAACTACTGGTGCAAATTTTATTGGTACAGTACATAGCTTTGCATTAACACAAATAATAATGCCTTATTCTCGGTGTGTAGAATGCAATATCCCTCAAGAGTTTAAAGTAGCAGGTTCAAAAGAATGCCGTATAGCGATAGAAGATGCTTATAAAAAAATATACCAAGATTCTGGAGACCCCCATAAACAATGGGAGTTTGCTAAAGAAAAGCGAAATCGTGAACTAGATCGGACACACCAAAGCTGGAAAGGTCATAATAAAGAACTAGCTGAATTTATTGAGGAATATGAACAGGAACTAAGAAAAAAAGAACTTATTGATTTTGACGATATGCCTCTTATAGCATTCAGAATGATCAAAGAGAATCCATGGATTCGTAAAGCTTTAGAAGCTCGTTTTCCGATTTTATTTGTAGACGAATATCAAGATTTAGGTCATGGGCTTCACGAATTAGTTCAGCTACTTTGTTTTACTGGAAATGTTCGGTTATTTGCTGTTGGAGATGCAGATCAATCTATCTATGGATTTACTGGTGCAAATCCCGAATTACTCCAAAGTTTAACTGTAAGACAAGATGTCCAAACGTTTCAATTAAGATTTAATTACCGTTCAGGAACAAAAATTGTTAAAGCATCTTCAGCAGCACTTAATGAAAATAGATACTATGAAAGTCCTGAAGATGCCCCTGAAGGAGAAATAATATTTAATTCTGTAAATGGTGGGATAGAAGGACAGGCATATTTCATTGTAAATAAACTATTATCACAGCTAAATACGCAGGGTTTTAAAAATGAAAATATTGCAATTTTATATAGGGCTGCTTGGCTAGGAGACAAACTTGTAGAAGCTTTGGAAGCTAATCAATTACCATATCATAGAACTGATGGTAATTCTTTAATCAAAAGAAGTTCAAAGTTTTCCCGTTTTATTGAAGATTGCGCAAAATGGGTAACTGGAGGATGGAAAGATGCTGAACCACCATTTAGGGAGTTATACAACAAAGCTCTAATTATAGTCTATGGTCATCACTACACTCAAAATGAAGAACAACAATTAGGACTTCAACTTATTAATTTTCTTCAAAATAGTAAGTCTATAACAGAAACTGCAAATGAATGGTTATTACGCTTTAACCAAGAACTAGTAAAACCTTGGAAAACAATTTGCCGTAATAACTTACAAGAATGGGAAATATGTTCAGAATTATTAGAAAAAACCTCGCCTGCATCTAATAAAGATATGTCTCTTGATCTATTTTCTGGAAAAACTGAAGGGACTGGCAGATTAACACTTACTACTTTTCATAGCTCTAAAGGCCGTGAATTTGATGCAGTTATATTATTTGGACTTAACGACGATGTAATACCTAACTGGAGAGATAAAAAATCACCAAAACAATTAAAAGAGGCTAGAAGGCTTTTTTATGTGGCGGTTACTCGTCCCAAAAAAATACTACACTTGGTCTTTCAAGAAAGTAATCATTCTGAGTTCTTAGTTGATTTCTATCGAAGAAGTACAGAGTAAGAAATTTATTTAAAAATTATTTATATATCAATTTATACATATATAAAAAATAGATGATTACTTAAGTATATGGTAAATATAGTTAAATATATCATCTATCTTCTTTTTATATATTTTTCACTAGAGAGAGTTGTGGCATGGGTTTTTCATGAATTTTCTAATCTAAGCAAATTAAGCTTTAAGCCATTTCTCAACTTTAGATTGATCGGAAACCTTAAGATCTACTTCAGTGAGTTCACTACCACCTGCTTGAACTTCAAATTGCATTAATTCATCACGACGGAAAGCATGCACATTAAAAGTACCTTCCAATTTTGCATACTTATCGAGTTGCTTAGTGGTCGCCTTTAAACCATCAACTGCGATGATAATATCATGAGCAGAAAGCCCAGCTTTAACACCAGCGCCATCACGACGAGCAGACTGAATTAATACACCTTCAGGTTTATCGACAAGTTTTAAACCAAATGGTAAAGATTTATCATGCTTTAAAACATAGTCTAAGCCAAATTCAGGGAACAACTGATCAAGCGGTAACTCATCCGTGGTATTAATCAAATGGTTAATTTGTTCAGACCAATCATCACCTGTTAATTCTTGGCATAGTTCATAGATGGTACGTTCATGAACCTGTATACCCTGTTGCGCATTTTCATACAGCTTACGCATCAATACATCAAGACTTGAACCTCTTAAACGTAAACCTAAATCTAGACACAGCGCTACTAAGCAACCCTTGTTATAGTAACTTGTGCCAGCATTGTTAGAGTTTTCATCTTGACGATAGAATTTGACCCATGCATCAAAACTTGACTCTGCAACAGTTTGAACAAAACGACCTGGATTTTGCAAATAACGATCGATCTGCGCCTTTAACAACTTCAAGTAAGATTCCTGAGAAATCACACCACTACGAAGTAGAATTAAATCATCATAGTAGGACGTAAAGCCTTCAAAAATCCATAACAAAGAGGTATAGCCTTCTTTGTCTAAATCATAATTCACAAAATTTTCAGGGCGAATAAATTTCACCAACCATGAATGAAAATATTCATGGCTACACAAACCTAAGAAACGCTGATAATCAACGGAAGGTTCAACAGGCTCATTGGACTTAGGTAGATCATCACGTGGAGAAATCAAACTGGTTGAGTTCGGATGCTCTAAACCACCATAACTGTTACCCGTCGCGATGGTCATAAAGGTGTAGTTTTCAAATGGTGCTGAACCAAACATGCATATTTCTGTCGCACAGATTTTCTCAATGTCTTGTTTCATACGTTCGACATTCATCGCATGTTTGCCAGAAACCACAAACTCATGTGGAATACCATTTGCTTCGAAAGCAAAACGAGTTTGATCTGCAAGCTCAAATGGTGCATCAATCAATTCAGCGTAGTTTTTTGCCTTAAGCGTATAGCGACCACGCACTAAACTTTTAGATGCCAATCCTGTAGCGAGTTGGAAATGTTTCAATTCATCTGGCAAAAATAACTCAACTTCTACCGCTTTATCTTCTTGTCCTTCTAAACCTAAACATGCACAAGCAGGATTCACATATAAGCGTGTTTCATCAACATAAGCACCACGTACTGAGAGGTCGTATGCATAGACGTCGTACTCAACCGTAATCAGCTCAAAATCAGTATTAAATAACTGCCACTTATTTTTTTCATTTTTACGAATCTTGAGTATTCGACCATCTTCATCATAGGCACGAACAGACTCAATATGTTTTGAAAACTCTCGAATGAGATAACTTCCTGGAATCCAAGTTGGCAAGCTCAATACTTGAGTTGGTTGAGCAACGAAACGAACAGTAACGTGAATGAGATGCTGACGAAAGTCGTCAAATTCGATCTGATAATGCAACATAATGTCTTAATTGAGAAACTATAGAACCAACTTGTATTTAGATTAGCATTTTTTTACTTGGAGTTGCGCGATTCGTATTAATTGTCTACAAATCTGACTAGAGTTTCAGAAAAAAAAGGCATAGCATGCGGTGTGCTTGATGATCTATGCCATTGGATTGGCTTATATAGGTAAACCCGTTGAAACTCTACTCTGCTCTACTCATAATTTTTAGTTTTTTTATTGTAAATATCACACATGCTTCCTTGTTCGAGGTTGCACCAGAAAGTTTAGAAGCTGAAGCATGGACTGTCTTAGATCCACAATCAGGTCAAATCATTACTGAACACAATAGCCATGTCCAACGTGCACCAGCTTCGTTAACCAAAATGATGGTGGCTTACATCGCTCTGAAAGACATTCGAGCGGGTAAAATTAGCAAAAATGAAGTTATTACTGCCACACCAGTTGTCAATGTAGTTCAATGGGATGAGTCTCAGATGTATCTGAAGCCGACTCAACAAATTACGATTGATCAGCTCTTGGCAGGCTTAATTATCATGTCTGCCAACGATGCTGCTGTCACATTGGCTGAACGAATTTCAGGATCAGTGCCTGCATTTGTTCAACGCATGAATCAAGAAGCCAAAGCACTTGGCATGAAAGATACAAACTTTGCCAATCCAGCGGGCATTACAATGGACATGCACTATTCAACAGCGCATGATTTAGCCGTGCTCGCACAAGCGCTCACCAATGAAACACCCGATTACCTTGACTACTCGAAACAGCAAAGTTTTACTTACAATCAGCATTTTCACCGTGCAACGAATATCTTACTAAAACAAGATGCTACTGTTGATGGTTTAAAAACAGGGTTTACTCGTGCTGCAGGCTATAACCTTGCACTTACAGCCAACCGACCAACTCAACAATTTGACCTCAATCAAAGGAGACTTATTGTTGTGGTACTCGGTGCTCAAAGTGGCTTTAAACGCGCTGAAATCGCACATCAACTTTTAAACCTATCCTATGCCTATACACGCAATGAAATTGCAATTAAAAATAAGCAACTAATTGCTGAACTCCCTGTAGTCGCATCTACCTTAAAAATGTTCAAAGTCGAAACTAAAAAGCCAAGTATCGTGACGACCTCTTTGTATAACGCGAATCAAATGATTGATATGCGTAATTTTGACAATCAAACTCATCGTTTGATTCAAACAGATGCTTTTGGATTCACTTCAGCTCTTGAGCCTTTACAGCAAACTCAAACGCATATGAACGTCGAGCTACTAACACAATCATTAACCGCACCTATTGCGCAAATTCAGCAGTTGGCACGTATTCATATCTATCAAAATAATCGACTCATTCAAACGGTATTGATTGAGGATGAACTTCAAATTGATGAAGCATCATGGTTTGAAAGTATTTTGAATTGGTTTAAACAATTATTTAGTTTCGGATCTAGCAGTGCAAATCAAGCAAAAATCTATCCTTTAAACTGATTGCAGTTTTTTATTGTAAATCTGTAACTTGTAATACAAAAAGAACAATTCTTTTAAAAAAGAGATGGCATATTAACCCCATCTCTTTTTTATTTATGACGCTATAAAAATAGGAATATTAAATGTCGAATCTTCATCATATTGTCATTGTGGGTGGTGGTGCTGGTGGCTTAGAACTAGCAACACAACTGGGTGATACGCTGGGCAAATCTAAAAAAGCAAAAATTACATTAGTTGACCAAAAGCTTACACATATTTGGAAACCACTTTTACATGAAATTGCAGCAGGTACGTTAAGCCCTAGTGATGAAGAAACAAACTATTTTGGTCATGCTGCGAAGCATCATTATGAGTTTGTATTGGGTAAATTCGAACAATTAGATCGTGAAGCCAAGACCATTCAATTGCTCAAACCTGTTGCATCGACCTATGACCAATCGACTGATCATTTAACGCTAAGTTATGACACTCTTATTCTAGCGGTTGGTTCGGTTTCCAATGATTTCAATACTTCAGGTGTGCAAGAACATTGTCACTATTTAGATAATCCAAAACAGGCTGAACAGTTCCAGCAGCATCTACTTCATCTTTATATCGAAGCTCAAAATAACAATGACCATCGTGAGCTGCATATTGGCATTATAGGTGCAGGTGCAACAGGTGTTGAGCTTGCAGCTGAATTAGTTCAAGCCAAACAAAACTTCTTTAAATACGGTCTTAATAAAATTGACCCTAAAAACGTCAAAATTTCACTAATCGAAGGCGCGGATCGTATTCTACCGGCTCTTTCTGAAAAAATGTCAGACCACAGCACTAAGCAGCTTAAGCGCATGAATGTGGATATTTTAACGTCTAAGCGTGTCGAAAAAGTGGATGCTGATCAAATTTACTTTAATGATGGAAGTTCAATTCCAGCACAATTAAAAGTTTGGGCTGCTGGAATTAAAACTCCAGCAGTGATTCAAAACCTAGAAGGCTTCGAAAAAGATCGTATGGGTCGCTTACACGTATTTGCAACACTCCAAACAAAAGCAGATCCGAATGTTTTTGCTTTCGGTGATTGCGCATACTGTATTCTAGATGCCCGTGAAACAGCTTTAGGACCGCGTGCGCAAGTTGCAAGTCAACAGGCTGCTTTCCTCGTTGATGCAATGAAAGCGCGAATTTCAGGGAAATCACAACCTATGTTCAATTTTTCTGACAAAGGTTCACTTGTATCTTTAAGTGAGAATAAAGCAGTCGGTGAATTACTAGGTCAGGTCAATGTTCAAGGATTTGTGGCGAAGTCGATGTATGTATCGCTTTACCGACTGCATCAAGCCACGATTTATGGTTATGCACAGGCAGGGTTACTCACAGCCAAAGATTTTGTGACCAGAAAAATAGCACCTAAAATCAAATTGCATTGAAAAATCGAAAAGACGCCCCAATGTAATATTTAAGCGTTATAAATTATCGAAACTGCATTTTTTTTAGAAAATTGTCTACAAAAATTGGTTTTCACTTTATGATGTACCCTTAACATATTTGAATGGATCATTAACATGACAGTTATTGCAAATGACCTTGTGGTTTTATTTAACTATAAATTGACTAATGCAGAGGGTGAAACTCTCGATCAATCTCAAGGTGAACCACTTGCATATTTGCAAGGCGCTGGCAACATTATCCCTGGCTTAGAAAAAGCAATGTTAGGTAAAACGACTGGTGACAAATTCACAGTAACGATTCCTGCTGCTGAAGCTTATGGTGAGTACAACACTGATTTAGTTCAAGAAGTACCTAAACAAATGTTCCAAGGCGTAGACAACATCGAAGCTGGTATGCAATTCCAAGCGCAAACTGATGATGGCGTTCAAATTGTGACTGTTAAAGCTGTTGAAGGCGAAAACATAATCGTTGATGCTAACTTCCCACTTGCTGGTCAAGACTTAACATTTGATGTTGAAATCGTTGAAATCCGTGAAGCAACTCAAGAAGAGTTAGATCACGGTCACGTTCACGGTGTAGGTGGTCACCACCACTAAGATCTACGGATTTTAGGACAAAAAGGTGAAGCTTCTGCTTCGCCTTTTTTTTATGCAAAAAATTACAATGCTTAACGATTTAAATGATTCAAATTCTTATAATTTCATGAGGATATTTGGATATTAATCATATGAATCTCATTTGGTTTCGTCAGGATTTAAGAGTTAGGGATAACACGGCATTGATGGAGGCAACCCGGCATGGGAATACTTGTGCAGTGGTGATACTTTCGCCTGAACAATGGAAATTGCATGATGATGCAGAGATTAAAATTGACTTTTATCTTCGCCAACTTAAATCACTTGAAATTGAGTTAAAGCAATTCAATATCCCACTTATGGTGGAAATCGTTCCCCAATGGGACGATGTACCAGCTAGATTATTAACTTTCGCAAATAAATATCAAGTTACTGTGATACACGCCAACATTGAAATCGGCGTGAATGAGTTACATCGTGATGCACAAGTGCAGACCTTATTAGAATCGCATAAAGTAACTGTCGAGTATTATCATGACCGCACAATTTTCCCACTTGGATCAATTCGTAATAAGACACACCAGCCTTATCAAGTTTTTGGTGCTTATAAACGTGCATGCTATGAAATCTTGAATATCTCTGTTCCTCAACCACTCGCTGTACCGAAAGTACAGCCTCATGAGCTTATACAACGCTTTCATACCTTCAAAATTCCATCGATACATGATTTTTATCCTGATGCTCAGGTTAAATATCAATGGCCTGTTGGAGAGTCATTTGCACTACAAATGCTCGAGAAATTTGTTGACGAGAATTTAGAGCCCTATAAACAACAACGCGACTTTCCAAACATTGATGCTACCAGTCAATTATCACCGTATTTAAATCTAGGAATTGTTTCGATTCGACAATGTTTGGCTGCAATTTTTAGTCGCTCAAATGGCAATTTTCATCTCTACTCTGATGGTCAACAAACTTGGTTAGATGAGTTATTATGGCGAGAATTTTATCAACACATCCTATTTGATTTTCCAAGATTATCGAAATATCAACCATTCAATTTAAATACGTCTAATGTGCCATGGCGTGATGCACCCGATGAATTAAATGCTTGGAAGTTTGGACAAACGGGTATTCCTATTGTGGACGCTGGAATCCGTCAAATGCTTGAAACAGGATGGATGCACAATCGTGTCAGAATGATTGTCGCCATGTTCCTTAGTAAGAATTTGCTCATCGACTGGCGTAAAGGCGAACAATGGTTTATGCAACATTTGATTGATGGAGATTTAGCGGCAAATAATGGTGGCTGGCAATGGTGTGCTTCAACAGGTACAGATGCTGTACCTTATTTCCGTATTTTTAACCCCATTAGTCAATCACAAAAATTTGATAGTCAAGGTAATTATATTCGCAAATGGGTACCTGAATTAGCTCATCTTGATGCGAAAATCATTCATGAACCTTATGCTAAAAATCCGAATCTTAAACTCAATTACCCAAAACCTATTGTTGATTTAAAGATGAGTCGACAGCGCGCATTAGCTGCTTTCAAATCAGCCTAAATAATGCTCGTTCTACATTTTGTTTGGCTTGATTTTCTAAAGTGTCATGGAAATATGCTGTTTTATAAATGGATTCCATTTGATAAAAGCTATTAAGAACTTCATTTCGTTTTAGTGTATAAATTTCAGAGGGCACCCAACTGAATTCTTGATGAATTTGCTGCTGATATTCTTCAAAACGTTTGGCGTTTGAACAGAGAATTGCAAGATCAATATCAAGTAACAAGATCAATATCAAGTAAATAGTTAAGATCCGAATCAGATGCACAACGATGCTCTTTGGTCGCTAATATCCACTGATAAATTTTCTCACATCTCCTCATCTCCATGTGGGGAGATATGATGTTCAGCATCACATCAGCACTTTGTTGTTCATTATCGTGTGCCTTAGGCTCATAAATGACATCATGAAACCAAAGAGCTATAGAGACTGATAAAGGATCTTTTAAATTTGGTAGAACCAATTGTAAGTGATCCATACATTCAACGATATGCTGCACTGTGTGATAGTGACGATGAGGCTCACTGTAATGAATTTCTAATCTATCAAGAATTGATATGGAATCCTATGAGGATAGTTCAAGCTGTTGTGCAGTAGCGGCCCAGTATCTTCTCAACTGTTTTAAATATGAATCAATCATCAGACACCTTGCCCCGCTACCGCCTATTTATTTTTAAGCCACCTGCTCATCACGTTTAAATACGAGCTCACCTTTCAAAGAGCTTTCAGCATCGAAATAATAGCCGTCCGTATTAAATGATTTAAGATCATCCACAGTATTAAGTTTATTTTCGATAATATAACGTGCCATCAATCCTCGCGCTTTTTTAGCATAGAAACTTATCACTTTATATTTTCCATTTTTCTGGTCTAAAAATACAGGCTTGATAATTTCTGCTTTAATTTTGCTTTCTTTCACCGATTTATAATATTCATCGGATGCGATATTGACCAATAAATCACTCTTGGCTTCTGATAAGTCTTGGTTGATCAACTGGGTAATTTCATCTCCCCAAAATTCGTAAAGATTGTGACCGCGTGGATTTGCTAATTTAGTGCCCATTTCTAAACGATAAGGCATCATCAAATCCAGTGGTCGAAGTAATCCATAGAGACCCGATAGCATTCTTAAATGGCATTGAGCATATTCTAAATCAGCTTGCGTAAGTGAATACGCATCCAGACCTGTATAAACATCGCCCTTAAAGGCAAAGATTGCTTGGCGTGAATTTGATAAATCAAAGTCTGATTGCCAATCTCTAAAGCGTTCCACGTTAAGATTCGCAATTTTTTCACTCACACTCATTAAATTGGCGATTTCTGAAGCAGACAGTTTACGACTTACGTCTATAAGCTGTTGTGAGTGGTCAAGCAATCTTGGTAAAGTATGCTCATCAGTTGGAAGTGTAGATTCATAATCTAATGTCTTAGCAGGAGAAATTAAGGCAAACATAGAAACCTGATCAAAAAACAATTAATCAAACTATAACAGTAGACTTATTTTATTTCCAATTGTGTTTTTTTTAATTATTGACGTTAAAATATACGATTCTCCTGCACGTTAATCGGTATTTTTATGTCTGAACAAATGTTCATTCAAGGCCCTGTTGGCAAAATTGAGGTTTTTGTAGATTATCCTCAGTCTGAAGTAAAAGGATTTGCGGTCGTTTGTCACCCTCACCCGCTTCAAGGTGGTACTCCTCAGCACAAAGTTCCCACTCTGCTAGCTCAAATGTTCCTTGAGCGTGGTTATATCGTTTATCGTCCAAGTTTCCGTGGATCAGGTCAAAGTGAAGGTGTTCACGATGAAGGATTCGGTGAAACAGAAGATATTTTAGAAGTCATTCGTCAAGTACGCGCGAAACACCTTACATTGCCTTTCTATGTTGGAGGCTTTAGTTTTGGTGCACATGTCATGGCGAAGGCATATCATGCACTACCTCAAGAAATTCAACCTGAACAAGTTATTCTATGTGGTTTACCAACAGCCACAGTTGCTGGTATCCGTCACTATGTTACTCCGGCAATTAAAGGTGATATTCTGTTTATTCATGGTGAGGCAGATGAAGTCACTTTATTATCCGATTTAATTGAATGGGCAAAGCCTCAACGCCATATTATTACAGTACTACCTGGTGCTAATCACTTCTTCACAGGTTATTTGAAGCAACTTCGCGTCGCGATCACTCGCTTCCTTACGGCTTAATATAAATATTACGTGTTTCAGAAAAACCCAGTGTAGATTCTTTACATTGGGTTTGTTTTATTCCTCGTTAGGATTTCCATTCTAGCGATTGGAACGACTCATCTTCTCTTAATGTCTGCTCTACTGCTTGCGCAAGTTGTTTAATCACACTCTGCGTCTCAATTTTTTGGAACCAATCCTGTTCCTCATCTGCATGCGCCCTTATTTCACATACAAAATGTCCTTCGCCATCTGGTTGATTACAGTTCACCCCTAAAGCGATTGGGTGATCAGAGACACTGACTTCTAATTCATGCGGATTCGTAGTTTGAGTGTGAAATCCATGTTGCACCAACTGTTCAGATAACAATGCTGTAACGTAAGTTTGTGCATTATCATGAGAATGACTTGAATGAGCCTTAGCGTATTTCGTTTGATCAACTAAAAATTGTAATTTTTTCATTTCCTCGTCCAAAGGCTTTTTAATTATATAGAATTAGAATAAGCAATATAAACAAAACAGCCAAGCTTTTGCTTGGCTGTTTGAAAAGAAATATACAAATCTTTGGTCGTATTATTCACTAACTTGAATAGATAAACCCGCTTGTTCAGTGAGTTGAGTAAAAGTTGGGAAACTTGTTGCAACGGTTTCAGTTCCCACAATTTTAATTGCGCCTGAAGTACGCAGACCCGCAATGGAGAAACTCATGGCAATACGATGATCATGATGTGACTCAATTTCACCACCTGTAAAGATAGCAGACCAATCACCAGACTTACCTTTACCTTCAATAATAATGCCATCATCCGTAGGCGTACAATCAACACCCATTGTTTTCAATCCATCAGCCATCACTTGGATTCGATCGGACTCTTTTACACGAAGTTCAGCTGCACCAGTTAACACTGTTTGACCTTCAGCACAAGCTGCAGCAATAAATAATGCTGGGAATTCATCAATCGCTAAAGGTACTTGATCTTCAGGCATGTGGATGCCTTTCAAAGTACGAGTGCCACGAATTCGAATATCAGCGATTGGTTCACCACCTGCAATTCGTTCATTCTCGACTGAAATATCAGCCCCCATTTGCTTCAAAATTTCGATCACACCCGTACGAGTCGGGTTAATACCCACTGCCTCAAGTGTTACATCTGAATTTTCAGTAATGGCAGCACCCACCATAAAGAACGCAGCAGATGAAATATCTGAAGGCACTTGAATATTCGTGCCAACTAACTTACCACCACCTTGTAAAGAAATACGATTACCTTCAGTTTTCACATCATAACCAAATGCACGTAACATACGCTCAGAATGGTCACGTGTAGGTTCTGGCTCAGTCACCGACGTTTCACCGTCTGCCCATAAACCAGCGAGCAGAATGCCAGACTTCACTTGTGCAGAAGCCATCGGTAAATCGTAATGAATACCTTTAAGTTGCTGATTGCCTGTGATCGATACTGGCGGTGTGCCACGTTCACCTGTTGTTTGAATTTGAGCACCCATTTCACGGAGTGGCTTTGCAATACGTTCCATAGGACGTTTGCTCAACGATGCATCACCAGTCATCACTGAGTCAAATTTTTGCGCAGACAACATTCCAGAAAGAAGACGCATTGAAGTTCCAGAGTTACCCATATAAAGCTCACTTGCTGGAGCTTTAAGGCCATGCATTCCTACACCATGAATCGTGACTTCACCATTTTTTGGACCTTCAATATTTACGCCCATATCACGGAATGCTTGAAGTGTTGCTAAGGCATCTTCACCTTCTAAGAAACCAGTAACATGTGTTGTACCTTCAGCGATCGCACCAAACATGATTGAACGGTGTGACACAGATTTGTCACCTGGCACGCTAAATTTTCCAGAAAATGATTTAGCACCCGGCAGAATAGTAAATTGCTGTGTCACAGTTTTGTTCTCCATTAAAGGTTTCTTGGCAAGCATATGGTTAAAATGTTGGCGTGCTGCTTGAGCATGTCCAAGCAATCCCATGAGTGCTTTTGAATCTTCGTTTTCAATGAGCTGTCGAATATGAGCCAATTGGTTCTCAAAGCCATCAACAGCATTCAAAATCGCTTTTTTATTGGCAAAGAATATGTCATGCCACATTTGTGGATCACTCGCCGCAATGCGAGAAAAGTCTCTGAAACCACCTGCAGCATAACGGAAAATGTCCAGATTATCTTCACGATTTGCCAGTTGCTCAACCAAATTGAATGCCATTAAATGTGGCAAATGACTCGTATGCGCGAGCACTTCATCATGCTTTTCCACATCCATACAAATCACTTCAGCTTGAGCAGCTTGCCATAATTGAATCAGTTTTTGCACTGCCCACTCAGCACTTGTTGCTAACGGCGTTAATATCACTTTGTGGTTAGCAAATAAATCCACTTTACCTGCATGAACACCAGTATGTTCAGCACCAGCTATTGGATGCCCTGGAACAAAACCTGCGGGTAACTGCTCACCAAAAACCGCAATTGCAGCCTCAACCACATTACCTTTAGTACTACCCACATCTGTAATAATGGTATCAGGAGTAATCACAGATTTGATTGAATTTAATACAGATTGTGTTGCTCTCACAGGTAAAGCAAGAACGATTAAATCTGCATCAACCACTGCATCTTTGGCATCTGCATATCCTTCACTAATCAAACCTAAAGCTTTAGCATCTTCTAGCGTTTGAGCAGATCTCGTAGATGCCACAACTTTTTTAGCAAGACCATGTGCTTGAATGACACGAGCTAAACTTGATCCAATCAATCCTAGCCCAATAAATGCAACTTTTTTAAATAAAGGTTGAGACATATCTAGGTTTCAACTCTTTTTAAAGTACCGCAATCGGGTATGAACCAAGAACACGGATTTCTTTAACTAATGGACGAATTTCTTCAACAGCCGCACGTACGTTCTCTTGTTCGATATGTCCTTCTAAATCGATAAAGAATACATAAGCCCATTTTTCAGGCAATGCGGGTCTTGTTTCGATACTGGTCAAGCTAATGTTGTGTTTAGCAAACGGCGCTAAAATTTCTAATAACGCACCTGCACGGTCATGTGCAGAGATCAATAAAGAAGTTTTATCATTACCACTTTGTGGTACTTTCTCACGCCCAATAACTAAGAAGCGTGTTGTATTTTCTGGATTATCTTCAATATTGCTATGTAAGATTTCTAAATCATATAAGCTCGCAGCTGTTTCAGATGCGATTGCTGCAGAATGCCACTCATTACGGATACGGCGAGCAGCTTCAGCATTCGAACTCAGAGCCACACGTTCAACACCTGGATAATGAGCATCGAGCCAGCCACGACATTGAGCGAGTGTTTGTTGATGCGCATAGATTTGTTTAATGCTGTCTTTACGCGTATTTGAAGAAATCAAAAATTGATGATGAATACGTAATTCAACTTCACCAATCACATTTAAATGTGACGCTTTAAAACAATCAAGCGTGTGGTTAACCACACCTTCGGATGAGTTCTCAACAGGAACTAAACCATAGTGTGCGCTGCCTGCTTCGACTTCACGAAACACTTCATCAATTGTAGGAAGTGGGCGCACAACCGCATCATGTCCAAAATGCTTCAGTACTGCCGAATGGGTGTAAGTTCCTACTGGACCAAGGAAAGCAATGCTCTGTGGTGCTTCTAAAGCAAGGCACGCAGACATAATTTCTCTAAACAAACGCGCCATCGTCACGTCAGATAAAGGACCTTCATTACGCTCCATCACATTACGCAAAACTTGTGCTTCACGCTCAGGACGATAAAACATTGGATTTTCTTCAGAAGCAAATTTTGCTTTTGCTACAGCTTCAGCAAGTCGTGCTCGACGGTTAATCAGTTGTTGGAGTTGTTGATCTACTGAGTCGATATCTTCGCGTATTTTAGCTAAGTCTAAAGAATTCGTCGTGTTTTGATCATCGTTGATCATTGTAATGTCGCCTTACAGAATCAGTTATGTAAACAGTATAACAATAGTTAGCTTTCAAATGTTAAGCAACCAAACTTTATGGCAATAAGACTTAAAAATATACAGTTGAAATAATCATCAATCCAATATGCGCTATAAATTAGAAAAAAGACAAGAACATTGAATAGGATAGCTTTAATCTTTTTTTTTAATCAGTTCGTTCTATAAGTTTTAAGATTGAAAACACATTCGAATACATCTCGCTTGTATTCATCAAGCGAGATGTAAATACGGATAAAAATTAACGTCCTAGCATGCCACGTGCTACGATTTCTTTCATGATTTCGTTGGTTCCGCCGTAGATTCGTTGAATACGTGCATCCACAAAGAAGCGTGAAATAGGATATTCCGTCATATAGCCATAGCCACCAAAGAGTTGCAGTAGATTATCCGCCACTTTCATTTGCATATCTGTACTGAAACTTTTTAATGCAGCTGCTGTTTCAACATCCAATTTCCCTTCTTTATACAAAGCTAGGTTTTGATTATAAAAAGCAGCTGTAGCCAGTTCATCGATTTTCGCTTGTGCTAAAACAAAACGAGAATTTTGGAATTGTCCAATTTTTTGACCAAAAGCCTGACGCTCTTGGACATATTGAACAGTTACATCAATCGAACCTCGAATTGCCCCTAATGCTGTCGCAGCTATCGCTGTGCGCTCACGTGGTAATTCTTGCATCAAATAGGCAAATCCCTGACCTGCCTGACCTAACAATTGATCAGCTGGAACTTTGACATTGTCAAAAAAGAGTTCCGAAGTATCTTGGGAATGCAAACCGATTTTGTCGAGATTTGTGCCCTTTTTAAACCCTTCTAAATGAGTATCAACCAATAGAAGTGAGACGCCTTTAGCACGTGCCTGAGGATCTGTTTTAACGGCAAGCACAACCAAGTCTGCATGCTGACCATTTGAAATAAAGGTTTTTGAACCATTCAAAACATAATGATCACCATTCAAAATGGCATTCGTACGGATGGCTTGTAAATCAGAACCAGCACCTGGCTCTGTCATTCCAATTGCCCCGACCACTTCACCAGAAACCATTTTTGGCAACCAGTATTTTTTTTGTTCTTCGTTCGCGATGTGTAGAATATATGGTGCTGCAATTTCTGAATGACATGAAATACCTGTTGATAGTGCGCTATAACCTGCACGTGCCGACTCTTCAACCAACATTAAAGAATATTCTGTTGGAACACCATAACCACCATATTCTTCAGGAACATCTACGCACAAGAAGCCATTTTCACCAAGTGCATTCCACACTGAACGTGGCATTTTTCCTTCACGTTCCCACTGCTCATAATGAGGAGCAACGTGCTCACTCATAAAACGTTTGAAATTATCACGGAATAATTCTAAATCTGCATCATATGCCAACATTCTTGTGTTCCTTACACTTCATTTTTTTATAAGTTTTCATGCTATCCCGTTTTTTTCCAGTTGTCATGGACAAAAGAGCTTGAAAATTCATACAATTTGGTCAGTCTCATTTGATATTTAGCTTTTATTCGAAACATCATTTCACGTTACACTGTCATTAAGAACATCCAACTGCATTGATCATGAATACAAAACGTAATTTATATAAAGATTTTGAACACCCATTTGCGCAATTTGTTCGTATTCTTGGCAAAGGTAAAAATGGTGCGCGATCACTGACCTATGAAGAAGCCTATCAAGCATTTGAGATGATTTTAAAAAATGAGGTATTAGACGTTCAGCTGGGTGCTTTTTTAATGCTCTTACGAGTGAAAGAAGAATCTGTAGATGAACTGGCTGGCTTTGTTCAAGCAACTCGTGATCAACTTAAATTTAGAGCTATTGATGTCGACCTAGACTGGTCTTCTTACGCGGGGAAACGCAAACACTATCCGTGGTTTATCTTATCGGCGTTAAGCTTAGCAAAACATGGTCATCGTATTGTAATGCATGGGGCTTCTGGACATACCATCAATCGATTATATACAGAGCAAGCTTTACAGTATTTAGGTTATACCATTTGTCAAAATGAAGACGAAGTGGCGTCAGAACTGAATCAGCATAACTTTGCCTATATACCACTCGAAGTCATTTCACCGACCTTGAGTGACTTAATTGCATTACGCAATATCATGGGCTTACGCTCACCCATTCATACGCTTTCACGACTCATCAATCCCTTCAATGCCAAAGCCACTTTGCAAGCGATATTTCACCCTGCGTATCGCAGTTCTCATCAACAGACTGCTGCCAAATTAGGTTACGTTAACAGTGCGGTGATTAAAGGTGAAGGCGGTGAATTTGAACGAAACCCAGATGCAAAAACCTTAATTTGCGGTATACGAGACGGTGAACTGTATGAGCTTGAACTTCCGAAACTCACAGCTGATCGTTCAGCAATTGAAGAAGAGTTGAACTTAGATACTTTCAAAGCCGTATGGTTAGGTGATGCCCACCATAGCTATGGAGAGGTGGCTATTATTGAAACTATGGCAATCGCACTCTACACCATGAATGTGGCTGAAACATTTACACAAGCACAGACCTTGGCTCAAGAATACTGGCAGTCACGTCATCAAGTTTAAATTCGGATTAAAAAAAGACACCATCAGGTGTCTTTTTTTAACATAGAAGATTATACAAAACGTATAGGTTGAAATTCTGGCTCTGGAACATGTGAATCACATTCATCACCTTCCTCCTTATGACCTTTATCAATATAGCCTGATCTTTCTGTTTCTGGCAGATTTTTAGCTTCCCAAGCAATGACTGCTTGCATTGAAATCTGACGCTGCTCTTGAGTTAAAGCTACACCGTTTGGCCATTTACCGATTTCAACGGCAGTTCTTAAACGAGCAACGATGTCTGCATCCAAAACTGATAACATTTGTTCAATATTCATGTTTAGTCCTGCTGATGAAATGAATCGTAATCTTGATTCCATCCTAGTTTGGTACGACATGCCATATAAAAGTCGTATCCAGGTGGATGTAATAAAGTAAGTTTGAAAGGATGTTTGCGAATATGCAACCAATCACCTTCATTTAAAGAAACACTGTGTTGCCCATCAGCACTCACCATTGGCAACACTCGATTCTTACGAATTTGAATTTTAATTTCACTTTGACCACCCACCACAATCGGACGAGAAGAAAGCGTATGCGGGTGCATTGGCACTAGCGCGATCGCATCCATACTTGGGTGCAAAATTGGTCCACCACCAGAAAGTGCATATGCTGTTGAACCCGTAGGCGTCGATACAATCAAACCATCACTGTGTTGGCGATAAACATATTGACCATCAATATGAAGATCAAACTCAATCATATGGACTGACTTACCTGAATGCAGCACCACATCATTCAATGCTATTGCATCATAAATCAGTTCATTTTTACTACGAACTTCGACTTCTAATAAAAAACGGCGATCTAGCTGAAACTCACCTTTCAAGACTTGATCTAATTTAAATAACACTTCTGTCGGTTTGATATCTGTTAGGAAACCTAAACGCCCACGGTTTACCCCGATGACGGGAGTATTGTATTTCACTAAAGATCTAGCCGCTTGAAGCAATGAACCATCACCACCTACGACAATCACCAAATCTGCAACTTCACCCAATAAAGCTCGACTGACCGTTTGCGAATTTTTATAAGGGACCAATTTAGCGGTTTCTGAATCAAAAACTGGATGCAAACCTAAACTAATCAAATGGTCATGAATTAGACTTAAAGTCTCAACCACAGATGATTTATCTGGTCGTCCAATTAATCCAATATTACGAAATGACTTTGCTGAAAGTTGCACGTATGCTACGGCTCCAGATGAATTGTTGAGTATCATATCATCATCATTCTGTGACTTACATATTTCAAGCCTGTTTCATGTTATGAATTTCACGAATAATTTCACATTTTCTCAACTTAAAATCTTAATTTTCTCCTTAATATTGAATTAGATAAATCATTACATTTATCTAAAAAAGGCATAAATTCACAGTTTAATTATTGCAAATTATAAAAAAGCTTCGCATGATGAGCGCAATAAAACAGGGTTTTGCTTTTTGATCTATGAAGTTTGAACGTGGTATTGGCTTAATTGCATTGATTTTCTCAGTGCTGGTGATTTCTGCATTTGTGGCTTTTAGTATTTATCTAATCCGTTTAGATAATATTATTCGCGATAAATTTGAAGGCAATCGTTGGGATATTCCAGCGAAAGTATATGCACGCCCCTTGGAAGTTTATGCTAATGCACCCGTGGAGCAACAAAACTTCATTCAAGAGCTAGGTCTGTTGGGTTATAAAAACGCTGAAGACTATACCAAGCCAGGTAATTTTTTGGTTCAAGGCAATACTATTTACGTCCACACGCGTGGCTTCGATTTTGGTGATAGTGTAGAACCAGAACAAATCCTCCAAGTCAGTTTTGGCACTAGTCAAATTTCAGAGATTAAAGCAACAAAACCATCGAGTACGGGGATTGCCCGTCTAGAACCAATGTTAGTTGGGGGAATCTACCCCCAACACAACGAAGACCGTGTTCTCATTAAACTCAATCGTGTTCCTAAACCTTTAATTCAAGCGCTTATTGCCACTGAAGACCGTAACTTCTATCACCATCACGGCGTCTCGTTTCGTGGTACAGCACGCGCAGTTGTAAGCAACGTTACTGGTGGTAAGCGTCAAGGTGGTTCTACACTCACGCAGCAATTGGTTAAAAACTTTTATTTAACCCCTGAGCGTACAATCAAACGTAAAGTGAATGAAGCATTTATGGCGTTGTTGCTTGAGTTTCATTATGACAAAGATGAAATTCTGGAAGCATATTTGAATGAAGTTAATTTAGGACAAAATGGTAATTACTCGATCAATGGCTATGGTTTAGCGTCTCAATTTTATTTTGGTTTACCACTTAGAGAATTGAGTATAGCGCAACAGGCTTTCCTTGTCGGACTCGTTCAAGGTCCTAGCTTATACAATCCTTGGAGAAATCCTGAAAGTGCATTAAAACGCCGTAATGTTGTTCTAAACAATATGTTAGTCATGGGATATTTGACTGAAGAGCAATATGAAACTGAGTCAGCTAAACCTTTAAACGTGATTAAAAAACCGACTTTAGGTCCAGCTCGCTTCCCTGATTTCCTAGACATCGTTCGTCGTCAACTCAAAACAGAATACCAAGAAAGCGATTTAACGAAACAAGGTCTTCGAATTTTCACAACATTAGATCCAATCGCACAAATCAAAGTACAAAAATCATTTACAGATTCAGTATCAAGACTGTCTAAGGCCAATCCTGCACGCTTGAAAGAGCTTCAAGGCGCGGTATTAGTTTCTCACCCTGAAAATGGTGAATTGATTGCGGCCGTAGGTTCAGTATCTGACTTCACAGGTTTTAACCGCGCAGTTGATGCAAAACGTCAGGTAGGCTCATTATTAAAGCCTGTTATTTTCCTAACTGCATTGGAATCTGGTCGTTATAACTGGGCAACGGCAATCGAAGACTCGCCAATTAGTGTGCCAGTCGATCGCAATCAGACTTGGACACCCAAAAATTATAGCGGAACTTCGTATGGTTACGTCCCAATGGTTCAAGCTTTAGCCAATTCATATAACCTATCTACAGTTCGCTTGGGACAAGAATTTGGACTTTCTTCATTTACCAATCATTTAATGAAGTTTGGCGTGACTTCACCTATTCCAAATTACCCATCGATTTTCTTAGGAGCTGTTGAAATGTCGCCTATGGAAATCATGAATATTTATGGCAACTTTGCAACTGGAGGGTTTAAGTATCCTACAAAATCTATCCGAACAGTTGTTGATACCAATGGGCAGCTTATTAATCGCTACAGTTTAAATGTTCAACAAACGATCGACCCATCGGCTGCTTATATTTTAAATTACGGATTGCAACGTGTGATGTCGGCAGGTACAGGACGTGCTGCTTACAATGGCCTCGCTCCGAATCTAAATCTAGCGGGTAAATCAGGTACGACTAATGATACAAGAGATTCTTGGTTCGCGGGGTATTCAGGCAATCATTTGGCAGTTGTCTGGCTCGGATTAGATGACAATAAAGTGACAGGCTTAACAGGCTCATCTGGCGCTTTACCCGTGTGGACCAACGTAATGAAGCAACTGAAGCAAAAACCCGTCAATTTACGTCAACCTGATGAAGTACAATGGCATTGGATTGATTCAAATAGCGGCGAGCTTTCGGCACAAGGTTGTCAAGGTGCGCTCTATGTACCGATACTTAAATATACTGTTCCTCGTCGCGCAACAGCATGTGGCTTACCACACTACCAAGTAGATCCGACTTACGTTCCTGAAACGAATGCAGAAGAAATTCCAGCAGAAGACAGCATCGACCAATATATTCGTGAGAGCGAAACAGAAATGGAACGGGATTTAAATACGAATGCCACTCGAGTACTTTCGAGTGGAAGTTATAATCCTTAAAATAAGTTTAGGAGGAGTTAAGGTTAATGACAAAACTGAATTTTAGCGTACTATTCGCCAGCATATTACTCTTAGGCGGTTGCCAAACTTTAACCTCCTCTCAAAACTCACAACCGTCTCAGAAACCTAAACAAGCTGAGACTAAAACAACACCATCCCAAAAAGATGCCGATGGTATTAAAATTACGCCTTATGATCGACCTGAGATTAAACGGGAACAATTACAAATTGTTATTCCTGAACAGAAAAGCTCAACTCAAAAATTCGATGATGGCCGCCAACTCCCCGCATTTAAAAATCTAATGCAACAAACCCATGATGCATTTCGTCAAGCAAAATGGAGTGAAGCTGAGAAAGCCGCACTCCAAGCACAAAGACTTGCCCCTCAATCTGCAGAGACCTATATGTATCTCGCGATGATTGCCAATCAAAAAAATGAGGCAAAAAATGCTGAATCATTGGCAAAACGAGGTCTCAGTTATGCTCAAACAGCAACGATGAAACGACAACTTTGGCAAATTATTTTGAAATCAGGTCAAATCCAAAAAAATCAGAAACTTATCCAAGAAGCACAAAACCAAATCAAGAAATTTTGATTTAAGCATGAGTTTTACTTTTTAATGCCTTTTAAAAAGCACGAATACCAGCAATTCCATAAGCTCCATGTTGTATGGCCTGATCTAATAATTCAGGCTTCATACCGCCTAGCGCATAAACTGGTATATGTATATCCTTTGATAACAATTCAAACTGCGTCCAACCTAAGGGGGCTTGCTGAGGATGCGATGTTGTACACAGTACTGGACTTAAAAATATTGCATCAAAACCTAACGCTACAGCTCGACTGACACTAGAATGGTCATGACAGGATGCGATGCGTTTAATGCCCTTCCATTCCTCCATAAATGAATCAGAATTTAATTGCATCAATTGAGCATGTTTAAATTGTACGGCAAATACTTTTTTCTGATTTGATTTTGATAATCCAATCCACACATCACGATTGATAATGAACTGATCCAGTTGATTATTCTGGTTATGTTGCAGCGCAAAATCTAAAGCATTTTCAGTTCTCAAATAGCTAACTTGATTAAGATCAACAGACGTATCGGGATGATCTATATTTTTTATTGCAATTTTTTTCGGCCAAAGTAGGCGTTTAACAATGGCATCATTGGCTTTAGGAAAGTTCAAAATGCTTAGTGCTGAACGATCATGCCATGTCCAAGGACTTTGAATATGATCTAGTAGAGACTGATCAACATAAGCCTGATAAATATGCAATTTTACGATTAGATCTTCATATTCATGCGTAATAACATCAAATAAATAGACATGATCTAGAAAAATTCCCACCTCTTCTTGAACTTCACGCTGGCAAGCTTGTTCAGGAGTTTCTCCTAACTCCACTTTCCCTCCAGGAAACTCAGCTTTACCCCCCTGATGTAAAGAGGCTTCTCTCCACCCGACAAGAACTTGATTTTTATGGAATAACAACGCTATAGAAACATTAATCGTTTTTTTTGACATGATTATCTTTCAAAAAATGAGTGCTTAATTGTAAGCATTTTATGTTTTTTTATAAATGAGAAAAATTATCGTTGACAGCTCTATTCGATAATGATTATCATTTAAATCGTTCACCACATACCACGGAGTCCAAGGAATGAACGCACCATTTAGCTTATTCACACGTAATAACGAAAACCACCAAGCATTACCAATGCTTCACTCAAATAATCTATTTGCTCTAGGCAGAGAAATTCGCATCATGCATGCAGGAGAAGAATATCGCCTTCGTCTCACACGAAATAATCGACTCATTTTGACAAAATAAAAATTCTAAAATTTGATAATAATAATCGTGGAACTAAGCAGTATGAATCAGCGCATACTGCTTCTTTAATTTTATTTCTTCAACTTTATAGACAATTGGTTTTAATGAAATTTTATTTCAACTTTTAACCCACCTAACTCTGATTTCTTAAATACAATCTCGGCTTGATGTAATTCGACAATTTTACGGCAAATTGATAATCCTAATCCTGAGCCCGTTGTACGTGTGCCTAACTGACGATAAAATCTTTCTCCCAGCCGATCAATCACTGTTTGCTCAATGCCGTGACCTTCATTTTCAATCACAAATAAAATTTCATTATTATTTTTTTTGATTGAAATATCAACGATTCCATTCGGTGGCGTATAGCGGATTGCATTTTCGACTAAATTGCGAATGCAGCTAAACATTAACTCAGGATTTGCCTTAATCGCATGGTTTCCTAACTCGGTTTTAAACTGAATATTTTTTTCTTGGCTCAAAGGTTGTACTGAATGTAAAACCTCTTTCGTCAAACGGTCTAAATCTATAGACTGTATCGGTACATCTTGCTTTGAAGATGGGTCAAGTCTAGCCAACAAAAGTAAATTTTCTAAAATATTTGAGCCTCTACTCACATCTTTTAGAATCTGCTCTAAGTCTTGTGACAAACCCTCATGATCAGACTGGTATTTTCGTTTTAAAAGTTGTAATCGCATTTGAATCGCTGAAAGTGGCGACCTTAATTCATGGGATGCATCTGCTGTAAAGCGTTGTTCCGCAGTAATTGCACGATCTAAACGCTCCATCATTTGGTTTATTTGACTCACAATAGGTTGCAGTTCTTTTAGTTCTGGTTTTGAAGGTGTAATCGGTGATAAATCCTTAACAGTCTTTTGGGATATTAATTTTGAAAGTTGGTGAATAGATCTAAACTGACGTCGTATAATAAAGTGTAGAATAAACCATTGAATGCCCCATAAAATAATGAGAACACCACCGTAGCCCAGCAAACTTTTGAATAACTGATCGACACGTGCCGACATGGGTTGAAGCATAGTTAGAATTTGCTGATCACTTTGCTCACTGTAATAACGAAATAATCGCCCTTCTAGCCAAACAAAGCCAAAGTGATCATTCTGAAAAAACACCTTGGAACCAATTTGATTGAAAGCAAGGTCTTGCGATTCAATCAAAATAAGTTCATCGAGCTTTAATTCATATTTGATATCAAATTGTTCACTTAAATCATCTAACTCATTTCCCACATGACTTGAAATATCACTGACCAAAATCAAATCGGCGATTTCATCCATCATATTGTCATGGGTCTGCATGTTCTGGTAAAGCGAGATCACCAATAAAAGAATTAATGCGACAACGCCCGCCAACATCGAACTGAGCATTGAAGACTTAACAAGACGATTTTGTAAAGATATAGGTTGCTGATCCAACACTGTTCTACCTTAAGTCTGATCTAGATTCATTCGATAACCTAATCCACGAATCGTTTTAATCATGGTTGAGCCTATTTTTTTCCGAATCTGATAAATAAAAACTTCAACTGCATTACTTTCGATTTCATCACCCCAAGCATATAAGGACTCTTCTAGTTGTTCACGTGTCACAACACGTTCAGGATGTTGCATTAACTTATATAAAATTTGGTACTCTTTCGCTGTGAGATTGACAATTTCTGAATTCAATTTAACAACTTTGGTTTGGGGGTCCAAACTCACGGATCCATACATTAGGATTTGAGACGTGCCTTTGTGCTGAGTACGTAATTGTGCTCTCACTCTCGCTGAGAGCTCATCTAAACTGAATGGTTTAACTAGATAATCATTAGCCCCCAAATCAAGTCCTCCAACACGATCTTGGATACTGTCTTGGGCTGTAATAAAAATAACTGGTGTATTGTGTTGGTGTTTTCTTAAATGTGTCAGAATGTCATCACCAGTTGCTTTCGGTAATCCACGATCAAGTAATAAACAATCATATTGATGCTGCTCAATTGCTAATATCGCATGATCTCCACGCTCGACCCAATCAACACTATATCCATCCATTTCTAACCAAGCTTTGATACTTTCAGCTTGTGACACATCATCTTCTGCTAATAATATACGCATGTCTCTCTTCACTAAGTCACAATTCATTCACTATAAAGTTTTTCAAAAAAAGATGCATAAAAAAACCACATTTCTGGAGAATGTGTTTTTTTGGTTTGAGTACTTGAAAGCCATAAATCAAATACTCAATTTAGTAGATAGCTCATTAAAATTGAACTTGATCTACATCAATTTCTACACGCTTAGCAGGCTTATAATCAATATCCACTTCACCAATTAATACCACAGGTGTTTTTGCAGAGATTGGTTTACCTTGCCAAAGTTCATCATCAATATCCACAGTGATCACACCCGTGCTATCGCGGAATTGATATTTTTCATCACCAGTTGCCTTAACAATATAGCCTTTTAATTTCACTGGCGTATCATCTTTGGCAGTTAAAGCACTTTTAACAGTCGTAATTGCTTGCGGTGCAATTGCTGCATGATTAACAGCACTTTGGTTCACTGCCGTATTAGCCATTGCAAATGTAGTTGCACCGACTAAAGCTGTCGCGATTAAAGCTTGATTTAACACTTTCATTTTCTATACCTTTTCAAGTGATGTTTGTTTCGATGAAGCTATTAAAACAAACAAAGCTGAAGCGAATCTTAAGAAATATGAATATTTATTAATCTTTGACAATTAACTTAGTGGTACGACTCTTAGCACCTCTTCTAACGTCGTTACCCCTTCAAGGACTTTTCGAGCACCAGCAATACGCAACGGTTCTACACCTTCTTTTTTTGCGTGAGCACGTAATTCATCTAAATTAAGATTAGCACTGATTTTTTGTTTTGTTTCTAGAGACACAGGCATAAATTCATATATACCCACCCGCCCCTTATACCCAGTGTGACGACAATGTTCACAACCTTTGGCATGATAAACTTGAGCAGGCATCTTTACTAAATACCCATAGGTCAGATGCTCCCATTCTTGAGCATTAATTTCCCGTTTTTCTTTACAATGAGAACATAATTTTCTGACTAGCCTTTGCGCCAATACCCCTAAGATTGTTGCCGCTGTTAAAAATGGCTGTACACCTAGATCATGTAAACGAGTCAAGCTTGAAGGTGCATCGTTTGTATGAAGTGTTGAAAGTACGAGATGACCTGTTAACGCAGCTTGAATCGCCATATTCGCTGTATCTTGGTCTCGGATTTCCCCTACCATGATAATGTCTGGATCTTGGCGCATGAGGGCACGTACACCATCGGCAAAATGAAGATCAATTGCAGGGTTTACCTGCATCTGATTAAAGCTCGGCTCTATCATCTCGATAGGATCTTCAATCGTACAAACATTTAATTGCTCAGTCGCAAGTTGTTTCATTGATGAATATAGGGTTGTGGTTTTACCTGAACCAGTTGGACCTGTCACTAAAATGATACCGTGACTATTTTTGGTAATGGCATTCCATTGTTCTAGCAGTTTTCCTTCAAAACCCAGTTGTTGGAAACTCCTCACTAATACTTCAGGATCAAAAATTCGCATTACCATTTTTTCGCCTGCTGCAGTAGGCAGAGTTGATAAACGCAGTTCAGTTTCTTGACCCTTAGGTGTACGCGTTTTTAAACGCCCATCCTGAGGACGTCGTTTTTCTGCAACGTTCATACGCCCCAGAATTTTAATACGAGAAATTACTGCCGTGAGTGTATTGCTGGGCATGTTATAAATCGTATGCAGCACACCATCGATACGGAATCTAACACGTCCTTTCTCCGCACGAGGCTCAAGATGAATATCACTCGCCCCCTGTTCAAAGGCAAATTGAAGCAACCAGTCGACTAATTTTACGATGTGCTGATCGTTGGCATCAGGATTTTGACTATCACCCAATTGTAAAAGGGATTCAACACCTCGACTCTGTCGGTCGTAAGCTCCTGAATATTGAGAAGAGTTTACTGCTCGACTCACTTGATAATATTCAATCAAGTAACGTTGTAACTGCTCTGGATTCAGTAAAACCTTAACAATTTTTTTAGGACTTAAGCTCTTTTCTAAATTCTTAACCCAATCATCCAAGAATGGTTGATCTGTACCAATTAGGATCTGATCAGGATGCACCTCCACCGCTAGAATTTTATTTTTGAATGCATATTCTTGTGACATGACCTGAGTCAGTGCTGCAACATCTGCTTTAAGCGGGTCGATCACATAATATTGGAGTTGTGTTTTTAATGCTAACCACTCACATAAGCGTTGCAATGTTAACTTATGTTGAGGTTGAACTTGATCTACCAATTCAAAATGTGCAATCCACTGCAATGGATGCCATTTAAATTGATCTTTTTGACGGTGTCGGGTTTGTATGAGCAACTTATCTCGCTCTAAAATACGACCATCTTTTAGTAGTTGTTCTAAACACCATGTTGTATCAATTTCAAAATTAAAATTCATTCAAATTGCCCCATTCCTTGAGCCCAACTATAGCAAATTCTTTATTCAACATTAGCCTTTAGCCTATTCAGAATTTACAATTAAATTCATTAGATCAAATTCAGATTTAAATACATCAGTCCAACAATTTATTCGTTTGCACAAAGTTCCAGTGCAACGATCTCAACCTCAGTATCCACTTTAAATTTGACATTTAAGGGGCCGAAACTTAGCCCATAAATTCGCTCAGGATCATTTTGATAAGATGGTCTTGGATCAAATGACAAAACTTGTTCCAATTCCTTGATTAAACTTTCAGCGACACATTGTTGATCCAACAGTTGATTTCGCTGAATTTCAGCAGTTTTTGACCAAACAACTTTTTTTTGAATTGGCTTATCCTGTGCATAACCGCTCGTCGCCTCAACCACGGCATCAGAATATTGAATATATGGTTTGATATCGATAACGGGTGTTCCATCTAGTAAATCACTGCCAGACACATACAATCTCAAAGAATCACCTTCTTTAAAAAGTTTTTTGAATTGTACGACTGACATACCGATAGGTGCTGGACGGTACATGCTTCTTGTCGCAAAGACTCCCACTTTTTTATTTCCACCTAAACGTGGTGGTCTGACTTGAGGTTTAAATTTTTGATTATCTTGATTTTTATTATCGTGAAACTGCCAAATCAGCCATAAGTGACTGAAATCTTGTATACCTTCAAAAGCCAATTCATCATTATATGGCGCCAATAGTTCAATATAACTTTCAATATTTACTAAATTTGGCTGACGTGGAATACCAAACTTTTCTTTGTAGGGAGATCTCATTATACCAATCACAGGTAAAGTCAGCTCATTCATAATCACTTTTTTTGATATGCTCAATTAAATATATTCAGTTTATCGAGAATGGTTTTAGTTTAGAATAGCAAGCTGTTCTAATTTGATAATTTATTGAGACCTTTAATGGCTGCTTTTAACGTCGAAAAGATTACTCACGTACACCACTGGAATGACACATTATTCAGTTTTAAAACGACTCGCGATACAGCATTGCGTTTTAAAAATGGTCAATTTGTGATGATTGGTTTAGAAGTCAATGGCAAGCCTTTAATGCGTGCATATTCGATTGCTAGCGCGAACTATGAAGAAGAACTTGAGTTTTTCTCTATTAAAGTTCCAGATGGTCCTTTGACATCAATCCTACAAAAAGTAAAAGTTGGTGATGAAATTTTAGTTTCTAAAAAACCGACTGGTACACTTGTTCTTGATGATTTAAATCCTGGTAAAAACTTGTATCTTTTATCATCAGGTACTGGTTTAGCTCCTTTCCTTTCGACTATCCGTGATCCAGAAACTTATGAGCGTTTCGAGAAAATCATCGTTGTACACGGTACACGTTATATCTCAGAGTTGGCGTATCAAGACCTTATTCAAAATGAAATTCCAAACCATGAGTTCTTTGGGGAACTTGGTGCGAAAGAAAAGTTAATTTATTACCCAACAGTTACACGTGAAGACTTCCATACTCAAGGTCGTGTTACAACTGCGATTGAAACTGGTGCTCTTTTCGAGAAAATCGGCTTACCTCGTTTTAATCCTGAAACTGACCGTGCAATGTTATGTGGTTCTCCTGCATTCCTCGACGATGTAGCTGCACTTCTTGATCAACATGGCCTAAAAGAATCTCCACGAATGGGTGTTCTTGGTGATTATGTGATTGAACGTGCTTTTGTTGAAAAATAAAAACTTGTACATTAAAAACCGAGCTTTTTTGCTCGGTTTTTTGTCTCAGTGTTCAATTAATCCTTTTAAATAACTTATTGAGTCTTTGTTTAAAACTTTAGTAGTTTTTATTAATTAATGAATTTCTCTATGAATTAATCTACCATTAATTTATGGTTCATTTAATCTAAAACTAATCAGGATTGAATGAAGATAATAATAGCTTAACAATTATTATTTTTTAATCATATATCCATACCAACATGAAATTTGAATTACTCCGATGATTGTTTTACTTCATGCTCAGCATTTTCGAGTGCAATTTGTTCATGAACTGGTCCTAATTTTTTATCCACTCTTTTACCCTTCCAACTCCGTTTAGATTCATAAACAGTTCTTTGTCTAAAGTAACTAAATGGTTCAATATTTGCCACAAATCCGACTTTGGAATCATGCACATAATTGGAGTAAAAATCCACGACATCTTGATCAACTGTTGTTTCCCAACTTTTTAATTCCCAATCATCTAAATCGATTAAAAATTCATATGCTTTTGCTAAAGGGTAAATAATTCTAAATATTTGTTTTATACCTTTTAAATTTGATTGATCAAATGTGGTGAAGTTTCTAGCTTTTTTTACTCTTTCGACTTCAGTTGCCATATCTACAGGGCCTGTTGGTGAAGCGAAGTTCTCTCTTCTGGCGATTTGGCTCACTGAAAGATAGGCTGGATCTTCTTTAGAATTACCCTGTGCTAAATATTGTTGTCTTTGACGATGTAAAGTTCCATAAGCACCATAATGTAGCTTCATATAGTTTTTGATATCTTCCTTTACATCACCTGTGGAAGCTCCAGTAAATTTTTGCACTGATTCAAAAAGTTGTTGTGTTTTTTCTTCTATTTTAAATTCATCCTCGAATAAAATTGGATCTTCTTCCTTGAGCTTCTCATAAGTAAAAACTTTTACACCAGCCGTTTCAGCCCTTTCAAGCATATGTTTCAATGGTATTCGAGCAAAATTATTACTAATTGTTTGCGAGTTTGGCTCATACCCTCCTCCAACATCGGAGTGCATACCAGGATATACAATTTCCTTCCATGCTCTTGGGTTAGCAAATTTTCCATCTATGCGAATTGAATCTACTGGAAAAGCAAAACGCAATTCATTTCCTGCGACTTGATGCACACAATTTTTTACTCTAGGATCAACGACCATATCGCGACCTTTAAAACTAAGTTTATTTGGCATGTTAGTCGCAGGTAAGCCAAACGAAGCAACCGTGTCAAATATACCTAAAAATTGAATTTCCATTGGGGCAGGCTCAGCTTGACCTGTCACTGAATACTTTAGGCTCAAGTCTTCTATTTCAGTTTTCCAAATCATTTCGTTAGAAAATACACGTGCTAATGCTGCACCACGCGAAAAACCAAAAATAGATAAATTAATTTTTTTAATTAGTCGATGCTCATTTAAATTCGACTCGATTTTTAATAAAGCTTCGTTTTTACGTGCTTCTACTTGAGGCTTTAAAGTAGCTTCGACTTGTTCTATTTTTTGTTTTAAAGTGTTTTCAAGGCTAATCCCAATTTGAGATTCACCATATTTCAACCTTCTTATCCCTCCCCAACCTGTTGCCCCACCAGTTGGAAAAGTATCCTGTGCTGAGGCAATTTGACCATCAAGCCAATTACGTGTATCTCCGTTAAATGGCGTACCAACCCCAGATATATATATTGGATGATTGAGTTTTACAGGTGATTTTGTACGCTCTATTTCGTATAAGCTATATGATTGTGCATTACGCCATAACTTTGCTGGATTGGCTAGTTTTCCTTTATCCTGATCCTTCTCTAAGTTATTACCTGTACCATCAAAAAATACTGAAATATGCACAACATCCTTACAGTCCTGTTTTGATTGCGGAGGATGATTATCGACATCTTGATTACTATTTTTTATTTTTTGTAACTCAGAAACCATAAATTTACCTTTTTATTTTTTATCGTTCTCATTTAGTTCATCAATCAATTTAGATCTTATTTCTAACCCTTTTTTTGTCGCACTTGGCATATTTCTTCCCTCAGTCAATGTAATTTCTACTGTGTCATCAGGATAAAGGTGAACAGCCAAATAACTTTTTCCTTTTAAATCTTCTTTTGTCAAATAAGGAATATTTTTTGCAACGTGTTGTTTACGAATATTGGTTTGTCCCCATGTGATATATTGAGGACCAGTGATCACAGCAGATCGCTTCGTAGCAGCGCCAAAACCACCACCGACCTCCTCTCCATTTAGTTTTACAATATAAGGTCTATAGCTCGGATCATATCCAAACGATGTTGTCGTCAGAACATATGTCTTGCTTGAGCCCACACTACAACCAACTAGTCCTAAAGACAAACTCACTGGTAGCATGAAAATTTTTTTTAGTATATTCATTGACTCACCTCTATATGTTTTACAAATCTGATAATTTAAGGAGTGATTTATTCCTCTATTATGCCGATTAATTTTAAACTCCATGAATAAATATAGAAATATTCACCACATTAATACAATTTCGTGTGATCGGGGGAGCATGATTATAGACATCGTGATTGTTATTTTTTCAGTTGCTAAGAGACTATAGCTTTAGCATATTAATTTGTTTCGCTTTCATTTAATTCATCGATTAATTTAGACCATACGTCTAAGCCTCTTTTTGTCGCTCTCGGCATATTTCTTCCCTCAGTCAATGTAATTTCAACTGTATCATCAGGATAAAGATGTACTGCCAAATAACTTTTACCTTTTAACTCATCAGCTGTTAATTGTGGAATATTAACTGCGACATGTTTTATAGGACTATTACCTTCACCCCACTTAACATATTGTTGTCCTGTAATCACCGCAGATCGCTTTGTTGCAGCGCCAAAACCACCACCGACCTCCTCTCCATTTAACTTTACAATATGGTCTATAGCTTGGATCATATCCAAACGATGTTGTCGTCAGAACATATGTTTTACTTGAGCCCGCACTACAACCAACCACTCCCAGGGCCAAACTCACTAGTAAGATCACATTTTTTTGAATATCTACATATCACTCCCTATAATTTCTGGGACCTCATTATTAAGATTTGTCATATCTGAAATAGTCGAATTAACTCATAATCATCCATTCAATAAAGGATTTAGTTAATCATTTCCATCAACTAGACTTTCCAAATCTTCCATTGCCTGATCCATAGTTATTTTCTTAGCCTTAACTTTTAGTAATAAATGTTGAAGCAACTCATCATCAAATGAATTTTTGTAAATCAGCGTAAGGCAAATAAAATTTAAAATATCTCGTGTACCTTCTAAGTTGTATTCTCTAGCTGATGAAATTTTTTCAACAACATATTGGTAGAGCGACCATTTATCAAAATCTTCTACCAGAAAAGGGTTATTTAAATTTAGGTAATAAATGAGGTGATCAGGAAAAGTGGCCTCCACCATCATTTCCTCTTGAATCACTGAAAATTTAAAAGGATTTTGCCAGTCAAAGATTCGAGCTAATTCTTCAGTATTTTTTCCTATAATTTTGTGTAGGCTTTCTTTACGATCCCAATACCACCAACTATGGATCGGCTCTAATAATAACTTTTTTTTGCTGGTCTGAAAGAACTTGTTGCTTAACATAAAGTGTCTCGTCTGTATCCTGTCCGACTAATGTTCCCAAAATTGCAGGATCCCAAAATGCTAAATACATTTCTAATCCACCTTCAAATTGAACATTTAAAAATTGTCTTAAATGCGAAAATAAATCTTCAAAATTTAACTTAGTTATAATCAATGTTAATTTAGGTGTTCCTACAATTTTTTTAGATATATAGTTCCATGTGTCACTAGACCATGTATTAGATAGTCGGATCAAATGTGGAGATATTTCTTCAGCTTTATCCCCAGCAGCCTCAGTTAATAAATTTTTATAATTCAGCTGCCAATTTTTTTTTAGAAACCATTTATCTTGAGCAGCATCAGCTAGGGCATAAATATTATAAATTTGATCTTCTTGTATAGGAGAATTTTCAAATATAGTTAAAAGATCAGCGTTTAGTAAATTAGACATTATGATCCATCTCCTTTATTTACAAACGCGCCTCTTTGACTCGCTCTTCTTGCTAAGCACTCCCAACATACACTTTGTGGAAAAAATGGAAGATTCATCGGCGTTTTGGCACCTGGAATAAACAAATGCTGACCCGCTTTCACTTCAAACTTGCCAGCTGTGGTAGGTAAAACTCCCGAACTGCTAATTTCAATCTGTGAACCACCACCAATCAACACTATTTTTTTTGCCGCTTTGATTTCAATTCGATCTTCCGTCGAAATAATCTGCACACCCTTTCTTGCAATCAGATCAGCACCATCCCCTTGAGCTTGAATCTCGATTTTACCTTTCCCTGCATACAGTCGCGCCCCTTCTTGCGCGGCAAATAAACTGATCTTTTTACTCGCATGGCTAACAATGCTTTCTTGCGTGCTGGTGTTGATGCTTCCTTGTGCAATCTGGTTGATCTGCCCATCTGCACTGAGGTGGATGTCTTCGTTACTTTCTATTGCAATTGAACTTGGTGAAGCCAAGAGCATGATCGCTTGTTTAAAAGCCGCGGCTTTGCTTTGGTCTTCGCTCTCTAAGTTTTTGAGATAGCCTTGTAGGTTTTCGAGTAAGCTCAGTGGATCAGTCTGTTGATTTTTTGCCACTTCACTCAAAGCTTTGGCGTTGTTTAAGCTACTTTCGAGTTGTTGTTTGGCTTCGCTTGCATCGAGATGGTTTGCTTTGGCTTGTTCTTGTTTGTAGGTGGAGATGAGTATGCCTTCGCCCGCTCGTACTGCACCCCATTGGTCTGTTCTGAGTTCGAAGCCTTCACCTCGTCCTTCACTTTCTGCGGTTGCTTTGGGATGACTGAGATTCCCTAGGTTAAGTTGGCTCGCCCCGTGGGTGTTTTGCAGTTGGGTGGAGATTTGTCCTGTAGTGTCATCAAAGCGGAGTTGTCCATAGCCTTCGCCTTGGACTTCTTTACTTTTAATCCCTGCGAGTTTTTTGGTGTCCGGCAGTTGGCCTTGACTGTCAAATCGGGTTGGGCTGCGTTGGGCTTCATGTAGGCGGCCTACCACAAAGGGACGGTCGATGTTGCCGTCAAAGAAGTCGATGACCACGATTTCATTGATTCGAGGGAGGAAGCGTGCACCATAGCCTTCGCCTGCCCATGGGGTCAGTACATCGACCCAAGCTGAATCGGTGTCGTTGTTGTTACTGCCGGCACCGCCATCAAATTGGTGGTCTTCTGCTCGGGTAAACAGGAAGCGTACTTTGATGCGTCCCCATTCATCGACATGGATTTCTTCTCCTGCAGGTCCCACCACTTTGGCGCGTTGGGGATGGGTGCTGGGTCGATGTTGTAGTGGGTTGTATTCGGGTACGGTTTTGATGTTGCGTCGTTGTAGGATGAGTTCGCTGGCTTGGCGTTCTTGGTCCTTGTGGGTTGCTTGGTTGGTGTCTGTCTTGTGTTTTGGTGTCCATTGGCTGCGTTGTAGCAGTTGTTGGACTTGTTGGTCTAAGTCTTTAGGTAGGTTGTTTTGGTTGTAGTAGCGTTTGCCAACAATGAGGAATTCTTGGTCAGCTCCGCTGTGTTGTTCAATTTCTGGATGGCCATCGAGTTTGAACCAATAGCCGACTTGGCTGTCTCTGACGCTGGCTTTGGCGATGAATTGTTTGCTTTGTCCAGCGTAGTAGTCGCTGAGGTGTTGGTTGAGTTTTTCGACTTGGCC
>NZ_JFYL01000029.1 GCF_000632455.1 Acinetobacter sp. Ver3
CTTAAACAAATGTGACCTTGTAGACGACGAAGAGCTTCTTGAGCTTGTTGAAATGGAAGTTCGTGAACTTCTTTCTACTTATGACTTCCCAGGTGATGACACTCCAGTTATCCGTGGTTCTGCTCTTGCTGCACTTAACGGTGAAGCTGGTCAGTTCGGTGAAGATGCAGTTGTTGCTCTTGTTGAAGCGCTTGACACTTACATCCCAGAGCCAGAGCGTGCTATTGATAAAGCATTCTTAATGCCAATCGAGGACGTATTCTCTATTTCTGGTCGTGGTACAGTAGTAACTGGCCGTGTAGAAGCTGGTATCGTGAAAGTAGGCGAAGAAGTTGAAATCGTAGGTATCAAAGACACAGTTAAAACGACAGTAACTGGCGTTGAAATGTTCCGTAAACTTCTAGACGAAGGTCGTGCGGGCGAGAACTGTGGTATCTTATTACGTGGTACTAAGCGTGAAGACGTACAACGTGGTCAAGTACTTTCTAAACCAGGTGCGATCAAGCCACACACTAAATTCGATGCGGAAGTATACGTACTTTCTAAAGAAGAAGGTGGTCGTCACACTCCATTCCTTAACGGTTACCGTCCACAGTTCTACTTCCGTACAACTGACGTAACTGGCGCGATTCAATTGCAAGAAGGCGTTGAAATGGTTATGCCTGGTGACAACGTAGAAATGTCAGTAGAATTAATCCACCCAATCGCAATGGACCCAGGTCTACGTTTTGCGATCCGTGAAGGTGGTCGTACAGTTGGTGCTGGTGTTGTTGCTAAAGTAACTGCATAAGTATTGATTGTGTGAAAAAACGCCCCATTGGGGCGTTTTTTTTATGTAATCTATAAAATTGTTAGACAATAAGAATTGTAAGCTGTCCTTAACTGATAATGATGTGACCTATAAGGCATTTATCATAAAAATAATAAATCACTAAGATGAAGTAACGAAAACAATCATAAAACTAGATTTGGATAGATCCCGAATAGGAGTCCAGCAATGAATGCTAAAGTAAATATTACAAATCGTGCCGGTGCATCATTTCCAGTACGTCGTATGCAATTTGATTTTGATCACGTACCAGAATATTGGATGAATGGTTCAGCAGGATTAACTCATTTCATGACAGCGTTATCTGCATTATTTCCTGCAGGTGAAAAATTCTTTATCGATTCAGTGCGTGCAGTTCGCCAACATCCAGCCATTAAAGATAATGAAGATCTCCAAAAAGAGATTTCAGCATTTATTGGTCAGGAAGCAATGCATACACATGAGCATGCTGGCTTTAATGCATCAGCACAAAAATTTGGTCATGATGTTGCTGCACTTGAAAAAGCCACAGATACGGTCATTCAAACTTTTCGTAAGTCAGCTAGCACCGTTATGAAACCATTTGGTATTTCACAAGAAATGATCGATCTGATGGGAACGACTGCGCTAGAACATTTTACAGCAACCATTGCCTCAGAATTATTGCGTAACGAACATATTCAAGCATTGATGACTGATGAAACAATGGCGACGATGTGGGCTTGGCATGCCATTGAAGAAAATGAGCATAAGGCTGTCGCATATGATGTATTTGAAGGTGTGTTCGGTAAAGGAATCAAATCTTATCTTGCTCGAACATCTTCTTTAGTGGCAGCAATGGTTGTGCTATTCATGGTGCAGACTTATTTTGTAGCGCGTTTATTGAAAGACGATAAACAGTTAAATATTGCATCTTTGAAAGATATTTATACCTATGGATATAGTCCATCTAAAGGCATTATTTCTGGTATGGGTAAGGAAATGTTGGCTTATTTTAAACCAGGCTTCCATCCGAATGATTTGGATACCGTGGGTTTATTGGCAACATGGAAAGCAAAACTCGGTTTTTAAGTATTTACTTTTGTGCATTCGGGCAGCGTAAGCTGCCTTTTTTTATTTCATTTATTTTCGAACTTTCTATAATGTACTCACTTAAAAAATGTAATGTAATGATTATGATTCGACCGATGCTGACATCAGATGTTGAGGTGGTATATGAAATTGAAAGTTTGGGACAGACGCATCCTTGGACAAAAAAACAATTTTCAGAAGCGGTTGATTCATATCAATCCACAGTGATTGAATACCAGAATCGTGTTGTTGGTTTCTGTATTTTACAGCCTGTATTGGATGAAGCAAATTTGCTGTTGATGGCAGTTCATCCGAAAATGCGTGGAAAAGGGTTGGGATATCAATTGCTTGAAGCTTCAATGGCTCAACTCAATAATGATCCCGTACAAATCTTTTTAGAGGTCCGAGAAAGTAATAAGGCTGCGATTGCACTATATGAGAAATCCGGATTTCATCAAATTGATATGCGTAAAAACTATTATCCAACATTAGCTGGTGGAAAAGAGCATGCCATCATTATGGTAAAGGCATGCAGTGATAATTTTGAAGATTTATTCAAGTGACAAAATTCAATACCCTACTTTACGATAAAGTTATTCCATTCAGAGGGAAGTGTCGTCATCAGCATATGACCTAATTGATCGATTTCTTCGTTGCTGAGCATTTTATTAACACGTCGCCATTGACCATCCAGTAATAATTCAAAAGGCGCATATTGGGACTTATAGTTCATTTTGAATGAATGGGGTACCCAATATCCTAAATATACAAACTCTTGATTGTGCTGCTTTACATATTCAATTTGCTTAAGGATTGCGAAAACGCCTAAAGAACGTTTGGATTCATCTGGATCAAAAAATGTATAGACAGCGGATATTCCATCATCTAATACATCGCAGGTTGAGACACAAATGAGTCGATTATCTTTCCAAAGTTCTATAAAGAAACTATTGCTACAACTGTGAATCAAAAACTTCTCGAATTGATCATAGCTAGGGGGGAACATATCTCCATCTGAATGACGCTCATTGATGTAACGTTCATAGAGTTGATAGTGTAAATCAGTAGCATCTTGAGTTTGGGTTATTCTAACTTCTAGGTCTTGATTACGTTTCCAAGCTTTCTTTTGTTGACTGTTCATTTTAAAAACATCAACAGGTACACGACATGAGAGGCATTGTCGACACAAATGACATTCAGGTCGATAGACAAAATCTCCGCTTCTTCGAAATCCTACACGAGACAATTCTGATAAAGTTACAACGTCGATTTTATGAGCAGGATCTAAAAAGACCATCCGTGCTGATTTCTCGGGAAGATAACTGCAGTCATGCGGTGGTGTAATGTAATACTGCAATTCATTTAATAGGGACTGGGGTTGATAAGAATTCATGTTGTCCCTCCTATTTCTCAATCCATGAGTTGTTGATCAAATGCTATTGTTTTACTTGAAAATACACCGTCTTTATACTTTTGCCAATCAATCTGAGGTTGTTTTATCACATCTTGTAACGAATTAAGGTAGTCTTGGCGAGAAATTGTGCATGCACCTAAGCTCATGAGATGATCATTCACCAATTGACAGTCAACCCAGGGTGCCTGGTTTTCAAGGCTGATCAACATGAGGGTATAAAAAGCCATTTTTGAAACATCAGTCTCTCGACTAAACATGGATTCACCAAAAATACCCTGACCTATAGAGACACCATACAGCCCGCCGACAATCGAATTTTCTCTGCGTACTTCGACACTATATGCATAGCCTGACTCAAATAATGAACAGTAACCCTGAATGATATCTTCATTAATCCATGTTTCATTGGCATAACTTCGTGGTAATGAGCAAGAACGTATCACATGTTCAAAATCACGGTTAATGGTAATCGTATAATCATGTTTTTTCATGTTACGAATGAGTGATTTACTTGGATGGTATGACGAAGGGTAGATAATGCAGCGAGGTTCTGGACTCCACCAGCAGATCGGCTCACCTTCGGAAAACCAAGGAAATAAACCATGTGTATAAGCTTCAAATAATGTAGAAGGGGAGAGGTCAGCACCTATACAGATTAGTCCTTGCCCTTCGGGATCGGATTCAATTGGATTAGGGAAAATAAATTCAGAAGGAGGGAGCATAGGGATTAAGTTCTAAAAATAATAATGAAAAACCGAAGATAAAAATGTTTAAAATGATTATGCCAAGTTGAAAGAATAAAAAACCACCCGAAGGTGGTTTTTTGGGTTTTTAAATAAATATTAGTTGTCTAAATATTTCTCAGCGTCTAAAGCAGCCATACAACCTGAACCTGCTGATGTAATTGCTTGGCGGTAGATATTGTCTGCAACATCACCTGCAGCAAATACGCCTTCAACAGAAGTCGCAGTTGCATTACCACGTGTACCACTTTGAACTTGGATATAACCATCACGTAGTTCAAGCTGACCTTCAAACATTGCAGTATTAGGTTTGTGGCCTATAGCGACGAACAATCCAGTCACTTCAACGTTTTGAGTTGTAGTATCAGTTGTAGATTTCAAACGAACACTAGTAACGCCATCTTGAGGGTTACCAAGTACTTCTTCAACTTCATGGTTCCAGATGATGCTGATTTTCCCTTCTTTCTCTTTTGCAAAAAGATGATCTTGAAGGATTTTTTCAGAACGTAATTTATCGCGACGATGTACAAGTGTTACATGTGAAGCAATGTTTGATAAATAAAGCGCTTCTTCAACCGCAGTGTTACCACCACCGACAACCATGACTTTTTGATTTTTATAGAAGAAACCATCACAAGTTGCACATGCACTCACACCTTGACCCATATAAGCAGCTTCGGATTCTAATCCTAAGTATTGAGCCGTAGCGCCTGTTGCAATGATCAAAGCATCACACGTGTATTCTTCCATATCACCTTTTAAAACGAATGGACGTACATTTAAGTCAACTTCGTTAATGTGATCGTAAACCAATTCAGTACCAAAACGTTCTGCGTGAGCTTGCATACGCTCCATTAAAGCAGGACCTGTTAAGCCTTCAGGATCACCTGGCCAGTTATCAACTTCTGTAGTTGTGGTGAGCTGACCACCCAATTGCATACCTGCGATTAAAGTTGGTTTTAAATTTGCTCGTGCAGCATATACAGCTGCGCTATAACCCGCAGGACCAGAACCTAAAATAATCAATCTTGAGTGACGAGCGCTCATGTATAAGCATCCTTTTAATTTGATATATCGACTTGCTGAAAATTATACGTGAAACTTCACCACAGTTGTGTGGAATGAATGTGGATTATATTGATCAACTAAATCGAATTGAGCTATATAGTTAAAAGTGTTAACAAGGAAACCTTAGAAAGCTGCACCTTTTTTTAATGAACAGGTGCATAATAGTAAGTTTTCTATAATGAAGAAATTGTTCCATTTCAACATTAGAACATTAATGAATAATCGTTTACAGGACAGTATATGACTGCGGTGTCGAGTGTATATGCACAGCGCTTAGTTTTAACATTCTTCTTAATATCATTTGGTATTTATCTGTTTTTAGCAACAGTGACTTATACGCCATTTGATCCGGGTTGGATGCATATTTCGAGTGATACTCAACAAGTTTCAAATGCAAGTGGTGTCGCAGGTGCTTGGATTGCAGATCTCTTATTTGGATTTCTGGGCTGGGCAAGTTTACTGATTCCAATTTATTTATTCATTGAAGCGATTCAAGTGTGGTGGCCAAGAAGTTTTTTGAGTCGTCCATTTCGTTTTGCTGCTCAATTTTTCATTTTACTTACCGTCGCGAGTTTGTTTTATTTACTTTGGTCAGTGCCTGCAGATACGCTTGCTAATGCTTCAGGTGGAATCATTGGTTACGAATTGGGTGAGAGTTTAAAACAGCTTTTGACGATTTATGGCGCCGTTTTTTTTCTGATCGTACTTAGTATCGTTCTAATCACACTGGCTTTTGGTATTCAGTGGAACAAGACATGGTCTACTCTGAAGGCGACACCCGCTTATTTGCAAGATTTGTTCTATAAAAATGTACCTGAGACTGAATCAGCTTATGATTTGACGACTCAGCCAAAAGCGAAAAAAGAAATTGAACCTAATCTAAAAGGTTCAGCTCAAGTCCCTCATCAAGCTGAGCTCAATAATGTCGATCATTTAGAAGAGAAAGATCAATTACAAGCGCGTCATGAACGTACTGCTGAAAAACTATTTGAAGATATGCGTTTCCAAGAGTCTCAACAAAATCATCGTTTTGATGAAGATGATGAGGCAGAGCTCGAGCGTACCATCGCGAAAGCGCATAAGTTAGAGCGTGAGAGTCAACGTATTGTTCCAACGGGTGAAGTTTGGAAAGCCTTGCATAGCGATGAAGATCATAAAAGAGAAATTGATGAGCTTTTGCGCGCAGCAGAGGAGGATCAGGTTGATCAACATACTTCAGAAATTAATGATTTAAGTAAAAACGTTCGAGTAGAGCAGCGCTCAATTGTTCAAGATACTGCTTTGGACTGGAATGATGATCAAATCTTTGATGAATTGCTTGAAGTTGTTCCACAAGGACAGCACGCCAAAGATATTCATACTCCTTTTCATCATCAAACAAATCCTTCAGGTCAATCTGCTGATGATCAAAATACAGCATCCCTAATCCAAAATACCTCAGCTATTGGTGCAAGTGCTGTATACGCAAGTCAATCGAGCGCAGCGGCGGAAGCGATCACTAAAGCAGATCTGTTAGCTTCTGAGCTTGATGGTCTTGCATCACTTGCGGATGAAGCAGAAGCTTTGTCTAATCCAGAGGTCAAGCGTCCAAATTTGGTAACGCCAAATATTAAATTTATGACTTCACCTAAGTCAGATACAGTCGCAGAATATGAATCAGAGCAAGGTATTATTGCTCCATCACCACAAAATATGGTTGAGCAAGAGGGATCATTAATTCCTGTTGCTAAAGTGAGTGATGAGGAAAAACAACGTATATCTTCAGATAAGGATGCTTTTAGAGAAGCTTGGCAAGAAACGGTAGGTAAGCCCGAAGTTGAAGAGAATGAGTTTGATTTCGATGCGCCATTAACAGATGCTGCCGGTCGTCCAATGTCTCGTGCAATGCAAGTTGCAGAGCGCCGTAAAGATTTATCACCACTTCCTGGTTTGGATTTACTTGATGAAGTAGACCCAAACAAAAAAGTAAACTTCACTGCAGAGCAATTATCAAGATTATCAGAACTGTTAGAAATTAAATTACAAGAGTTTAATGTCAAAGCGAAAGTGATTGAAGCTCAACCGGGTCCTGTCGTGACCAGATTTGAACTGGATCTTGCGCCTGGTGTGAAAGCCTCGAAAGTAACTAATATTTCTCGTGACTTAGCACGATCAATGTCGATGGCATCAGTACGTGTTGTTGAGGTGATCCCTGGAAAACCTTACATTGGCATTGAAGTTCCGAATAGTACACGTGAGATGGTGCGCCTGATTGAATTGGTACAAATTCCAAAATTTAAGGATCCAGATGGAATCTTATCCATGGCCATGGGTAAAGACATTTCTGGTAACCCAGTCATTACTGAGTTGGGCAAGGCACCACATATGTTGGTTGCGGGTACCACAGGTTCAGGTAAATCTGTTGCTGTAAACTCGATGATTCTATCGATGCTTTTAAAATATACGCCAGATCAATTGCGCCTTATTTTGATTGATCCTAAACAACTTGAATTGGCGAACTATAACGATATTCCGCATTTACTCACGCCTGTTGTGACTGACATGAAAGATGCAGTCAGTGCTTTAAATTGGTGTGTGAATGAGATGGAGCGTCGTTATAAGCTGATGTCGTTCTTAAAAATACGTAAATTAAGTGACTATAACCGTAAAGTTGAAGAAGCAATTGCCAATGGTGAAGATCTATTTGATCCAACTTGGAAAGCCAGTGAGTCAGTTGCTGGAGAACGTGCACCTAGACTTACACCATTGCCTTCGATTGTGATTGTTGCAGATGAATTCGCAGATATGATCATGCAGGTGGGTAAGAAAGCGGAAGAAATGATCACTCGTTTAGCTCAAAAATCACGTGCTGCTGGCATTCATTTATTACTTGCGACACAGCGTCCATCCGTCGATGTAATCACGGGCTTAATTAAGGCGAATATACCGACGCGTGTTGCGCTACGTGTAAACTCTAAAATTGACTCGCGTACGATTTTGGATGCGGGTGGTGCAGAAGATTTGCTTGGACATGGTGATATGCTGTTCTTAGGACCAGGTAAAATTGAGCCTGAGCGTGTGCATGGTGCATTTATTGCCGATGACGAAGTGAACCGTATTTGTGATGCATGGCGTGAGCGTGGTGCACCAAACTATGTGGATGAAATTCTCACCCCATTTGATGAAGAGCCAGCATCACGTGGCTTTGAGGATGGTGATGGTGCTTCTGACCGTGACGCACTTTATGATCAATGTGTTGCTTTTGTTTTAGAAACCCGCAAAGCATCCACTTCATCTTTACAGCGTAAGTTTAGTCTGGGTTATAATCGTGCCGCACGTATTATTGACCAAATGGAAGAAAACGGTATCGTGAGTGCAATGGGCGCAAATGGTAAACGTGAAATTTTAGTTTAACGAAGACTGACTCAGAAAAAGCAACCATAGGTTGCTTTTTTTTATTTAACTCAAAAAAGTGTTGTTTTTGGGGGTAGTCCATTGGCTGGCAAATGTGATCAGTTCACTCACAGAGTGAACATTCAAGCTTTGGTAAACTGACTTGACACAATCTTTAAATACCGCAGGGCTAATGGATAATTTTTGTAAAATTTCACTTTTATTCATGCCTGTAATTAACGAAAAAGCCACTTGGCATTCTCGGGGGGATAGATCAAGTGCTTCTAGTTTTTTTAAAATAATGAGGGAGCGTGGTAATGAGCGCTTTAAGTATAAGGCGATATTTGTATCGGTTGTATTTTGACTACTTAACCATTCAGCACGAAGGGTTAATATTCCATTAGGAATGGTCAAACTAAGCTTGGGGATTTGTTGCCCATATTTAAGCTCATTGATGACTTGATAGCATGATTTTGGCAACGCTTTATATGGTTCCCAAAATTCATAATGTATCGGGAAGAGATTCAGTAAATCCTTTGCAGCATCAGTCATCATGACTAAATCATTTTGAGAATTCACGATTAACAACGCTTGATCTGATTCAATTACATCGTCGCCATCCTCCATTTGATTGTTAAGCGCATATTCGATATAGACACCAGCTTGTTCTAATAAACGATGATCTTGTAATTGGAAGGGGTGTGACATACGCCTATAGAGGGTAATACCTCCTGCAGGAATATGATTGCGTTCTAATCTTAAATCTAGTGTATGGTGAAGACCGCTTTGGCGCACAATCATCTGGTAGGTTAAGCTATGAAAATACGGATCATCTGGGCGTAAAAGATTTCCGACTTTGGGTAACATAGGGCAGTTGAGCCAGCGGATATGGCTTTCGGTTTTTAAGTTTAAGAATAATTCAGTATTTTCTTGCACATACCTCATCGACCGAGGGTTAAGATTTTTGTAATACAGTATATAAGGTTCACCATTTGGATAGGTCAGTGCCATACCGTAGGCATCATGTGGAATCAAAAAAATTCAAATAGTCAAAAATACTGGGCGCAATGGTAAGGAGCGGAAGTTGAGTACAGCAAAGATTTCTCAGGCGATGGAGGGTGCCGAGCCTTGTTCGATCACTTTTACGAAAACTTATTGAATTCATCTTCGATTGAACTGTTTTGATTATAACAAATTCAAATTATAGATTTTTTTAAAAAAATTGAGATAAAAAAGTAAATATTAATCATTTTTTCACAAAAATATTTTTTTCATCCCCCCTTAAAGGGGGGCTTCTAGATTATCAGCTTTATGGTTTGATTTTCCTCATTATAAAAGGTCTTTCTTGCAAACTATGGAAAACCTGCAAGTGACATGACCATGTCAAAAACTAAGGGGAATTACATGAACCATATATACCGAGTTATCCGTAATCGTAATGGAAAATTAGTCGTAACAGGGGAACTTGGACGTACACGTTTTACACAATCTTTAAAAAATATTGGAATAACGACAGGTTATCTGATTTTAATTGGGGCATTAACCGCAATGACGAGTCAGGTGCAAGCTGATGAATGTGAGGGTTCAACAGGCACAGCGACGAATTCAGACACTACATCTTTCATCTGTGGTGAAAATAACTCAGTGGTTGCACCGAACAGTGTGGTTATGGGACAAAGCAATAACGTCAATATTGGGATGAATCATACTGTTTTTGGTTTGAATAATACGGTGACACCAAACGCTGTAACGACAACGCAAAATAATGTGGTCATTGGAAATCAAAACACAACGCATCATACAAGTAATATTGCCATTGGTAATAATCAAGTGGTTAAGGGGGAAGGGAGTATTGCGATCGGTAGTTCAAATACTGCTGAAGGGGGTATCTCTATAGGTATTTCAAATTTAAACTCGTCTGTAAAATCTGTTGTTGTTGGTATGAATAATATTCACGACGTCAACACTAATGGCTCGATGATTTTTGGTGGATTTAATGAGGTTGGTGCGACGAGTTCTCATATATTTGCCTCCAACAGTAATGTGCAAGGTCACACTAATGTGGCTGTCGGTGGTTCTATTATTATTCGACCAGGACCAAATTATACATCCGTAAGAGAGTCAGTCGCGATTGGTGAGCTGAGTCAGGTTTATGCGAGCAACTCTGTTGCTTTAGGTAGTGCATCGGTTGCAGATCGAGAGAATGTTATTTCAGTCGGTAGTGATCAATTAAAACGCCGAATCATGAACTTAGCATGGGGATTAGATACTCATGATGCTATTAATGTTGATCAATTGACAGCCAGTTTACAAAGAATTCTGGGTACTGGGGTGACTATGTTTCAGGGGAGTGTGATGCCCCTTTCATTTGAAATGCAAGGCTCTACATACCAAAACGTAAATCAAACAATTAGAGGGATTGATATTGAATTTACAGCGTTAAAAGACCGAGTGTCTGCACTCGAAAATAATGGTGTTGGTGGTGAAACAGGTACAGGTACCACTGGACCAGCTGGACCAAGTGCGTACGAGGTTGCTGTGAGTAATGGATTTGAGGGCTCTGAAACAGATTGGCTTACATCATTAAAAGGTGAAAAAGGCGATAAGGGAGATAAAGGTGATCAAGGTCCACAAGGATTGAAAGGTGACAAAGGGGATCAAGGTATACCAGGTACAAGCGGTGGACCTAGTGGCGGTGTAGGACCACAAGGTGATAGTGCTTACCAAGTGGCGGTGAATAATGGATTTGTAGGAACAGAGCAAGATTGGCTGACGTCACTCAAAGGAGATAAAGGTGACCAAGGTCCTCAAGGATTGAAAGGTGATAAGGGAGATCAAGGTGATCAAGGACTTCAAGGCTTAAAAGGCGACAAGGGCGATAAAGGTGATCAAGGACTTCAAGGCTTAAAAGGTGACAAAGGTGATCAAGGATTTAGTGCTTTTGAGATTGCTGTACAAAATGGCTTTAATGGCACCGAACAACAGTGGCTAACGTCTTTGGCTAGTGGTGGAACTGTCGCAATATCTGTTGGAACAAATCCTAGTGAAAATGCAATATTACCAAATGCAACAGGTGAAGATGCTCTTGCAATCGGAAGTTCATCAGTAGCATCGGGTCGTGAGAGTATTGTCATTGGGGCTGAATCACAAGTCGCTGGTGAACATGCAACAGCTTTAGGAAATCACAATACGGTTACGGGTGAAAATACGCATTCAGTTGGTAATTTCAACAATATTTCAGGAAATAGTACTGTAGCTCTTGGGAATAACATAACGTCTGACGCAAATAATGCTGTTCTTTTAGGAAATGCTTCGTCTACCGATCGGGACAATACGGTTTCAGTGGGTTCCTCTACGCAACAGCGCCAAATTGTTAATGTGGCAGCAGGTACAGCGGATACCGACGCAGTCAATGTAAAACAAATGCGTCAAGCAGATCAGAAAGTTTTGAGCGATGCACAGGAATATACGAATATACGAACCAATGAAATATTGAATCAGGCCAATGAGTATACTAGTCGACGTGTAAATGCTTTAGAACAGAGTTTTGCCGATGAACGACGTGACACTCGAGCAGCTATTGCAGCATCTTTGGCTGTCGCTTCATTACCCCAGCCAACTTATGCTGGTGCAAGTATGTTCAGTGCAGCTGCTGGTACATGGGATGGTGAGCAAGGTATTGCCATTGGATTTAGTGGGGTTTCTGAAACGAATCGCTTTGTCTATAAAGCATCTGGAACCGCAAGTTCACAAGGTGATGTTGGTGGTGCTATTGCATTGGGTTGGCAATGGAAATAATCTAAGTTTCACCCAAACGTAAAAGTAACCTTAATACGAAACTATTTTTTAACAGGTATAAGATAGATTTAAATCAAAAAAGCCTGCTCAAGCAGGCTTTTTTATCTGTTTTTAGGCAAATTTTGCTAAAACAGCAAGGAATTCTGCACTTTGGCGTGGGAATTCTGCGATCACATCATGAATACGTTTGCCTTCAGGATTTTGAGCGTTAAGATCTCGACCATCTGCTATAAATTTAGTGAGTAAACGCTCATAGTCATTAGCACGCATATGTTTAAAAGCATGATAGAGAACATGAAAATCAGCGTTTACACCTTCAGGAGGTAACTGATTTAAATAGGCAAAAACACGCTCGTCTGACCATTCTTCATTGAACGTGGCTGGCTGTGATAATGCCATCACAATCTCCTTGGTATTTTTAATCAATAAAAAAGGGCAAAATATGAGACTAGATGAGCGAAGCACTGCTTTGTCTAGTCGCAAGACTTGAAGCTCTGCTTCAAGTGGGCGGAATATAGCTAATAGCCTATTTCTGCCACTCTCATATTTTGCCCTGATTCAATTTGCTTGACTAATCAAAAATCAGATTAACGTTCTTCAGGCAAATTGATATTCATTTCTAGCATTTCGATATTTGCTTCTGAGCGAACCGACATTTGTATATGCTGTTCATCTACACCACGCACATAACGATTCACAACTTGCATGATTTCTTTTTTCATTAAATCAATTTTATCTTGGCTTAAACGCTTACCTAGACCATTTTCAGATGCCACGATAACTTTTAAGCGATCTTTAGCTGTTTGTGCACTTGATGGTTTGTCATCACTACTAAAAAGTTTACTCCAGAATCCTGCCATCTTTATGCTCCAAATAAACGTGCTAACCAGCCTTTCGGCTTCACAGAGATGTGACGATATGGACGTTCTTCACCAAGGAAGCGTGCAACAAGATCGTCATAAGCTTGTCCAGCTGCTTCTTCAGTATAAAGAATAACAGGCTTACCTTCATTCGAAGCTTGTAACACGCTTTTACATTCAGGAATTACACCGAGCGTTGGCACGCGAAGGATATCTTTAGAAATATCATCGACTGTTAACATTTCTTGCTTGTCAGCACGTTCAGGGTTGAAGCGTGTGATACAAAGATGCTTACGAATACGACCTTCGTTATTTTCTACTTTCTTCGTTTTACTGTCCAACATACCAATAATACGATCGGAATCTCGGACAGATGAAATTTCAGGGTTCGTTACAATGATTGCTTCATCAGCATGGTACATTGCTAAAATTGCACCACGTTCAATACCTGCAGGAGAGTCACAAATGATGTAGTCGAACTCTTGAGAAAGTTCGTCCATAACACGTGCAACACCTTCATCGGTTAACGCATCTTTATCACGGGTTTGTGATGCAGGTAAAATATATAGATTTTCGATTTCTTTATCGCGAATAAGTGCTTGTTGTAATCTCGCTTCGTTATTTAATACATTCACAAAATCATAAACAACACGACGCTCACAACCCATGATAAGGTCGAGGTTACGTAAACCTACGTCAAAATCGATTACAACAGTTTTGTGGCCACGAAGGGCTAAACCTGTTGCAAAAGATGCACTGGTAGTTGTTTTACCTACGCCACCTTTACCTGATGTTACGACAACAATTTTCGCCACCGAATCCACTCCTGTTATGTTTATCCCCAATACTATAGGGGTTCTCATGTTTAGTTATACATTAAAATTCCAGTGCTTCAAAGACAAGCTCTTGAGCATCATTTAAATAGATATGTACTGACTTTTTTAGCATATGTGGTGGAATATCATCTGCAACACAATATGTTCCTGCGATAGATACTAATTCAGCTTCTAAAACATGACAGAAAATTCGTGCTGCTGTATTGCCACCGGCGCCGGCGATGACTCTACCACGAGCAGAGCCATAAATATGTATATTTCCTGAAGCGATGATTTCAGAGCCACTATTAATTCCAGCAGTTAAAATAATATCGCCGTGATCTTGTACCAGACATTGTCCTGTTCTAAGCACTTCATCGTGATACGAAGTTTTATGTGTGGTTGCTGGAGCTATGTGTGTTGGAACCTTCTCAACTTCAGGTGTATTTGCTGGGGCTTCTACCACTTGTTCTTTTGTTGCTTTGATCCGCTGCAAAGGACGATCAGCCGCAAGAACTGGGAATTGGATCGCACGTGCTTCATCACCCATTAAACCATCAACGACAGCCATTGGCTGTAACCCTAAACTGATGACCAATTGAATGAGTCCAATGAGTTCTTGTTCAACGGTTGTGTCTAGAATGACAAGCGCACCTTCATAAGAGGTTTCACTCATCATGGCACTTAATTGTTGGCGGATAACATTATGATCATTGGTGTCAAAGGTAATTCGGGTAAAATTCACCATTCTACCGGTAATCCGAATATCTGCCATATTCATTCCTTGCTTGCTTCGCGCTTTATAATCGAAGTAAAAATTGTTAATTGTGCAAATGCTAGTTCAATTCTCAAGAATTCTCTAGCGGATATATTAAATTAATAGAGAAATGATCATTCCTTGACTTGATTGTTTTTTGATAACTCTATTTGCCATTGTTTTACTGCCACCTGTTTTCTTAAAGACTCAAGACTTTCATAAACGACAGATTCAACGAGTTGTTCTAATGCATGATTATCAATATTGAGCTGGCTAATTTTTTCAGCAATGAGTTGATAATGCGCATTCGGTTTATCAATGGTTCCAGAAATAAAAGGTTCAACTAAACCGTCGGTAATATTTTCACCTAATCGTTGACCAATGTTGTGGATTTGCTGTTCTATACGACCACCCACCAATGGAATCAGCTTTAAGAGCTGTGTTAGCTCTGGTGTGTCTTCAATTGCTTTAATGACAATGTGACCAACGCCTTGCGAGATATTATCTTTTTGAAGTTTTAATTCGGTTGCTAAAGATTCTTGTAAGACTTGCGCTAATGTCGTGGCAAACATGTCTCGATGGTGATTCACCAGATCATGAATGATTTTTTTATGGGTTGAGCTAGTGTCTAACTCTTTTTTAACACTATCAATGACAGTAATCACCACACGATCAGAGAGCTCTTCCATGATCACGTTATAGTAAAAATTAAGACGTCTGAACCATTTATTAGGTATGACTTTATAGCCTAGCTCATGCAGTCTATAGGCAATCACTCCGACGCGAATTAAACGTAAAAAGCGAAGGTAAGGGATAATAGCTAATATTTCATACCAATGAATGAAGGGAAAGAAAAACCAACGCTGATGATGTTTATTGACGATTGCAATCAGCCATCTTACAGCGAGTTCAACAATTAAAAATGTGATAAACCAACTTTCAGTAATGATGACCCATGGGTGAAGCTCGGATTTATAAAACTCCAGAATTTGAGGTAATTGAACCGTGTCAAATACCCATGAGCCAAAATTACTCATTAAAAATGCATTGGCACATAGACAAAACAAATTGACTAAAATAATGAGCATCATAAAGATGTCATAAATCAGGAACATCTTCCAAAATAACGTATCGTGACGCTGTGGACGGAAAGTTTTTCGAGAATTAGTCATGCGTTCTGTCATATGCAATACATTCTGAGGACAGCTTAATTTACAGATTCAGCTTGAAGCTGTTGTTTTAACTGTGTAATTAACTGATCTTTTTCTGTCCAAAGCTCATCAACCCATTTTTGGAAACGAGCGCGATAGTCGGCATCATCCTCATAATTGCCGCTATGAACCCAAGCAGGAATTTCAATTTTTCTTAAATTCACGGCAATTTGAGAAACTTCTCCTAACCAAAAATCTCCATAACCTGGCACACCATCTGGATAGACAATGGTCATATCGACTAGTGCATCAATTTCACTTCCTAGAATATTTAGGGCAAGTGCTAGACCACCCGCTTTAGGCTTGAGTAAATTTTTATACGGAGATTTTTGTTGAGCATGTTTTTCGGGCGTATAGCGCGTACCTTCTAAATAATTTAATAAGGTAAAAGGTTGGCTGAGCAGTTGTTCACACGATTTACGCGCTTCTTCCATATCACGATATTTCAGCGCAGGATTTTTTTCGATTTGCGCTTTGGTATGACGCTTCATCATAGGAAAACCAAGGATCTTGAATGCTTGCCCAACAAAAGGAATAAAAATGAGTTCCCATTTCGTAAAAAAACGTGTGAGCGGCATACGTTTAAGACCAAAATATTGAGTAACAGTTGTATCTACCCAGCTTTGGTGATTACAGGTCATGATGTAACGACCTTGTAGATTGAGATCTAGATCTTCATCAATCGTGATGTGCCATTTAAGCTCAGGGAGAACTTTTTCAATGAGCCAGTTATTCGTACCAATCCAACCATTGGCGATATTGATATTGGTTTCATCGATTTTTGATGATTTTTTTACGAGTTTAGTCAAACCTAATGCAAGAATAGGTGGGCCACGAAAAAATGTACTTCCTGTGATCACAGAACCTACGGTTAAACCCTTAGAAATTTTTTTTAAAATAGGTTGTTTCTGCTTCTCTGCTGCCATTGCACAGTCCTAAAAAGTGATTGCATGTGATTGAAATTTTTAAAACACTATAAATCGAGTCGCTCAAATCACAAAGCCCGTTTTCTTAACTATGTATAAAATATGATGAAGCATTAACGAAAGATGCTACAAAAGATTACATATTGTTAATAAACTGTTTATTATTAACAAAATAGTAATGGTTAAATTGTTTCTAACAAATCATTATTCATCACATACAAAAACATATAAAAGGAGTCATCCCATGCGTGCATTAGCTATTTCAGCTGCAGTGGTTGGGGCAATGGTACTTTCTGGTTGTCAAACAACTGGTAACAATATTGGTGGCGTCGAGTATGACAAAACTGCATTGGGTGCTTTAACTGGTGCAGCAGCTGGTTACGGTGTTTCTAAAGGTAATGCGAACACTAGCCGTCAAAATAACCGTGCAGCAGCGATTGGTGCTGTATTAGGTGGTGCTGCAGGCGTATATCTCGACAATAAAGAGAAAAAATTACGCCAAGCAACTGCTGGTACAGGTATTGATGTAAACCGTAATCCAGATGGCTCTATTAACTTAGTAATGCCAGGTGCTATCACGTTTGATACAAATAAATCAAATATCAAGCCAAACTTCTATGACACTTTAAACCGTGTTGCACAAGTTTTAACTGAAGACAACAAGAGCGGTATCCTTGTAACTGGTTATACTGATAGTTCAGGTAATGATGCGATTAACATCCCATTGTCACAAGCACGTGCTCAATCTGTTGCTAGCTATTTAGCATCTAAGGGTGTTTCTACAGCACGTATTAATGCTCAAGGTTTAGGTTCTTCAAACCCAATTGCTGATAACACAACTGCAGCAGGTAAAGAACAAAACCGTCGTGTAGAGATTGCTGTTTACGCAGTTCAATAATACATGATCTTCAAAAAGCCACCTTCGGGTGGTTTTTTTATGTCTGAAATTTATTCAAATATACCTTCATTAAATTTAACGTTAGTCATATTCGAAGCAGATGACTATAATCGAGCGCTGAAGGAAAAGAGGAAAGAATATGTCATCAGCCAGTCATTTGAACGACAAGCAACTTGAAGCCATGAAATACACTCAAGGACCCTTGTTAGTACTTGCTGGGGCAGGCTCAGGTAAGACCTCTGTAATCACACAGAAAATTGCATATTTAGTCAAAAAATGCGGTATACCAGCACATCGTATTACTGCGATGACTTTTACCAACAAAGCTGCACGAGAGATGAAAGAGCGTGTCGGTAAATTGCTTGGTAAAGAGGATGGAAAGGGTTTATCTGTTTCTACCTTTCACACCTTTGGTTTGAATTTATTAAGACTAGAATTAAAACATACGCCACTTAAAGCAAACTTTTCCATTTTAGATGCTGATGACTGTAAGCGTATTTTAATGGATTTAATGCACCGAGATAATTTGTCTGGTGCAGAAAGTAAAGAGCTGATCGCAAAAGCGATGAAGATGATCTCAGATTGGAAAAACGATCTAATTTTGCCGGAGCAAGCACATACGACTTGTGAAACGGCTGAAGATGTCCAATTTGCGCATCTCTATCAACTCTATGAACGTAATTTACGTGCCTATAATGCGGTCGATTTTGACGATTTAATCGTAATGCCGACACGCCTTCTTCAAGAAAATGCTGAAGTCCGTGATAAATGGCAAAACCGTGTACGTTATTTATTGGTTGATGAATATCAAGATACCAATACCGCCCAATATATCTTGGTCAAACTGCTTGTTGGTGTCATGGGACAATTTACGGCTGTAGGGGATGATGACCAATCAATTTATGCTTGGCGGGGGGCAAAGCCAGAAAATATGGCATTATTGAAGGAAGATTTCCCCAATTTAAAAGTCATTAAGCTTGAGCAAAACTATCGTTCAACCAGTCGAATTTTAAAAGCTGCAAACCATGTGATTGAGAATAACCCACATATTTTTGATAAAAAATTGTGGAGTGATAAAGGACATGGTGAGGTGATCCGTATTATTACTTGTCGTAATGATGATGATGAAGCGGAACGTGTTGTTAAAGATTTGCTGACTCATAAATTGATGAATGGCAAAAATTGGAAAGATTACGCCGTGTTATACCGTGGAAACTTCCAAGCACGTGTTTTAGAAACACAACTTCGTCAGATGCAGATTCCTTACAAACTTTCTGGTGGTCAGTCGTTCTTTGGTCGTGCTGAAATCAAGGATATTATGAGCTATCTACGTCTCATTATTAATCCTGAAGATGACAGTGCTTTCTTACGGATTATCAACACACCTAAACGCGCCATAGGACCTGTGACTTTAGAAAAACTAGGTTTATTTGCGCAAGAGAATAATCTTTCTCTACTAGGTGCCGCGAATGATCAGCGCCTAAGTATGGTATTACCGAAGAAGGCGACATCTCAATTGGCTGAGTTTGCTGATTTTATCGAAGGTTTTACGCGTGAACTGTTAGATGATGATGAACCTGTGCCTAAAGTCCGCCAAATGATGGTTGAGGCAGGATATATCGACTACATCAAAGAAACGGCAGCGACGCCAGCACAAGAAAAAACTAAAATTGACAATATTGAAGTGCTTTATAGCAGTATTCAAAGTTTGATCAATCGTGCTGAAGATGTCGATGAAAAAAATATCGAAAGTGTCATTCGTAAGATGGTGTTGCTGGATATGTTGGAGCAACAGCAAGAAGATGAAGATATCGATAAAGTAAACTTACTGACTTTGCATGCTTCTAAAGGCCTGGAATTCCCATTTGTTTATATTATGGGGCTTGAGGAAGAGTTGCTTCCGCACAAGAATTCAATTGTGGCTGATACCATCGAAGAAGAACGTCGACTGATGTACGTTGGTATTACCCGTGCCAAACAAGGTCTGACTTTGACGCTTGCAGAACAGCGTAAAAATGGAGGTCAGATGAAACAAATGACACCAAGTCGCTTCTTGGATGAATTGCCACAAGATGAAGTCGATTGGCTAGGTCGAAAAAAGAAATTGGCTGAAAATATCGATCCAAAATTACAAGCACAGCATTATCTGCAAAATCTGAAAGCTTTACTCAAACGTTAATTACATTTTAAAACAGGATTGAATATGAAAGTTCAAGTGAAAGTACTCGACCAACGACTTGGTCAAGAATGGCCATTACCTACTTATGCAACAACAGGATCGGCAGGTTTAGATTTACGTGCATGTGTAGATGAAGCGATCACTATTGAGCCTGGTCAGACTGTTTTAGTTAAAACAGGTATGGCAATTTATATCGAAGACCCAAGTTATGCGGGTTTGATTTTGCCTCGTTCTGGCTTAGGTCATAAACACGGGATTGTATTAGGAAATCTCGTCGGTCTAATTGATTCAGATTATCAAGGTGAATTAATGGTTTCAGTTTGGAACCGCAGTCAAAATGCATTTACATTAGAGCCGGGTGAGCGATTGGCTCAATACGTATTGGTTCCTGTTTTACAAGCTGAATTTGATTTAGTTGACGAATTCAAGGCAAGTGAGCGAGGAGCTGGTGGATTCGGACACACTGGGAAACAATAGTATTTTGGATAAAAGCCTGTAAAATCAGGCTTTTATTTATATGTTGCAAAATATTAACAAAGATTATATAAATTGAAATTGGTACACGTTATATAAAGAATAACGATATTTTCTATTACTCAATATATTCAAAATTTATTTGGATCAACTCTCATCACGCTGTTCTGTCTCAGCAGTCAACGGTGTTAATTAAGAATGAATACCCAACCACTTATTTTTCCAAGACAAATTTTCCGCGCTTATGATATTCGCGGAAAAGTCAGTCAATTGGATACAAGAACAATTTATGCGATTGCGCATGGGCTCGCTACTCAGTATCAATCACGTGGCCAGAAAAGTATTGTGCTAGGTTACGATGCTCGATTGACTGGTCCTACTTTTGCTTGGATTATTGAATCAGTCTTCAAAAACCAAGGGATGAATGTCGAAAACATTGGATGTTGTTCAACCCCACAAATGTATTTTGCTGCTCGACATAAAAATGGCAATGGCATCATGGTGACCGCGAGTCATAACCCTAAACATGATAATGGAATTAAATGGATTATTGAATATGAACCACCTTGTCCAGACATGATTCAAAATGTTGGGGAGTATGCAGAAGGTTTCTATTTTCAACATGATCACTTTCCAACGCCACCTCAACTGACACATCAGATTAAATCTGAGTATTGCTTGGCTTATCAGCATGCTTTGCTCAAGGATATTCAATTAAAGCGTCCACTCAAGGTTGTATTAGATGGTATGCATGGTGCTGCTGGGCGTTGTGCTGATTTAGTACTACAAAAAATGGGATGTGAAGTCATTTCAATACGTTGTTGTGAAAATGGAGAGTTTCCAGATCATCCTCCAGACCCTTCACAAGCGAAGCATTTGACACAGTTAAAAGAAAAAATTTTGTTGCATCAGGCGGATTTAGGGATTGCTCTCGATGGTGATGGTGATCGTGCCGTCATTCTGGATGAGAATGCTCACATTGTGTCTGCTGATCGCTTGTTGGCATTATTCGCATCATTGTGTTTAACTCAGCATCCACATCATGAAATTGTTTATGACGTAAAATGTTCAACGATGGTGTCAAAAACCATTGAACAATTACAAGGCATCGCAAAAATGATTCGTACTGGCAGCAGTTTCATGCGCCGTTATATTTCCCAGTCCAAAGGTCGAGCTGTTTTTGGGGGAGAATATGCGGGTCATTATGTTTTTAATGATGGTCGTGGTTTTGGTTACGATGATGGTATCTATGCAGCATTACGGGTCATGGAGGCATTGAGTCAACTCAATATCACGCTATCTGAATATCTCGCCCAATTTCCAGATCGCTTTGGTACTGAAGATACCTATATTGAAACTCAAGATGCAAATCCGCAAGACGTCTTAGCCTTGATAGAGCAGAATTGTAAAAGTACTGGGGCTAAAATGAGTAAAATCGATGGTATTCGCCTTGATTTTGACTACGGATTTGGCATTATGCGAGCATCAAATACTGGTGAATACTTCACGGTGCGGTTTGATGCAGATAGCCCATCGAAACTTTATGAAATTCGCCAGCATTTTGTAAAAATTTTAAATGAAAAATATCCTGTGCTTGCTCAAAGTATTTTGAATGCACACTAATGTAGGAATGAAGGAGAGGCGAATGCCACACCAACAAACTGGCATCGACAAAGCTCAAATTTTGACAGAAGCTTTGCCATACATCCAAAGATTTACAGGTAAAACACTTGTAGTGAAATATGGCGGCAATGCAATGACTGATCCTGCATTAGAAAGTTCGTTTGCCCGTGATATCGTGCTTCTGAAAACAGTTGGTCTTAATCCGATTGTGGTTCATGGTGGTGGTCCTCAAGTCGATTCATTTTTGAAACAACTTGGGCGTGAATCAGACCGTATTGATGGAATGCGTGTAACTGATCCTGCAACTATGGAAGTTGTAGAAATGGTGTTGGGCGGAAGTGTAAATAAGTCTATTGTGAATTTGATCAATCAACATGGTGGTCGTGCAATTGGATTAACGGGTAAAGACGGTAACTTAATTCGTGCTCAAAAGTTGTTGATGGAAAAAACCCAAGAGGATGGATCTGTTCAACAAATTGATCTTGGGTTAGTGGGTGAAGTGGTCGGTGTAAAAACTGACGTTCTGGAAATGTTCACTCAAAGTGATTTTATTCCAGTGATTGCGCCACTCGGTGTTGATGAGGAAGGTAACACTTATAATATCAATGCGGATTTAGTTGCTGGTAAAGTTGCTGAAGCTTTGGGTGCAGAAAAGTTAATTCTTCTTACGAATATCAGTGGTGTATTGGATGAGAATAAAAACCTACTCACTGGACTAACAACACAAGAAGTCGATCGCTTGATAGATACAGGTGTGATCTACGGCGGTATGATTCCGAAAGTGGGATGTGCGCTTGATGCGGTGAAAGGGGGTGTAGTGAGCGCGCATATTGTGGATGGTCGTGTTCCACATGCGACTTTGTTGGAAATTTTTACGGATCACGGTGTTGGAACATTGATTACCAATCGTTCTAAGTCGGCGCACTAATTCATAATCACATAATAAAAAGTCACTTCGGTGGCTTTTTTTGTTTGATAAGAATAATCGTTTTATGTCCCATATATCCAGCATAAAACATATTCAATTGCTATATTCATATTTGCAACATCTATAAGGCTGATGCACAATAAAACTGATAATTAAAGCAAAATGAAAGATTATGTGCCAACTACTTGGAATGAATTGTGCCACCCCTACGGATATTACGTTTTCTTTTCGTGGTTTTTCTCAGCGCGCTGGAATAACGTCAGATCACTCAGATGGTTTTGGCATCGCTTTCTTTGAGGATAAGGCATGTCGCTTATTTGTTGATAACCAATCTGCAGTCGAGTCTCCAATTGCAGAATTCGTTCGTAATTACCCGATTAAATCGCGTAATGTCATTGCCCATATTCGTAAAGCAACACAGGGAAAAATTACTTTAGAAAATTCTCATCCATTTATTCGTGAATTGTGGGGGAGACAATGGATTTTCGCGCATAATGGCGATCTGCATAATTTTCATCCAAGGTTGTCGGGACAGTTCACACCAGTAGGTAATACAGATAGTGAGCTTGCATTTTGCTATTTATTAGAACATCTCGTACAAAAGTTTGGTTATGTAGAGCCAAGTGTCCACGATGTATTTCATGCCTTAGAAGAAATTTCACCAACAATAGCAGAGCATGGGACATTCAATTTTTGTTTATCAAATGGACAGGCTTTGTATAGTTATGCGACCACAAAATTACACTGGATTGTTCGAGAATATCCATTTCAACCTGCACGATTAATTGATATTGATGTTGAAGTCGATTTTAGTCAGGTCACGACACCTGAAGATCGTGTGGCTGTAATTACGACAGAACCATTAACAGATAATGAAGCTTGGTTTGCATATACGCCCGGCGAAATGATTTTATTTCAGGATGGTAAGCCAACATTACGTACCATAACTCACGTTGAGCGATTGGTCAGAGAAGCCCGTGACCCAAGCTTGAAGCGTGTTACTCGCGCGGATCAATATTAAAAATTTAATTTGAAGTGGCTAAGATCTACGCTTACTTTTTTAACGCCAGACTTTGATTTTAATGATTGAGCTAGGCAAAATAGCGTAAAACTTTTTAATGGAATACCTCATGCAGGACACCGCTATGTCACGATGGTTATCGCCGCTGATGGCATTTTGTTTATCATTTATCATTATTGTGGGTCTGGCACCAAGCTTAGGCTTGCAAATTGATCGACAACTCGATTTTTGGTTGCTTTGGTTTGCAACGATGTTGTTTTTAGCGTTGCCAATTATTTATTTAGAAATTGGATTGGCGAAACGAGCTCAAACATCAGCGCTGAACGCATTATCAAAATTGACCCGTGAAGCCGATGCGCACCAACGTTGGAGAGTGGTTGGTTGGCTTGCTGTTATTTTTATTCCATTCTTAGCGGGCGGTATATTACTTAATACTTCTAATGCTGTAGCACAACAAAATGATTTTGGTATTGGTTCAAATATTTTGATGGGCATCGCAGCATTCATTGCATTCGGTTTATCATTTCTTCAACGTTCAGTATTGGTTGTACTTACTGCGATTGCAACGATTGCAAGTTTAGTCGCGGCTCAAGTTTTTGGTGTCCAAGTCAATGATTGGCAGCTGACTCCTGTTGAGTTTAAAGAGTGGGGCAGTGCAACTATTCTCGCTTTAGTGGCTTCTGGTCTCGGGCTTGGATTATATTGGCAGACAAATCTCAATCAAGAGAAACAAGATGCTGCAACGCCAAAAACTTTACCGATTTGGCTAGCGCAACTGGTGGCTGTGGCTGGATTTGGATATTTTGCAATTAGTGCTGCAATTCCAGCATATATCGTTTTAATCGCGACAATATTTGCAGTAGCTTTACTCCTGCAACTTGGCAAGGAACAACTCGTACATCGTGGATTAGCACAAGCGGTGCAATATATTTTATTGCTTGCACCACTTTTAATTTGGGTATTCCCTGCAGCCGATCTATTTTTAACTCCGATTTTAATGCTTTGGGGATTAAGCATTTGTTTAATCTATGCAATTTTCGTGGGTTGGATCATGAAAATTAGTCATTTACGTAAAGCGCTGAATTTTAGTAATGAAGCTTTTTATAATATCTGGCGTGTGGCTGTGCGTATTGTGACACCTTTAGCAATTGTGGTTGCTATGATTTCTTACTTAGGTCAATTGTTACCATGATCCAAAATGCAAAAGTTTGGGTTGCTTATGCTGCTGTAGACCAGCAGTTTCACATCGAACTTGAATTTGTGGAAGGCATGTCTGTTGCGGATGCTATTACACAAAGTGGTATTGCGTCGTGTACGCAGTTGCCAGATGAGTATGCTGTTGGAATTTTTGGGATGAAAGTACAAGATCAATCGCATGTTTTGCAGGCAGGTGATCGGGTGGAAATTTATCGGGCATTAACGATTAATCCAAAAGATATACGCCGTAAGCGAGCGGCAGCGAATCCAGTTGGGCGCTATTGTCGTGGCAATCGCTTTAAACAATTGAAATGATATGAAAAACCCCTCTTTGAGGGGTTTTCTTTTATGTCTAATTCTTTATAGTGGTGGCACGTTCAAAATCGCATCTTTCGAACCTGGTAAACCAGGTTGAGTTTCTGGGATAGTTTCTAAACCTTCGATTTTATTCACGACGCCAGAACCATCGAAATATACTTTTAGATGCTGACCTTGAGTTGCAGGAATATTTGCTTTTTTAGCATATGTACCTGGGGTATAATTGTAGATGTAATCCCAACGTAAAGGATTCAAAGGATCTGAAATGGTTGGGCTACCAAGTAAAAAACGAACTTGTTGGTAAGTCATCCCGACTTGAATTTTTGAAGCTTGCGCTTGGGTTAATGGTGTTCCTTGAGGAATATCAACTTTGTATACACCAAAGACAGAACAACCACCCAGTAAAGAAGCGACGAATAACGTCAGCATGATTTTTTGCATTTTGCTACACTATCCCAAATTAATTATGATGCAATTGATCCAAGGATAGATCATACTGCATCTCAACTCTGTTGCATATTCCAACTTAAAATTTGTTGAGAGACCTTTTTATATGCCTATTTCAAATCAAGATTTACGCAAAGCTGGACTTAAAGTTACCCTTCCACGAATCAAGATTTTGGAATTATTAGAAAATTCAAGACAGCATCATTTGAGCGCGGAAGATATCTATAAGACCTTACTTGAGCAAGGCGAAGATGTCGGTCTAGCAACTGTATATCGTGTGTTAACTCAGTTTGAAGCTGCTGGTATTATCCAACGTCATCATTTCGAGAATAATCACTCTGTATTCGAAATCATGCAAGATGATCACCACGATCATATGGTCTGCCAGAACTGCAACAAAGTTGTTGAATTCCACAATGATTTGATTGAACAAGAACAACATAATGTTGCTGAACAACTTGGTTTTGTTTTAACAGGTCACTCTTTGAATTTATATGGTTATTGCGATGCGCCTGAATGCCAAGAAGCATACCGTAAAAAATAAATCTTGATTGCATTAAAAAAGGAGCAATGATTGCTCCTTTTTTATTCACTATTAATTAATCATCTTGACCATCAAAAGTGAGGCGGGGGCCAGAATTCAACAGATAGTTTGGATCTTCTTCAGAGAGTTTGATTTGTAAGCGTAAATCGTTGGCAGAGTCAGCATGACGTAATGCTTCGTCATAAGTGATTTTCTTAGCTTTATATAAGTCAAATAGCGCTTGATCAAACGTCTGCATTCCAATTTCACGGGAACGCTTCATGACTTCCTTAATTTCATGAACTTCGCCTTTACGCACTAAGTCTGAAATCAGTGGAGAATTGATTAAGATTTCAATTGCGGGATGACGTGATTTTTTATCAGGAGTCGCAATTAACTGTTGTGCAATGATTGCCTTCAAGTTCAGTGAGAGGTCCATAAACAGTTGGCTGTGACGATCTGTCTCAAAGAAATGAATAATACGATCTAAGGCTTGATTGGCATTATTTGCATGTAAAGTCGCAAATACTAAATGACCTGTTTCAGCAAAACTAATCGCATAGTTCATGGTTTCACGTGAGCGGATCTCACCAATAAGAATAACATCAGGTGCTTGACGGGGTGTGTTTTTCAGTGCAATTTCAAAGGAGTCTGTATCAATGCCAACTTCACGTTGAGTAATGATACAGCCTTGATGTTGATGAATAAATTCGATTGGGTCTTCAATGGTAATGATATGACCTTTAGAATTTTGATTACGATGACCGATCATTGCTGCAAGCGAAGTCGATTTACCTGTACCAGTAGCACCTACAAATAAGATGATCCCGCGCTTAGTCATTGCTAAATCTTTAAGTACGGGCGGTAGTTTCAGCTCATCAATACTTGGAATGACAGTTTCAATCCGACGTAAGACCATGCCAGGTTGATCACGTTGCTGAAAAGCACTGACACGAAAACGTGCAGTTTTATCACGATTGGCAATAGCAAAATTACATTCGTGTGTTGCAGCAAATTCAATTCGTTGTCTTTCACTCATAATCGAGTGAATCAATTGACCTATGATTTCACCAGTGAGTTTTGTTTTAACTACAGGCACAATTTCACCATTAATTTTCATTGATGGTTCAATATCTGCACTGATAAATAAATCTGAAGCCTTGCGCGCAATCATCATGTCGAGCAGGTCATTAAAATCCATTTTGATTCCCCTAAATCAAATGACGTTCACTTTTTTATAAAAATGATTCTGGTTGTTTAGCCGCAGTACGTGCAACTTGCGGGGTAATAATGCCTTTCGCGACAAGATTTTTGAGACTTTGATCGAGAGTGGTCATGCCATAATTTGCACCGGTTTGTATTGCAGAATACATTTGTGCAACTTTGTTCTCACGGATGAGATTTCGAATCGCTGGAATTCCAATCATAATTTCGTGAGCAGCTACCCGACCGCCACCTGTTTTCTTCAAAAGTGTTTGAGAGATGACGGCTTGAAGCGATTCAGAAAGCATGGCACGAACCATGTCTTTCTCATCGGCAGGAAACACGTCGATAATACGGTCAATTGTTTTTGCGGCAGATGTGGTATGCAGTGTTCCAAACACCAAGTGACCAGTTTCCGCAGCAGTGAGTGCAAGTCGAATGGTTTCGAGGTCACGCATTTCACCGACGAGAATAATATCTGGATCTTCACGCAGTGCAGAGCGTAGCGCTTCATTAAAACCATGTGTGTCACGATGCACTTCTCGCTGGTTAATCAAACACTTTTTGGATTGGTGCACAAATTCAATTGGATCTTCGACGGTTAAAATATGGTCGTAACGGTTGTCGTTAATGTAATCCATCATCGCCGCAAGCGTAGTCGATTTACCTGAACCCGTTGGTCCTGTGACCAAAACAATTCCTCGTGGATAGGCGCAAATGTCTTTGAAAATTTGCCCCATGCCCAAGTCTTCCATAGAAATCACTTGAGAAGGAATGGTACGGAATACCGCGCCAGCGCCACGATTTTGGTTGAATGCGTTGACACGGAAGCGTGCTACACCAGGTACTTCAAATGAGAAATCGGTTTCTAATTTTTCTTTATAATCGCGACGTTGTTTATCATTCATGATGTCGTAGATTAAGCGGTGTACTTCTTTGTGTTCTAAGGCTGGTAAGTTAATACGACGAACTTCACCATCAACACGAATCATCGGTGGCATTCCTGCAGAAAGGTGCAAGTCAGACGCCCCGTTTTTCACTGAAAATGCCAGTAATTCTGTAATATCCATAAATTCCCCGAACGCATTAAAATCGTAATTATTTTGATAGAATAATAAGGCTTTCCTACAGCTTAACCAACAGTTAGCGTGCAAGAAAGTAAAAAAAGATGAATTAACTGAGATAGCTATACATGATGAGTCTAGAGCAAGCGAGAAATAGTGTCATTCAACAAATTGAACAAGCCTGTGAAGTTGCTCAACGACAATCTAACGAGGTTAAACTCCTTGCTGTTTCCAAAACGCATCCAGCGGATATTTTGAGAGAAATGTATCAGACTGGTCAACGAGCATTTGGTGAGAATTACCTGCAAGAAGCATTAGATAAAATCAAAGCGCTGAATGATTTAGACATCGAATGGCATTTTATTGGTCATGTACAACGCAATAAAACCAAACAGTTGGCTGAACAATTTGCATGGGTGCATGGGGTTGATCGCTTTATTATCGCAGAGCGACTCTCTAATCAACGCACAATCGAACAGGAGCCTATCAATATTTGTCTTCAAGTGAATATTGATGCTCAAGAAAGCAAAGATGGTTGTGCAGTTTCAGAGGTCGAAGATCTGGTTGCTCAAATGAGCATATTACCTCGACTTCGATTACGAGGATTAATGGTCATTCCAGCACCTGGCAATGTAGATGCACTCTATGATGCCAAGACACTTTTTGATCAGATGAAAGAGCATCATGCACATCCTTCTGATTGGGATACCTTGAGTATGGGAATGTCGGGTGATTTACAAGATGCGATTAGCGCTGGATCGACTATGGTTCGCATAGGGACGGCCTTATTTGGGGCGCGAGATTACTCAAAATGATTGGATTCAGTCTGCACTGAACTTTCGGGTTCAGTCGCTGTCATTGTAAATACAACTTTTTATGTATAAAAATAAACCAATATATTTCACATAATCATAAAACAGGGAAGAATTGGATGAGTTCGTATTATCAGCTTTTAGAACGAAAAGTGTGTGATGATGGATCAGTACTGGCTAAGTATAAGTCGACTATACATGCTCAAGGTGCATGGAATGCGCACGAACAGCATATGGCGCCCGCAACAGGGATTATTTGTGCAGAGTTGGATCACTTTTCTACTCGGTCTGACCTACGGATTGGACGTATAAGTTTAGATATTTTGGGCCTGATACCCGCTGGGGAGTTTCAAATTGAAACTCGAATTATTCGACCTGGAAAAACCATTGAATTGATCGAGTCGACCATGTCTGCACATGGTAAAAGCTGTATTCAGGCACGTACTTGGCGAATGATGATGAGTGATACTCAGGCAGTCGCAGGATTAGAAGATCAAAAAGTTGCTGATCCTGACGAGGGGATCTTATGGGAAGAAATTAGAAACTGGCCTGGAGGCTATATTCAATCACTTGAGGCACGCCGTTTAGATCGACGGGCAGGCAAGGGCATTGTATGGCTAACCAATCCTTATGACATGGTTGAAGGACAAATACATTCAGACTTTGTGAAGTTGATGGGAATGGTCGATACAGCGAATGGAATTGTCACACGACAAGGTTGGCCGTTTAACTATACTTTTCCAAATTTAGATTTACAGATACATCTCTATCGTATGCCAATAGGTAAGTGGCTAGGTCTGGAAACAGTGCAACAATATGGTGATGACGGTATCGGGTTAACTTCATCTATTCTTCATGATCTGAACGGACCTTTTGGACGAGCTGAGCAAATTTTAACTTTAAGAAAACTGGCTTAGATTAAAGCCGTCATTTGACGGCTTCAACTTTTTATCATTAATCATTAACCGACAATATTAATGGTACTGGCACCTGCACCTACAGGTTTGACCTGAATCTGTACTGGAATGCGTTCATGCATTTCCTGTACATGCGAGATCAACACCACTTTACGTCCCTGACTTTGTAAATGATCTAAGGCATTCATCACCATATGTAGTGATGCAGGATCGAGCGTGCCAAAGCCTTCATCAATAAACAGTGATTCAAGTTTCATTGAACCTGATGCCATGTTAGCAATCGCTAAAGCAAGGGCTAAAGACACTAAGAAAGTTTCACCACCTGATAAGGACAACACAGGTCGAACTTCGCTGTTCATATCTAGGTCAATAATGGCCAAACTTAAACTGTCAGGAATACGATGCAACTGATAACGTGGCGCAAGCGGCTGTAATTGCTGATTGGCATATTCCACCAAAATATCTAAATGATGCTCTTGAGCAATCTTTTTAAACTTGGTGCCTTCCTTATGCCCAATCAAATCGTAGATACGTCCCCAACGATATTCTTCCGCCTTGATTTGTTCTATTTGGCTTTGATACTTAGCATAGTTGGCTTGATTGGCAGCATTCATACGTAACTGAGTTTCTGTATCGGTGAGTGCTTCTTGTTGAGCGAGCTTTTCCGTTTGCAAGTTCGCAAGTCGCTGCTCGAGCATGCTGAGATCATGTTCAGGCTGATGTTTTAAATGGGCTTGATAACGTTCTTCTAAAACTTGCCAAGCGGTTTTGGCATTCTCTAAAAGTTGTCGCTGCGTATTTAACTCATGGCGTATTTGTTGATGTTGGGCTAAATCAATGCTTAACCATGTTGTGATTTGATCTGTGGTCACGGTCGGATGGCTCAGTTGCCATTGCTGAATAGCCTGTTGTACTTGCTGTAATGCCTGTTCAATATGATGTAAATCACTGAGCAACTGCTGCTGTTGTAAATTGGCTGCATTCAGCTGTTGTTCAGCATGTGCAGTTTTACTGCGTTGTGCATGAACCTCATTGGCATGGGCGACAGCAGTTTCCTCTAAATGTTTTTGCCAATCCGCAGCATAACGGTAGCTTTGACCGGCATAGTCTTGGGTCAGTTCCGCAAGTTTCGAGCGTAACATTTTGCCTTGCTCAATCAGTTGTTCAATCTGGTGAGTCAGGTGTTGTTCGTGCTTTTGCGCTGCTTCAAAGCGCAGCGTCATTTTTTCAAGTTCCTGCTGTGCTTGCAGCAGTGATGTCTCTACCTGTTTTTGCATGGTGAGCAATGTAACACGTTGCTGTAGCTGCTGTTGTAATTCAGCAACCCAATGTATTGGCATGTCTTGCTGATAGCGAGCAGGCAGTAACTGCACAATGGGTTGAATACCTTGATCAAGTTGCACACGACGTTGAATATTCAATTGTAATTGCTGTTGTTGCTGTTGCTCCTTACGCCATTGCTCAAGCAATTGACCAAGTTGTTGTTCTTGTGCCTGTTGTTGTTCGATATGCGATTGCAGTGTTTCGATCTGCTGCATTATGCGCTGCTGTAACTGAATCGGGTCTGCCGTGTCGAGATCTAAACCCAGTTGTTGTAATGCTGCTTGAATATGCACGATCTGTTGCTGAGTCGACTGCGTCAGCTGTTGCACACGTTGTTGTTGTTGTTCAAGTAAGGTCTGTACTTTGGATTGCTCAATCTGGGCTTGCTGTACCTCACGATTGAACTGTTCCAGTTGTTGACGAGCCTCCTGTAATTGCTGCTCGTGTAGTTGCAATAAACCTTGTTCTAAGCGTTGCTGACTTTGTAAAAACGGATGTTCATGGCTCCCACAGACCATACACGGTTGATTGGCTTTGAGCTGTTCACGTAAATGCTGCACGTTTTCGCTATGCAATAGACGCTGTGCCTCCAAGATGCTTTGTAGCTGGGTATAAGCGGCTTCTTGTGTGGCTTTTTCGCTCAAGCGTTTTTCAAGGGTCTGTTGAATAATCTGCAGTTGCTTTTGTTGTTCAGCGATTGAGCCTGTCAGGTCGTGTGTTTCGCTGATATGGGTAATGACTTGATCAAGCTGCTGCTGTTGATGTTGCAGTCGTAATACCGTACTTTGCTGATGTTCACGCTGTTGTTGGATGTTTTTCAGCGATTGTGTCAAAGCGTCAAGACTTTCATGTTGAGCCACATAGCTTTGCAGACGTTGTACAACGGTTTGCTGTTGTTGTTCTAAAGTTGCAAAGGATTGTTGTAATAGTTCTGGCTCTTGTTGATGAAGCAACTGATATTGCTCGACATAATGTTGTAGCGCCTGCAAAGTACTTTGTGGTTCTTGGTCAAAGCATTGTAAAAATTGGCTTTGGGTTAACTCAAAGTTGATTTGTTGCTGTTTATTTTGCCAAGCCAATACGCTGGTCTGTTGTTGTTCAACAGCATGTTTTGACGGTTCTAATTCATTGAGAACAAACTGATCTTTATCTGCACTGAGTTTTTTATACTGTTCAGAAATACTGTGAATGTCATGATCCAACTTTAAGCCTTGTTCAAGATGAGGCTTAATATCCAAACGTTGCTGCTCAAATTGCGCTTGGGCATGTTCATAGGCTTTTAAGCGCTGTTGTTCAGTAGTAGCTTGTTGTTGTAAAGAGACAAACTCAGCTTGAAAGGCCAGTTGTTTTTGTTGCACCTCAAGTTTTTGTGGTTCTAAACGTGCACGCTGTACATATTGTTCACGAATGGCTTGAAATGCATCAAGCTGTTGTAGCAATTGTTGTTGTGCTGCGGATTTATTTACGGCATCAAGCTGAACTTCATAAATCTCTTTTTTGCCATGGACTTCAGCATACAATTGATCACGCTCAAGATACCATTTACGTTCATTTTCAAGCAGCTTTTCTGATTGTGCCAAATGTACGAGTTGTTGTTTTAACTGCTGATGTCGTTGATTTAAGGCTGCAAGTTGTTCTTCACTCAGAATATCAATATGACCGAGTTGCTTTTCTAAATCAGTACGTTGCTGTTTAATTTCACTAAATTTATCAGCGGCTTTTTTACTGACTTCACTAAAAATTTGCGAATTGGTTAAATATTCGAGTAAATCTGCACGTTCATGGTCTTTGGCTTTTAAAAATGCCCCCACTTCAGACTGTGCTAACAGGACTGCACGGGTAAATTGCTCAAAACTGAGACCAATCAGCTTTTCAATCAGTGGCGTCACTTCCGAGATTTTTTGCGTTAAGGTCGCGCCATCATCTAAACATTGAACAAAGCGCTCGACTTTTAAATTGCCATCAACTTTTTTACGTGCACGGCTAATGTCCCACCGCGCCAAATAGCGTTTACCATCAAGGGCAAGAAATTCAAGTTCAGCAAAACCAGCGGTGGTACCACGACGCAGAATATTCTTCGAATCTTTAATTGAAATGTCTTTACCGCCTACATCTTTCATGCTGCCAGCTGCGCCACGTAAACGTGGGATTTCATCGTACAAAGCTAAACACATGGCATCGAGCAGCGTCGATTTTCCTGCACCTGTTTTACCAGTAATGGCAATCAGACCTGCCTGAGCCAATGGCGCTTGTTCAAAATGGATATGTTGTTCACCGGCTAAAGAGGCCAAGTTGTTTAAACTGAGTCGAATAATTTTCATGACCTGTCCTTAGTGCGCTTTTTGATCCAAATCGTGTTGTGCCGCTTCAAGCAAAGTTAAGAAATCACGCTTCACCGATTCATCCTGCTCATAGCCCATTTTTTCCCACAAGCTTAAAAATAATTTTTCAGGGGTGGGGGGCGCTAAATCGACTTTGTGACTTTCATCGTTTTGCTCCGTTGCTTTTTGATAAATTCGAGCTATACGCAGTAAACGATAACGATTTGGTGGCAGTGCCAGTTCAATCTGCTGACGTAAGTCTACAGGCGGTGGGGCATCTGTCGTATATTCAATCTCTAGAAAATGTCGTGCATTGAGATTGTCAATTTCGCCTTTTGGCAGGGCATGTACCGTAGTGATTAATTCAGACAAGGGTCCACGAATTCGAATCAAATCCACGGTACGTGGAATAATGTGCGCTTGATATTGACAATGATTTTGTTCATCAGCTTCGGGGTCAATGGTGACTTCAACCACTTGATGTTTATAGTTGCGTTCACTAAAAGACAGTGGAATAGGTGAGCCACTGTAGCGAATATGTTCCTGTCCAACTTTTTGCGGTTTATGCAAATGACCGAGTGCCACATAATCAATCACATCATCAAATAATGCAGTGGATAAAGCCTCTTCGTTACCAATCACAATTGGACGTTCGGAATCTGAGGTTTCACCGCCTTGCATATGGGCATGTGACATCAAAATTAAGGCTTGATTGGGTTGTTTACGCGCTTTAGCTTCCGCAATAAGTTGTTGGTGTAAATAGGCAATCGCATTTTGGCTGTTGGTGGTGTTTTCATTTAAGCCTGTAATTTCGGCACTGCGTAAATAAGGCAGGGTTAAGCACCAAGCAACGATATTTTTATCAGCATCATAAATAGGTACCAACAAACGATCGAGGTCAAATTCACCATCCTGTTTGCCAATAATACCGACCGCTTTGGCATTGAATTTCGCTAAAAAAGGTTCAACCTGTTCAATGCGGTAACCGGAATCATGATTACCTGCGATCATTAAGGTTTGCATATGCGGGGCAATGGCATGGGCATCGGTGAGAAACTGGTATAACTGTTTTTGAGCAGATGATGCAGGATTGACCACATCAAAAATATCACCGGCAATCAGCAGGGCATTCGGTTGTTTTTGTTGAATTTGCGCAAGTAGCCAGTTTAAAAATTGTGTGTGTTCATAGTCACGATCATGATTGTGAAAAAATTGCCCCAAATGCCAATCTGAAGTATGAAAAAAACGCACTGCCATTACCGAACCCCAAAACATCTCAATTGTCATCTTATCCAATATCGGACTTTAAAACATCGAAATTTTTAACATCTCTATAAGACAGCTTTTAATCGCTATTTTTTATTCGATTTACTCTTTTTTCGTCTTTTTCTCTTTTTTCTATTTTTGATTCTCGAGTTGATCGAGATTTGCTTATGAGAAGAGGATGCATGCAGTTTAGCTGCTGTTAACGATTGATCTATTTTATGATGAAAAAAAGACTGGATGACTAAGGGTACCAATAGAATGCTTAGCCAAATACTCATATTGATGGGAATTATTTGATAGATATAATTTAAAGAATAGACTGAAACCGTAAAAATGAGTGCAAACCAAGCTTCTGTTTTAGAAATTTGATCTTCTGAAAAACGTTTGATATGGATCAGCGTATTTTGTTTGACATCTGAAAAATAAGAACGCGTGTATTTATTGGGAAAATAGCTGAGAAGCAGCATTAAGTTTTGAAAAAGATATAAAGACGATAAACCGAGTAAAAAATATCGAAATAATAAAATTAAACGCTCAACCCAACGATGCTCAGATGTAATATCGCCCTGTGAATAAAGTTCTATAATTTGATCAATAGACAAAATTAAAATTGAACAACAAGTAAAGAAACTCAGTAGAAAACGGCTTAAATGATGATGCTTAATTTCAAAAAAGGCATGTACAATCGAATAGAGTAAAAATATTAACAAGATTATTGTGATGAATGTCGATAATACTGTATCAACACCAAGCATCTGTTTTTCGAAAAACCAATAGCAAATTCCAAGTGCGAATAAAAAACTAAGCCCTTCACCAAAAGGTGTGGTTAAACTCTGATGATGCTCTACAGAAAAAATCATTAAGTAAGCACCAAGATAGAAATAGACCCAAATTATTAATGGATTCGAGCT
>NZ_JFYL01000030.1 GCF_000632455.1 Acinetobacter sp. Ver3
TTTAAGTATTTAATATTTATAACTTGGGGAAATTAATGTTCAGTAATGAATTACTTAGCGAAGCTCGGCAATTCATGTTCAGATTGCTTAAAAGCGTTTTTGAACATGAGGGATCAGATTTATTTATTTCAGCTGATTTTCCTCCAAGTATGAAACATCAAGGTTCAATGAAGCCTTTAAGTTCTCAAGCTTTGACTGCAGAAAAAACAAAACTATTCGCTTATAGCTTAATGAATGAAAAACAAAGAGCAGAATTTGAGAGTGAATTAGAATGTAATTTTGCCATTAATGTCCCAGATGTATCGCGCTTTCGCGTGAATGTTTTTCAACAGCAACTTAATGTAGGGATGGTCATTCGTACCATTACCTCTGAAATTCCAAACTTTGAAAAGTTGAAATTACCAGAAACATTGAAAGATGTGGTAATGGAAAAGCGAGGTTTAATTCTAGTGGTTGGTGGCACTGGATCGGGTAAATCTACTTCACTTGCTGCCATGATTGATTACCGTAATGAGAACTCAGCAGGGCACATCATTACTGTAGAAGATCCAGTTGAATACGTGCATAAACATAAAAAATCAATGGTCACTCACCGAGAAGTCGGAGTGGACTGTCACTCATGGCATAATGCGCTTAAAAATACACTTCGTCAGGCACCAGATGTAATTTTAATTGGCGAAATCCGTGATACGGAGACCATGGAGCATGCGATCGCTTTTGCAGAGACTGGTCATCTGTGCTTAGGCACGTTACATTCGAATAATGCCAATCAAACCTTGGATCGAATTATCAACTTTTTCCCTGAAGAACGGCGCAATCAGTTGCTTATGGATCTTTCATCAAATATGAAAGCCATTATTTCTCAACGTTTAGTTCGAACTGAAGATGGTGTCGGACGTAGAGCTGCTGTAGAAGTCATGCTAAATACACCTTTAGTTTCTGATTTGATTTTGAAAGGTAACTTTCATGAGTTGAAAGAAATTATGACCAAGTCGCGAGAACTTGGTATGCAAACATTTGACCAAGCATTATTTGATTTATATAACGAAGGTGCGATCAGTTATGATGAAGCCATTCGTAATGCTGACTCTAAAAATGAATTACGTCTACAGATTAAGCTGAAAAGTACACGCGTCCGAGAGAATGCTGAAACCTCTTCACAAACCTTCAGTATGTTTGATGAAGATGCAGAGAGCTAATTAAATAAAAAAGCCTTCATCTGAAGGCTTTTTTTTTGGACAAATTTTTAGCTATCTAGACCGCTTTAACTTTAGTTTGAACAACGAAGCGGTAAAACAGCAAGCTCAAAAGCGTCAATATCGCGCATAATATATATGCAATCGAATACTGATAGTGTGTGATCACAATACCTAGAATAAAAGAACCTAATGCGATGCCAATATCGTAAAAGGTGTAAAAAGTTGAACTCGCATGTCCAACTCGTTCACGTGCTACAGCTTGAATGGCTTGCGTTTGGAGACATGGCTGAGCAGACCCAAAGCCTATACCAATAAAGACAGCAGATATCAATAATCCGGCAGCAGAATGAATTTGGCTTAGAATGAATAGCCCAATGCTAAAGCTCACAATCGCTGGATAGACAACGTAGGCAGGACCCTTAGAGTCATATAACTTTCCTGTGAAGGGTCTTAGAAGCATCATGGAAATTGCAAAAACAGCAAAGAATAAGCTCGCATAGGTCAATAAATTTTTTGATTCAGCATATGTCGAGATAAAAGACATGATACTTGCATAAGAAAATGAGATGAGCATCGCCATCATCGCAACAGGTAAAGCTTTAATCTCAACAAAATCATGAACACTAATTTTTGTTTTGCGCTTAACAGTTTGAAATTGTGTCTGGATCGGAATCAAAAAGCAGAACAAATAACCAATAAAAACAATTGCAGCTAAAAGTGTAGCCACTGGAATATATCCCCATGGTTGAATGAGAATCAAGCCCAACATGGGTCCTAGTACAATGGCAAGATTGACTGACATGACAAAATAGCCCATGCCTTCACCTTTACGCTGATTTGGAATGAAGTCATTGACGATTGGTATCATGGCAGTGGTCAAAATACTGAACCAAATTCCTTGTAGTAACCGAATGACCAGTAATAGGGTTAGATTATCAGCAAAGATATAAGCGAAAGAGAGCAGTACAAAAAATGACTCAGAGATATAAAGTGCTTTTTTAAGCCCAATCTTCTCGATAATGAGACCGGTAAACGGTCGTATTGCGATCGATGAAGCTAGAAATAAAGTCAGTGCAAGCCCAGCTTGGGTAATATTACCATTTAAATCATTAAGAATATAAATTGGCAATATCGTTGTCTGAGCAAAATAGAAGATGAAAATAAATAAGTTATTAATTAGACACAGAATAAAAGATTTATTCCATAGATGCTCAGCATGTATAGAAGACATAGACAACCTTGAAATATTGAACCATTAAAAGCTTCAATCTGTGCCAAATAAAATTATTTTTGGTTTTGGTCAGCAATGAAGTAGGGAGAGAAGTTGAATTAATTATAATCAAATTACATGAAAATTACATCAAAAAGTGAGCCATTCATCCGAAAATGTATAAATAAAAAACCAGTCCGTAGACTGGTCATAAATATCACAAACCTGATTCATAATCTGTATTTGAGAGAAGTTGTTCTACATCTGCCAAATTAGATGGTTTAATTTTGTAGATCCAGCCTTTGCCATAGGGATCATCATTTACAAAATCTGGATCATCTTCTAGATTTTCATTAATTTCTACAACTACACCACTTACAGGAGCATGAATATCAGAAGCTGTTTTCACAGACTCAACTACACCCGCTTGTTCACCAGCAGTCAATTCACGACCTACTTCAGGTGCTTCTACATAGACAAGATCACCCAATGCATCTTGTGCGTGATCTGAGATCCCAGTAACAACGAGATCACCTTCAATACGTACCCATTCGTGTGTGCGAGCATATTTAAGCTCTGAAGGATGATTCATCACGACTCCTCAATTCGATTTGAAAAATTTTCTTGTGTTATACAGTGTTTTATTTAAAAACGAAAGTTCTATAAATATGGATCTTTACGCCAACTGCTTGGACTTCGACCACTCCAACGTTTAAATGCACGACTGAAATTCGCAACATCTGAATAACCGAGTTCATCTGCGATTTGTTCAAGTGAATAGTCAGTACGTGACAGTAGGGAGGTTGCATGACGATATCGAACTTCATCCACTAAGGTTGAAAAAGAAGTTCCTTCTGCAGCCAACTGACGTTTCAGTGTACGATCAGACATATGCAGGCGATCTGCCACATTTTCAATACTTAAATAGTGCTGTTCAGAATGTGTCAAAATATCGCGAACACGCATTGAAATTCGACGGCGTTCTCCAAGCTCTGATAGTTCTGCTTCACACTGATTAATTGCAATTTGACTGGCAATCGGATCTGCGTTAACCATCTTCAAGCCTAAATAACTTTTATCGAAACTGGCAAGAAAATGAGTCTGGTCAAAATGAATAATCGTTTTAGGGTGTAGACGACTGATGTATTTGTCAAAGCCTTCAGGTTTAGGAAAGTCGAAATTAATTTCGCCATACAAATCATTTATGCCTGTCAGTGCTTTTGCCATGGTAATGACACCAAAAGTCAAAGCCATGACAATTTCAGTTCTCAGCGGTTCAAGATCAATATCACATTGTAACTGCAAAGAAACTTGTTCTGTAAATGTCGAAAAATGAAATTGCAGAAAAGGCATACGCAGTTGTATAAAGCGGTTGGCTAAAATAAGTGCATCAGTAATCTCATTCGAGGTCATAATGGCATAGCCAATAAAACCATGGATAGAAATCCGCATTTGGTTACCAAGATGATAACCAAGAGAACTTTCACCTGTCATTTTGCGCGCGAGAATAATCATCTCATTCGCTACTTGTAGTGGAATTCTAAATTCAGGATCGGCAAGTTGCTCGTTGGTGAATCCAAAGGGAGCGAATAGCGACTCAGCACTATAACCCCAACGAGAAACAACATCTAAAAGTAAGAGTCCGTAAACACCTGGAATGCCTAAATCTGGGCGAACTGAAACTGTTTTCATGTGCGATCCATTGCTTTACACAATTTTTTTCATAATTTTTGGTGAAAATAATACTGACATAAATTCCAGATAGAAAATACCAATTTTGTCGGACAAATCTAGTGTGAAACCGATGTTTAAGCCTTAAAAACGACAATTTTTGTGGTTGAAATCAACAAAACATCACCATGCTGATTTTTTGTTTGTGTGACATAACTCACAATTCCACGATCTAGCTTTGTTTTTGAAGGATTGATAGCAACAATTTCAACTTCCACATGCAAACGATCACCTGCACGAGCTGGTTTTGGCCATCTTAAGCTTGACTCTGAACCGATAAGCCCCTTGGCAATTGGAAAACATTCAGTCCAGAGACGCATGGTAATGGCTGAAGTTTGCCAACCACTGGCTGCGATACCTTGAAAAATAGGATGATCTTTTGCAGCCTCTTCATCAGTATGAAAGACTTGAGGGTCATATTTTTGTGCAAATTCTTTAATTTCTTCGAGTGTTAACTCATATTCACGACTTTTAAACTGATCACCCACTTTTAAATCATCAAGATAAAGCATCTTCGTCTAATTCCTTGTCTTTCACTTTTTGTTCAACTAAAAATCCACCCGTTTGGCGTTGCCAAAGTTGGGCATAAATTCCATTCTGTTGGATCAGCTCATCGTGAGATCCTTGTTCTACGATATTTCCTTGATCCAAAACAATTAATCGATCCATTTGAGCAATGGTTGAAAGGCGGTGTGCAATTGCAATTACCGTTTTACCTTCCATCAGGTCATCAAGGCTTGCCTGAATCGCCGCCTCAACCTCTGAATCGAGTGCGCTGGTTGCTTCATCTAAAATCAAAATTGGAGCATCTTTTAGGAATACCCGTGCAATTGCTATACGCTGTCTTTGCCCACCAGATAATTTTACACCACGCTCACCTACATAGGCGTCATATCCTGTCTGACCACGTAGATCTGTAAGCTGTGGAATAAACTCTTCTGCTCGAGCTTTACGGACAGCTTCATACATTTCTTCATCAGTCGCTTCAGGTCGACCATATTTAATATTCTCAGCAACACTTCGATGCAGCAAAGAAGTATCCTGCGTCACGAGAGCAATGTTTTTTCTTAAACTATCTTGGGTGACTTCATCAATCGCTTGACCATCGATATAAATTTTACCTTGTTGGGCTTGATAAAAATGAAGTAGTAGTTGGATCAGTGTCGATTTTCCAGCACCCGACCGACCGACAATTCCAATTTTTTCACCCGGTTTAATTTCTAAATTCAAGTGATTAATAACATTTTTTTGATTATATGCAAAGCTCACATTATCAAACTTAATCGCACCAGAGTGTACCTCGAGTGGCAGTGCAGCTTCTTTGTCTTGAATTGCTATTGGTTTTGCTAGCGTGGTCATCCCATCTTGGATGGTACCAATATTTTCAAATAAGGCTGAAGTTTGCCACATCATAAAAGAAGCCATACTATTCAGCTTTAAAATCATGGCTGTCGTTGCGGCGATCACACCGATGTTGGCTTCACCAATAAACCAAAGCCAAACTGCTGTACCTAAAACGCCAAAGAATAAAATTGCGGTCAGTAGATTAATGCTAATTTCATAAGCAGTTCCCAGACGCATCTGGGTATACACCGTCTTCATAAAAAGTTGCATAGACTCTTTGGCATATTGGCTTTCACGACCAGCATGTGCAAACAATTTTACTGTTTGTATATTTGTATAAGCATCAGTCACACGACCAGTCATCACCGCGCGTGCATCAGCCTGCTTTTTTGAAATTTTTCCAAGTCGCGGGATAAAGAAGGATGCCGCGCCAATGAATAAAATCAACCATGCCATCAGGGGAATAAGGAGAAGAGGGGAGACGTTTCCTAAAACCACACTGATGGTAATAAAATAAATCACCACATAAGTAACAATATCCCCCAAAATTACCCAAAATTCACGAACTGCAAGTGAAGTTTGCATGACTTTAGCTGACAATCGACCTGCAAAATCATTGTGAAAAAAGTCTAAACCTTGAAGAAGTAATAAGTTGTGAAAACGCCAACGCAAGCGCATTGGAAAGCTACTGAATAAAATCTGATGCCTTATGATTGATTGCAAACTTGCAAAGAAAATATTAGCAAGTAGAAAACCAGACAAAATCATTAAATTTGTTTGGTTATTTTCGAGAAAATTTTCAGGCGCCGATGCGGATAACCAATCGACTAAATGACCAATTTGAGAGAAGAAAATAGCTTCAAATGAAGCTGTTGCTGCAGTAAATAACACCAACGCCAGGAGATAACGCTTAACTCCTGATGCTGCTTGCCAAACAAATGGAAAAAATTTCTTCGGCAAGGGCTGATTTAAATATTTGGATGGATATGGATCAACGAGTCTTTCAAACCACTGCAGCATACGACTAATCTTAATTCATCTAATCAAAACTCAGTTTACTGTGTCTTGAGGAATCTTGAAATCATTCCCAGAAGGAATCTGGAATATTTTTAATCCAAACTCAGGAAGAATCGCCAAAAGATGATCAAAAATATCGGATTGGATCGCCTCATAAGCCACCCATGCTGTCGTATTTGTAAAAGCATAAATTTCTATAGGCAAACCTTCACCTGTCGGTTGTAATTGACGAACGATTAAGGACTGATTTTGTGCAATACCTGGATGATTTTTTAAATAGTATTCAATATATGCGCGGAATGTTCCTAAATTGGTTAAACGACGTTGGTTATTGACCCCATTATTTGCGTATTGCTGATTAAAGTTTTTTAACTCAGTTTGTTTCTCATCCAGATATTTTTCTAAAATCAGAAATTCTTTAAGTTTGCTGTATTCCATTGCAGATAAGAAGTGAACACTATTTTGATCGATATAGAGTGCACGTTTAATACGACGAACACCTTGCTCTTGCATACCTCGCCAGTTCTTAAAAGTATCTGTCACCAAACGATTGGTCGGAATAGTGGTATAGGTCTTATCAAAGTTTTGTACGGTCACCGTATGTAATGACATATCAATAACATCGCCATCCGCATTTAAGGTTGGCATTTCAATCCAATCACCAATCCGAACCATGTCATATGAAGAGATTTGAACTGAAGCCACTAGAGATAGAATTGTATTTTGGAAAACCAGCATGAGCACTGCTGCCATTGCCCCGAAACCTGCCAATAGCGTGAAAACATCTTTTTTAAGAAATGTTCCTATGACCATCAGTGCACAAACAACAAAAATAATGAGTTTAACTAACTGTAAATAACCCTTAATTGGCTTATTGTGAGATTTAGGATTACGTTGATAAATAATATTAAAAATGGTGAGAAACTGACTAATTGCCAAGGCAATGGTTAAGAAAATGAAGGCTTGTGCAAACATCTGAATCAATGTAATGACTTTTTCAGACAGGTGAGGAACCGTCACAATTCCATTCATAATCACCAATGCTGGGACAATGTTTGCAATTCTTCGAATAACGCTATGTTCCGCTAAGACATCACTATAACTAAAACGTAGTTTGCTAATAATTTTGCGAATACCACGGACGACCACTTGTTTAGCAATAAAATTTGCGATAAATGCAATGAGAATAAGAATGCTCAGAGAGGTCAACATCTCTAACCAAGGAAATTGATCTGACCATTCTTGGATTTGAGTTACAAAATTTAATCTGTCCAACTTGATCACCTCTAAATGAATTAGCATTAGCTTAATGGTTTAAGTTATTAAATTTATTAGAGTTAACGTTTATCAAACAGAATAGATTAAATTAATTACTTGAACTACGTTTTATGAAATTCTATTTTAAATAAAATTAATGTGAAATAAGTCACACTATAAAATTTCGTAGATTATCGTCATTACATTTTCAAATTATAAAACCCATGTTTAAATCTAATTTAATCTTTTTTATATCGATCTCTCTGTGTTCTTTGCTTTTTGCGAAAGCTCCTCAAAGAAGCATTATTGAACTTGCTCATCTTCAGCAGTTAGAAAATGAAAAAATAATGCGAGAAAGTCAATCCATTATTTTTTTAAAGCTCTCCAAAACAACATCGATTGAAAAAAATCGAATCAGAGAATAAAAGACGAGCGCAGAAAATTGATAGAGTCTTCTCGTGATGGTTGGACGCAGCAATATGACCTAAAGCATCTTAATCATGAATTTATACCCGCTACACCGCAATCTGAATCACATATAAAGCGTTAAAAAAGCCTAATAAATTAGGCTTTAGAGAGATTTACCACATTAATTCATCTGGAATAACATAAGCTGCATATGGATCTTCCTCATCCGTAATAGCCTCATTTTTCTCAGCATTATTCACAATAATAAATCCTTCGACTTTTTCATTAATCCGCTCAGATAGCGCTCTTGGTAGAACTGCATAACCGGCTTGATCTTTAGCGATGACTAATGTGCCTGCCACGAGTGCGTTGTAAACTTGTTGATTAATATAAATTTTCTTGATTTTATTTTCATCAACGAACTGGTAGCTGATTTCACCATCAATATCTTTGATTTTATGCTGACCAATCATTTGCACTACTGCTGCACGTAATGCTTTTTCATCTTGCTGGCGTTTGATTTCAAGATTAAGACTCTGATCTTTTTCTAATTTTTGCTTTAAATCTTGTTCAATTTTAGCTTTAATCTCAGCTTCATTGCTTTGACCCGTGCGTTGCTCATGCACAGCTTGTTTAGAAAGTTTTTTAGCCTTTTTTTGATCGACTAAACCAGCTTTGAGCAATTGTGCTTGCAAGGCATTTTTTACCATGAGTAATACCAACTACGATTTTTGAAAATAACAATGACGGAAATATAAAATCCAATAGATCAGGGTCAGTAAAAAACTTAAACCTGCAGGAATTAAAAACGCTTCTAATTGTAAATAAGGATAGCTGAATGCCGCAACAGTACTGCCAATAATAAAACCAAATAAAATCACTAAATGCAAAATAACTTTTCTGGATTCCGTTGTCAGACCTCTTACAAAATATCCAAATGCTAAACCAAGATCGGTTAAGACACCAGAAAGGTGAGTCGTGCGAATAATCGCACCTTTATAATGACTTACCATGGCATTTTGTACACCCATCGCACAACATGCCCATAGCAGTGCATAACGAGGATAATAGGGAATAAATACCCAACAGAGCAGAATAAAAAGAGTCACTAAACTCAATGGTAGACCATATCTGCGTCCGAGTTTAAATTGACTATTCCCCAATATCAGACCGCTAAAACTAGAGCCTAAAACATAACTCAGGATAATAAGAATCAGAAAAAATACAGCTTTGAAATCATGGTCAATAAGACCGATGGCAAGCAAACTTGCATTGCCTGTCATGTGTGAAACTGACTGATGTAATAAAGAAATGAGACCCAAAACGTTGATCATGCCTGCATTTACTGCAAGCATGAAAGCCCCAAATTGTACCCAGTTTGGAAGGAATTGAAATGGCATATCTTTCATTCTAAAAGTTTATGCCATGAATATATTATTTTGAAGGAGCGCGATCAACCGCAGCAGTAAACAATACATCTGTAGATGAGTTGAGGGCTGTTTCAGTTGAATCTTGTAGAACACTGATCACCATACCGATGGCTACAACTTGCATAGCCACATCTGGTGAAATATTGAATAAGCCACAAGCGACAGGAATCAATAACAGTGAACCACCCGCTACACCCGAAGCCCCGCAGGCAGAAACAGTAGCCACAACAGAAAGAACAAGCATTGTAGTAAAGTCAACGGAAATACCAAGTGTATTCACCGCTGCTAATGTTAATACGGTAATCGTTACTGATGCGCCCGCCATATTAATTGCAGCACCCAACGGGATTGCTACACTCGCTGTCGATTCATTCACACCCAAACGCTTGGCAAGATCCAAGTTCACAGGAATATTTGCTGCTGAACTACGGGTGAAAAATGCGGTGATCCCACTTTCACGTAGACATTGAATAACCAATGGATAAGGATTTGAACGCATAACAAATGCCACCATAATTGGATTAATTACAAGTGCAACAAAGAACATAGTTCCTAATAGAACAGATAATAATTGTGCATAACTTGCTAAGGTTTTAAGACCTGCATCTGCAAAAGTAACCGCAACAAGTCCAAAAATACCGAAAGGTGCAAAACTGATGACAAGACGAATCACGTGATTCACGGCATTCGCAGCATCCGTCAGACACTGTTTTGTGGTGTCTGTGGCATGGCGGAATGCTATTCCCAGTGCAACAGCCCAACCCAAAATCCCAATAAAGTTTGCTTCACTTAATGCAACGATAGGATTCGCAACAAAACTGAGTAATAAGTTTTTAAGAATTTCAGTCAAACTGCCAGGTGGTTGTAAATCAGCTTGCGCAGCGACATCTAAGAAAAGAGTGCTTGGAAATAAATTACTCACAATGACAGCAGTTAACGCAGATAAAAACATACCTACGGCATACATCATCATAATGGGTTTGATTTTCGCACTGCTGCTATCACCAACTTTAAAGTTTGCAATCGAAGAAAGGACCAAAACAAAAACAAGAATTGGTGCAACAGATTTAAGGGCTTTAATAAATAAATCACCCAGCAAGCTTAATTGTGGTGCAACTTGAGGAAAAAATATAGCCACCAAAACGCCAAGAATAATGGCGATAATGATTTTGGTGACTAAACTCAAACGTGCTAGAGCAGTGAACATAACTGAACCTAATAATGCCGAGTCTGGCTTAAAATCGGATAAATAAGTGGGGTATTCTATACTTAAAAATGATTTTAAATATAAAACTTATTCATAATAAAAATTAAGTGAATCAAATCACTGGATTTTTTTTGATAATTCTTACTTAAGAATATCAAATTCTTATGCAAAAGATGATTTATTTTGGCTGAAATGCGGGTCTAATTCATATACTGCTTGGAAATGAGTGAGGTATATTTTACCTGTCAGATGTTGTATCCAGTTGGTTGAATTTAAGCGATCCATAACAGGACCTTTGACTTCGCTTAAGTGTAGTTGAATATTGAGTTTAGATAACTCAGAATTCATTTCCTCAAGAGTCTCTAAAGCTGAGTAGTCAATATTACTGATACTGGAACAGTTAATGACAACATGTTGAAGCTCATCATGTTGGCTAACTTCTGAAATAATAAATTCCTTCAGGGTGTTTGCATTGAGAAAACTCAAATTTTCATCAATTCTCACCGAAACGAGCCTTTTACTGGTAATAACCTGGTGTCTTGAAATATTTCTAAAATGCTGCGTACCTTCAACGAGACCAATCACTGCAATATGTGGACGACTAATTCTCCATAACAGCAACACAAATGTTGAAATAATACCCACCATTAAGCCTGTTGTAATATCTACACACAGCACCCCTAAAAATGTAAGAGCCATTGCCAAACCATCTGCTTTGGAATATTTCCAAGCCTCTATAAAGGGTTTAATTTCAACAAGTTTCCATATCGACACAATGATTGTTGCAGCCAATACTCCTAAAGGTAAATATTCAAATAGGCTTGTAAAATATAGACTGACCACAATAATAAGTAGGGAGGATAAAACGCCAGCCATAGGTGTTTTTGCACCAGCATCAGCATTGACCACTGTGCGTGATAAGCTACCAGTGACAGGAAATGCGCCACTAATTCCAGCGCCAAAATTTGCAACACCGAGTGCAACAAGCTCTTGATTACTGTTCAAATTACTACGTGATTGAAAAGCCGTAGCTTGCGCGATCGAAATAGATTCAACGAAACTCACCATAGCGATCATTGCTGCACCAGGAAGCAGTATTTTCACCATGTCCCAAGTCCAGTACGGCATTTGAATAGGAGGTAATCCACTTGGAATTTCACCTACTGTTTTAATTCCATAGACAGTTAAATCAAAGGATTGAACCAGTAAGATTGAAAATAGCACTAAGCATAACGGTAATGCTTTTTGTACAAATTGCATTAATTTTTGATGATTTGAAAATGCTGGAATTTTAAGTAATTGTGGTAAATAAATGAGCGATAAAATTGAAGCTAAACCCAAAGATAAGCTGGCCAAATCATATAAAGAAATATATTGTGCCAAACTCGTAAAAAATTCGATTAAATTACTGGATTGCAATGGAATATTAAGAATAAATTTTATTTGACCTAATGCAATTAAGACGGCTGAAGCAATGATAAAACTCTTAATCACAGGATGGCTAATGAGACGAATCAAAAAACCAAATCTGAATAATCCTAATAAAAATGAAATTATGCCAACCATTACTGCTAGCAAATAGGCAGCTTGAATATAGACTGGTGAACCCACTTCATATAATGGCTGTAGCGTGGCAAAAGTCATCATAGAGATTAATGCAACTGGACCAATTGAAAGGGTAGTACTCCCTCCAATCAATGCATAAGCAATCATAGGGATAATACTGGCATATAAGCCCATAATTGGAGGTAAGCCTGCAATCATGGCATATGCCATACCTTGTGGTACAAGCATTGCAAGCACGATCACAGATGCAAGAAAATCAGATTTAAAATCTTGAGTATTGTATTTTTTTAACCATTTCCAAGCTGGGATGATTCGTTCCACAGAATGCTTCGTTAAATCCATACAAATCTCTAAATCACATTTATGTATATATTATGCATAAAAAGTGATAAACAAGCACTGAGTATTGTTGATAAGGATCATCAAGAATTTGATTAATGATCCTTAATGTATGATTTTAATCATATATTTTTTTAAAAGGTTGTATCTGTTCAAGCTGATAAGCGAGATCTATCAGTAAACGTTCTTGTCCCAAATCAGCAGAAAGCTGAATACCTATCGGTCTTGAATCTAATTTGGTCATACCCATCGGCAATGATATCGCTGGAGCACCTGCGATATTTTGAATAGGTGTGAATGCCACATAATTCCTTAAACGCTCAAATAAAACATCAAATTCGAGTTGAGGTGAAAGATATCCAATTTGAGGCGAAACATGCGCTAAAACTGGCGAAAGGATGACATCATATTGTTGGAAGATTTGTTGATAGATGCGCTGGATTTGCTTTAAACGGTATAAAAATAAAGGGGTTTTATAGAAATTTTTCTTGTACAAGTTTGCAAGCCCAACTGTTAGATGATCTAACTCATTCACGTTAAAATCTTTGCCAAGTAGCGGTTTTCCAAACTGTTGAATCATAAATGATAAAAAACCCCAATAGTGGCTGAAATCATCTACAAACGAATCTGGAATAGGAAGTGAAAATTCTTCAATATGATGACCTAAATTCCTGAGTAGTTGAGCAGTAGACTCAACAGTTTGACGGGTCTCAGCATCAGTATTGGTTTGCAATGAATCATAAACAAGACCAATCCGTAAAGGTTTGCTGGATGGATGCTGGATTAAGCCAATTTCGGGTAATTTTTTTGGCTTATATTGTTTTTCCATTTCAGCAAAGAAAAACGCGGTATCACGCACAGAACGTGTTAAAACACCATCTGAAACAAGATCAATTGGTAAATACTGCGAACCTTCATTTGGATACCAACGACCACGTGTCGGCTTTAAACCGACTAAACCGCAATTTGCTGCGGGAATTCGTATCGAACCACCACCATCATTTGCATGTGCAATTGGTACTACGCCTGATGCAACGAGTGCCGCAGCTCCACCTGAAGAAGCTCCACACGAATAATCAGTATGCCAAGGATTGCGTGTGTAATCCCCAGACTTAAATTCTGTTGAAGCATTTAAGCCAAATTCAGGCATTATGGATTTACCCAGTGCAATTAAGCCTGTATCTAACATTTGTTGAGTAATTTTAGAATTTTTGATCTTTTCCTTGGATTTGAACGATGTTGATCCTTGTTGCGTAGGAAAACCAATAAGATCCAAATTATCCTTAATAAATGTAGGGATTGCAGAAAAAATCTGATTTGGTTTAAAAGTAGGCGATTTAAGTATTTGTTCGAAGTTTTCGAATTCAATTGCATTTAGCAGAGGATTTACGAATTTTGCGCGTTCAATCGTAGCTCTTATAACTTCATCAATTGAGATGTCTTTAGATTGAATTCTGTTTGAGAGCTCAATCACATCACTCGTACCTAATATATCATCCGTGAAAGCGTGAATTCTTTTTTGATTATCCATAATCGATTTTCTTTAAAATTGACTAAGCATATGTATACACATGAAATATTGATTTGTCGATTGACCAAAGATTGAATTAACGCGTGATTTCGCATAATGTATATTATGTTAAATATAATACACCTGATAATAACTTCATAATAGAATTGTATGATTGGCTAAAGGTTCTAGATGAAAATTTTAATTCTTTGGAAAAAATTTTCGAAGAAGTCTGATCAAAATACAATTTGTATTTTCATGCCCTTATTGAATATCAAAACTCTTATGTTTAATCATCAATAAGATAAATCATGTCCTAATGGCAAACTATTCAACAAAGCCTTTCGCTCACGCCATTGAGGAAGAAACTGATCCATATACATCACAAAACGCTCATTGTGGTGACGCTCGATCAAATGTGCCAACTCATGGACAAGAATAAACTCCAAGCATTCAACTGGTTTTTTGGCCAGCTCTAAATTAATCCAGATTCGTTTTGAAGATGGATTGGAACTTCCCCAACGGGTTTTCATTTTTCGGATTCCGATAAAATCAGGAGAAACCCCTATTTTTGGAATTAAAAATAAACAAAGCTGATTCAGTCTTTCCTGCAATTGCTGACGATAGAAGGCTTCTATAAGCTTATTCTTGTTTTGCATGGATGTTCCAGATCGAACATACATGTCGAGCCTATTTGTATTTCCCAATTCAACTTTATGCTGCCCACTCGTCTGAATTATATTCAATCTATATTTTCGCCCCCAAACATAATGGCACTCGCCATTTACCATCTCTCTCGCAGATTGTCGGGATTGGTTGATGAATGCAGATCGCTGCTTCTTAATCCATGGAATACGACTGATCACCGCCATTCGGATCGCAGTGTCAGTCATTGTTAAAGGTGCAGAGACACGCACACAGCCTTCTGGTGGCAAAACACTAAGATGCAGGTTTTTAATCGCCTTACGGTGAAGCTGGATTTCTAGCTCCCCAATTTGAAGCAATACCACTATTGATATTCCCTCTGAGCCATCGCTAGCTCCATTACCTTCTGGATATCAATATCATATCCTTGAGTCTCTTGACGCACAGCATTAGCGATTTCACGCTCTTTAAAACGATCCCCGACCCACTCCGCTTTTTTGGTATAACGAATCGCAGTGTCAATCTTAATGGCCAAGACTTCATCTTTACCAAAGTTATCAAAGATTGCTCGTTTAGCGCCGGTATCTATTGAAGATGGATAATTCGATCCCCCCTGATCAGGATGAATGACCTTACGAGCCAAATTTCGAATCTGTTCAAGGTATTCCTGGTACTCAATGGCTTTTTGTCGGCGTAATTCAATCAACTCATCCAACAATACCGACATCTGTTCGTAGTATTTCGGGTTGACCGGATTCTCATCAATAATGGTTTTACGTACATTATTTTCAATGGTTTCAGCCATGGCTTCAGGATTTCTTCGGATATCTTCCGGTAACTTGTCGATGCCATCGTTACCTTTTTCGACAATCAGCTCAATCAGGCCAATATCTTCAAAATCCATAAGTACTTCACTGTCATCGGCACGGATATACATGTCCAACAAATGACGCATTGCAGGCTCAAAACGTTTCAGCTCAACCAAATCACCACTAGCCAACTTCACTTCATCCCGAACTTTTTCATAGTGAGCAACCTCAGTACGGACTTTTTCAACATCTTCTATAGAGTAACCAGCGTCAGGCATTTCATTGGCTATATTGGCAAAAGCGCGTAGCAATTTGGCGACATTTTGATAAAGAGTCAGGCGTAGTGATTCTTTTTCACTAAGCTCATCCTGATTGCTACCCGATTCGCCACAGAAGTAATGAATATAATCTTGGCTGTTACGTGGAGATTTTACCGGTTCGCATAATGCTCTGACCATTTCTAATGCATTGTCTAAATCCAGTCTCGCCTGTTCTAAGCGATCCTTCAGTAACCCTGCAACGTCTTCCTTGTCATAGCCATCAAAAGCCCCCTGAGTGTAATCAGAGATTGCTTTATCGATGGATCTGAATAAATCTTTGTAGTCGACAATATAGCCATACTCTTTATCATCGCCATCAAGGCGATTTACACGACAAATCGCCTGAAACAGGTTATGGTCGGCCATCTGCTTATCAATATACAAATAGGTAGCCGATGGTGCGTCAAACCCTGTTAAAAGTTTATCCACCACAATCAACAAACGCATTTGTCCTGGCTCTTTGATAAAGCAGTTTTTAACTTCTTTTTCAAACTCTTCGACCCGACTCGCTGCCTGCTCTTCAGGTTGCTCGAAGTAGTCTGCTAGCATCCTACGGTAAATGTCGTACTTAAACAGCTTCTCTGTTAGTCCCTCGCCCGTTTCTTCGCCTTTGATACTCGCTGCTGTTGGCTGAAAACTGGTAACAATCGCGACTTTGCCTGCCAGATCAGTCTGACTAAACATTTCATAGGCCTTACATGCTTGATAGACGCTAGAGCACACCAACATAGCATTACCATAACCATCCATCAAACGTGGCTTGGTATCCATATCGAGTAAAATGTCGTTCACGATCTGCTGTAACCGGGATTTGCTGGAAAGCACCTTTTGCATGGTGCCCCACTTCTGTTTAAGCTGGATCTTGGCAAGCCGTGATAGCCCCCTTGTCTTTGCTTCAAACCACTCATCTACTTTTTTCTGTGAAGTAATATTCTGGTCAATATCCCTTGCTTCATAGCGCAGATCCAAGACCACGCCATCAGCAACGGCTTCATCAAATTTATAGGTATGAATATAAGAGCCAAACACCTCAATAGATTTCTTCTTATCCTTTTTCATCAAAGGCGTACCAGTAAAACCAACAAACATGGCTTCTGGTAAAATCGACTTCATTGCCTCATGTAGTTTTCCAGATTGTGTACGGTGACATTCATCAACAAACACAAACAAATCGCCCTTTGCTTTAAAATCTTTAGGCAATGACTGCTTTAACTCTTCAATAAACTCATCAGTTGCAGCATCATTTTCCGAATCAGACTGGCGACCAAATTTATGCACCAAAGAGCAAATCAACCACGGATTGGACATGTTTAAGGTTGAGACTAAATCCGCACCACTTTTCGTCCGGTAGATCTCTTCTTCTACGCCAGTGAAGACCTTTTCAATCTGTTCATCCAATTCAGTACGATCTGTCACAATCAGAACACGACTGTCTCTTACATTCTCACGTATCCATTTGGCTAACCACACCATCGTCAGGCTTTTGCCTGATCCCTGCGTATGCCAAATGATTCCACCTTCGCGTTTCGCCACATGACGTTTTGCAGCTTCAATGCCAAAGAACTGGTTATGACGGCAGGTTTTCTTAATACCCGCATCAAACACAATAAAGTCATGGATAATTTGTAAAAAACGCTGCTTGTTACAAATACGACTTAAATGAAAATCTAGTCGATGACTATAAGGATTACTAACCTCTTCTTTCCACTCTAAAAAATATTTTTCAGCAGTTTCTATCATGCCATAGCGAAGTCCCTGGGTATCATTCCCAGCCATTACTAACTGCATAGTCGTAAAGAAATTACGGATGAAATCTTTCTTCTGATTATCCAGATTCTGACGGATACCTTCAGACACTGAAACAGAGGAACGCTTCAGCTCAAGTACTCCTAAAGCGATGCCATTCACGTAGAGCACGATATCGGGACGTTTCTTATTCTCCCCCTTAATCGATACCTCTTCAGCAATCGCAAAATCATTTTCTTCTGGATTGTTCCAATCAATCAGCCATACGGTTTGATTAAGTTCACCTGCACCCTCTTTATCTTTCACACCATAGCGCAGTAAACGATAAACATCTTTGTTGGCATAATAGAGTTTCTTCCCTTCACCTAATGCGGCAGCTGCATCTAACTGACGAATCGCACGGTTGATGAGTGCATCACTCACTCCACATTTTTTTAGCCAAGTGGTCAGGATATCAATCTCAATATTTTTATTGTTCTCTCGATCCTGCCAGTCCCCTAAATAGCGATAGCCAAGTTCTTTCTGAAAAAACTGCACAATACGATTTTGTGTAATGCGCTCGCGCTGACCTACATTACTCATTGTTATTTCCTTTTTCACTGTCCATTATTAATAAGGTCAGCATTTCTTCTTCATGTTGCTCTATTTGAGCTCCCCCCCAGGTACCATCTTTCTCAAGTAACCGGATCATGCGATACAGCTTAAGGGTATCAATCTTTTTGTCTGCAATCGAAACCGTAAAGTGTTCACGCTTGGCATTTGGCTGGTAATTACTTAACCGTGAATTTTTACTATGACTAATCAAACATAAATTACCAAAGCGATCTAAATATTCTCTCGGAAGGTAGATATGACCATCCATAGGGTGCTGAGGATAAAAATGCTCAACAGAACTACGGAACGTAAATTCAAACTGTTTAATCACTTCATCTGGTTGTTCTGAGCGCAACTGATCGCACCAGATTAAATAATCCAGGTAGTTGAATACAAAATTGTTTTCAATATTTCCGAAACTTAATTTTGAAGAATCAATTTCGCTAGGAATCACTACTTCATTATGATCAGCATATATCATCTTAAAGTAGTCTGCCCCGTCTCCTGATTTCAAGAAACGAGAGAATACAAACTGTCTGGCCAGTTTCTCCAATGCTGCTAAATACTCATTCGCATTCACATGATCTTGCCGATATAGATAGTACAAAGCCCCATTTAGCCAATGCTTGTACACCATGGTCGGGGTAGATACATGAAAAGCACTCAGTAACATGAGAATTCGATGGTTAATTCCATCAAAACCATCTTCTTTATCATCAAAGGTATTCAGATAACTGACACTTTTCTCTGAATACCAATGCAAGCGTTTCAGGCTCCAATTGTCTTTACCTTTGGCAAAATCACGCTTAACAATATACTGATCAAACATGTACTTGCATTTTAATAGTGCAAATACAAAATCTTTTACCGCATCAATTGGATGATCAGTTTTTAAAATATGTAGCTCAAATTGATCGATCAGTTGCTTATCATCTAGCGGCACATCTTTATGCGACCAAACACGTATGACATGCAGTAAGAAATTAGAAAAATTAATCACGCTGTTAAAACGTTCCGATGTTAATTCAGCGTCACCATTCCAGATTTTACTAGGTGGCTGTTTTAACATCGCCATCAAACTGACCGGACCATTACTGGTGTTAGCAACATCAGTTGTCCCTATTTCTAAACAGGCTACCAATTCTGAAAAGTTCTTGGGTGTAAATTTACCCCAATCATTCGCCCCAAAAAGGGCGTGTCGCTCTTGAGGAGTAAAGCCATATTGCACATATCTTTCCATATTTGCAGTGGCATCCCAGACTTTGGTTAAGGCATAAATACTGGTATTTTTTTCGGACTCATCATTAATACGGGTCAGTACCTCCATCAACCGAGCCTTGACAACCTCGTGCTTTTCCAACTGCTCACCACGGTTGTTCATTACCTCAAAGTAATGGTTGAGATCTGTATCTTTAGGTACATGCACACGCGTAATTTGCACATGCTGAAATAGGTATTCACAAAAGTCTGTGAGCTGATCCCCCAGCGCAAGCAAGCGCTTGCATAACAGTTCAAAGCCATTCACTACATCAGCATTGTGTTCCTCACCTTTCAAGTGATGCGTTTCTACACCTTGAGCTAATGCTGTGAAAGTTGCTGTAGACTTTGGGCGGCTTTCAAAATCGATATTCGGTTTTGTGTACCAATTCATATCCGGAACAAATGCGTGATCACTGGCTAAGGTTTTTAAACAACTCGCTAATAGTGACAAGGTCGTAAACCTTTGCTGACCATCGATCACTTCAAAACTGTCATCATTACGCTCAAAGACCACCAAGGTGCCAATGTAATAGGTTTTTTTTTGTTCTCTGTGCTGATTTTTTTGCTGATAATCCAGCACATCCTGAATGAGCTGATTAATCTCACCTTCGCCCCAAGCATAATTACGCTGATACATAGGCACTAAGTAACGGTGAGAATCACTCAGCAACTGCTGCACACTAAAGGCTTGCACGAACTCACTCATAATACTTCATCTCTTTGAATAGCTTGACCAACGCATCTCCTTTGGTGTTTTTGTTTTCGGACTCTTTGATGGCTTCTTGTGGCCATGCCAGGAGTTCATTTGGTCCTACGGAATGTTTAATCAAACTGAATACATTTTTTGTTAATACATAATTATCAACCGTTGCAAGTTGTACAACCTGCTGGCGGATGCGACAGCTATAAGCCCAGATAAACAGCTTTTCAATCGCCTGTGACAACCCATCTGCACCAAATTTATCCAGATAAAATACGATCGCACAATCAAACATGACCCGAACATATCGATCCCCTGTTCGAGTCCGTTCTGGATAACTGTTGAGAGTATGAAGAATTTTGCTTGCTAACGGCTCTAATGTTGTCCCTAATATCTGGATAGGCTGCTTATCATCTAAACGGTATTCACCTTTTACAATCGCAGAAACCTGTTGCTGATAATGCTCAGCCATTTCAAAGAACCGACGACCATTAATGATCATCTGGTCTAAATGAAAGGGAAAACCCATCATCTGACGATCAACTTTACGTTGATACTGCTGGTTATAATCATCCACAAAATGATGGGCTATACGCAGCGACTCCACATAGGGGTAATGGCCTACTCGATCAAGATTAACCCCTTTAAACAGAGACACCTGATTTTTTCCAAAGTAACGGGCAGACTTTCCCTGTGCCCAGCGGCGAATACGGTATAGATAGTTGGCAAACAGACTCGCCAGATCATCACTGCGGAGCCCTTCCCAGTGAGCCACTGACTGGGCTTTTAAATGATTTTCTGCATCTGCAAACTCACGCAAATGATAAGCTTTTAACAGATCATGGGGCTCCAGATCACGACCACGCGCATTTTGTGAGTCAAAGAACTGGAAGGCCTCTGACACATCATCCAGAACAAAGATCACCAACTGACAACGATTTAATAAAAAGTCGATATTAGTCTCATTAAAATCATTTCGTGCCACGATTCGCTTAGCGGCCAGAAAATTCTGATGTAAGTTCTGGTGAGAAATATCACTGGAAAAATGCTGGTGTTGCATGAAGGCATTTATCGTCGGTTCAAGAGCGATCAGTGCCTGCTTGAGATCCTGCCTTTGCAGTTTCGACAACTTTTCATCAATCACTGCCAGAACAATCAACAGTAAGGTTAAGGTTCGCTGCTGACCATCTACAATATCCAGCTGTCTCTGATCATGATCACCATGTTGATGAAAGACTACCGAGCCCAAACGATAGGCTGATTTATCCTTATATTCACGTAAATCAGTAAACAGCTCATTCAGGTTTTTTTGTGTCCACTTATAAGGCCGTTGATATGCTGGAATAGATAAATTTGGCAAAGCCAATAGCTGTTTGACAGAAATGATGCTCTTATCAAGCTGAGCCATGATGGTCACCCTCTGGCTTTACCAACCTTATTTTCCCCGTCAACAATTCCTGCATCATGCCTTGTTTAATTTGACGGGTTTTATTAAGACGTTGTTCCAATACCTGAAGTTCTTTGTCCATATCGGAAAGAATAATAGCGATGGCAGACTGTTCTTCTTTCCTTTTAGGCATGGCAACAACGAACTCAGCCATATCTTTATTGGTAATTTGATTAATCGTCGCTCCCATACGTTCATTAATTTGTTCTTGAATCAAGTTTGATTGAAACTGATAAAAGATAAAATTATTAACATCAGAGCGATAAATAGACATAAATGCACCGAAAGCAGCTCCCACGGTTGCTTTATCAATTAATGCACATTTTCCTATAAGTTGACGACTACCATTTCTAACACAGACAAGAATATCCCCTTCTTGTACCATAACCCTTTCAGGCAATTGCATATTAACGAATACATTATCGTGATATGCAAGCTTTCCATTTTGGACGTTTGATGACCTTAAAACTAATGTACCGAATTCGGAAACATCTTTAGGTGAATAGGTCAAGCCAATAACTGTCTGACCAATTTCTCCTAGTTTCACAACCTCCCAATCCTCCGGAATCTCTCCCAGCTCACTTTGCTTATATCCTTTTTTTGAGCCATCTTCACGCAAAGCGAATTGCGGCAAACGGGTTCGTCCTGTCAGCAACTGCTGCATGGTTGCGGTTTTAATGGCTTGTTTTTTGGTGATCAGTTTTTCTAATTCGCCAATCAGTGCATCGACATCAGATAGGGCGTTGGCGATGGCGGTTTGTTCTTTTAGATTACTTGGACAAGGAATCAAATAATTTTGTAATGCCGAAAATGGAACTCTTCGATGACCTGCACTACCAACCATTTCCAACTCAAGGGAAATTCTTAAGTTTTTCCTAGTTGTCCAGAAGTAAATAAAATTTGAATTAGCACATTTTTTTGCGCGAACAACATGAAACTCCGTACTTCCAAATCCAATATTTGTCAACAAGTTAGATGAATAAAAGCCTTTTCCATTTTCAAAACAGGGTGTTATTTTAGCTACCAACACATCCCCTTTTTCAAAGTAGGTGAAACCAGTTTTTACTTTTTCAAAAACTGTTAAATGTTGGTTTATTAATTGAGCACTCTCACTAACGTCCTGCATCCCTACAAAAGACACAATCTCATTTGATTTTAGCGTTTTTCTAGATATAGACTGCTCAAATAACTGCCCAAAACGCACCACCTCCCAATCCTCTGGAATCACCCCAACTTCAGTCTGCTTATATCCAGTAGGCACAACACTCACTGTAGTTTTAGCAAGATATTTTGTCACGTCAGTTACCTGTTGTTGACTCATCGCACCCACTCCAAGCCCATCGCTTTAAGATGATCTGCTACTTTATCACTCAAGCTATCAACAGATCTGCTAATCGTAGGCAATGACTCAGCATAACGTTCATCCAGTTCTTTCACTCGGTTGGCCAACTGCTGTGTCACTCGTTCAATTTCAGCTTCAATATTAGCTTTAAGGGTAGCGAGCCATTTATCTTCAACCACCAAGGTCTTGATAGCTTGCTCATCCAGTTGCGGATATTGTTTGAAGACCAATAAATCGAGTGCATCTTGCAACTGCTTCAACTCTTTTTTCAGTTTGGCTTCTTGATCAAACAGTTTTTGTACCTGTTTTAAAGCGGTAATTTCCTCTTTGTCTGTTGTGACTTTCATGCGAGCTTTTACAGTGGCTGCTGTCACTTTCCCCTTGTCATTTAAGGCATCAGCCAATAAATCTTCTTCACCGCCATGCTCTTCGATATAACTTTCTAGCTCTTGGCTGACAGTATCGAGTTCAGCTTGCTTCGCATCGAGTTCAGCTTGTTCTGTTGCAAAATAACGTGCAACGATTAAAGATGGAGGAATAACTTCAGCTTTGTATTTGTCCTTATCAATAACAAGATCAGGGCTTTCTTTGAGCTTTTCACCTTTAGCAGCAACCAACTGGCGTAAAATTTTGGCAGCAGACCATCCATCCTGAGTCAGAATAAATACATCGTCCTGCATCACTCCTTCCCAATAATCCATCAGGATCTGGTAAATATCATATTTACTCAATAACTGCATATCGGCATAACTTTCCAGCAAGTCTTCACTGATACGATGAATAATTGCTTTCGGCTGTTCACCCACCTGAATATCTTTGAGTGCTGAACGCTCATACCACGCGGTAAATGGCTGAAGACTTTGCTCAGCAAAGGTCTTAAATTCAGCATGATTTAAAATCGTGCTTTTCACCTGAGCTGCTTCTATAAGTGACTTCGCGTAACCTTCCCGATCATCAGAAAAAAGTGTGGCACGAAGATTTGGAAACGCTTTCCAATAATCATCTAGTGCCTCGATATCACGTTGTGGAATTCCGCCTTGTAAATGTGCAGTCAGATCATGTAGGTCTTCAGGTTCACTTGAATCGATATAACGAGGAATATTCAGGTTGTAATCATTAGCTGCGATTTCACTTAATGTCACCATGCGGCTATAGCGAGGTAATTCAAGCTGATTAGTAAAGGCATCAACGACTTTATGAATATCTTGGCTACGCAGGCGATTCTTATTGCCATCTTTAATAAAGCTTTTGCTTGCATCGACCATAAAGATGCCTGTTCTTGCCTGAGCCTGTTCTTTATCAATCACGATAATACAAGCAGGGATACCCGTTCCATAAAACAGGTTTGCAGGCAGACCAATAATGCCTTTGATATAGCCCTGTTTAATCAAGTTCTCTCGAATACGTGCTTCGGCATTACCACGAAAAAGTACACCGTGAGGTAAAATAACCGCACCTTTACCAGTACTTTTTAGACTTTTAATAATGTGCAGCAGGAAAGCATAGTCACCATTCTTTTCAGGTGGAACACCCCAGACAAAACGCCCAAACTCATCCTGATCCGGATTGATACCACTGGTCCAGTTCTTGCTGGAAAATGGAGGGTTGGCTACAGCGAAGTCAAAGGTTTTTAGTTGACCATTGGCATCTTTCCATTGTGGATCAGCAATAGTATTGCCTTGCCAAATCTTTGCAGTAGCATTGTCATGCAGAATCATGTTCATACGCGCCAATGCACTGGTGGCATTATCCATTTCCTGACCAAAAATCGACAGGCCACGTGGTGCCTCATCACTCGCTTTTAAAAGTAAAGAGCCTGAACCGCACGTTGGGTCATACACGGTCGCATCTTGTGATGTACTGACACTAATACCAACCACCTTGGCTAGAATACGAGAAACTTCGGCAGGCGTATAAAACTGACCTTTCGACTTCCCAGACTCTGTTGCAAAGTGACGCATTAGATATTCATAGGCATCACCAAGCAGATCATCACCTTCTGCTCGGTTGGAAGACAGATCAAGCCCCTCAAAAATACCCACCAGCTTAGACAAGCGATCAATCATTTCCTTGCCTTTACCGAGCTTATCTTCATCGTTAAAGTCTGCTACATCAATGACACCTTTAAGATCATTTTCCTCAGCCAAGGCACTGATAATTTTATTGATCTTGTCGCCAATTTCTTTATCACCTTTAAGAGTAACCATGTCATCAAAACTTGCACCTTCTGGCACAACGATCATTCCGTAAGGATTACCTTTATATTTATCAGACACATATTTCATAAATAACATGGTCAGAACATAATCTTTATACTGACTCGCATCCATGCCGCCACGGAGTTCATCACAACTTGCCCACAACGAAGAATAGAGTTCTGTTTTCTTAATAGCCATGTTTTACGTTTCTCAAACTAATCACTTGAAATATATAGTTTTTGAGTCTATTAACTCAAAATATTCAAAAAAAATAGGATCTTAGTTTATCTATTTAACCCTATTCTTGCTCTCACCTTAATATGCCATTTTTCGACTATCAAAGTCGTAAGCTGTCAACAAAAATTCACTCTCTGCAACAACCACTATGCCACCTTTATCTCTCAACTTTTTAGCGCTTCTAAGTTTACGCTCTAAATCACCAATTGATTGTTCAATCATTTTACAATTGAGCACCCAACAATCCTTTTCGATTTCACTAAGTATTTATGAAACTTTCTTAATGAATAACTTTTTAGTGTAAAATGAACCCACATCAATATAAAAACAATTATCAATTTGCACAGGCTCTCGTACGATTGTATGCCCTAGATAGATTTCATCAATTTTCGTAACAACATCATATTGATCAGAATAATTTCTTAATCTACCTCGTCCCCAAAGTGCATTTTTATAAGCAGAAGTTACCCCAGGAATTGAATAATTACCTTTCTGAATATCCTGTTTGAGAAGTTCCCAATCATTGATTTCTACGTCAGCATGGACAAATCCAATTTTTTAATACCAGTATTAATTTCAATTAATACTGGTAATTCGGAAAATTTTTGAGCAATTTGTTGTTGTTGATGTTCACTTAAATTATAAAACCATTCGCCCCCATTCCTGGAATGCATATCTCGTATTGACTTATCGGTTCTTCCTAAAATACACATTTCTTCATGATTTCCCCTGATCATATGGAACCATGGATAGTCAAGTAAAGTAATGCATTCCAGGTTTTCATCTCCACGGTCGATTAAATCACCGACACTTATTAAAATATCTTTTTGAAAATTAAATCCTAATTTATCTAACTCTTTAAATAAAATTGAATAACAGCCATGAATATCCCCTACTACAAAAACGTTAGTTCCACTTGTAAAGGTCAGACATCTAACTAAATTATTTGGAACATTCATACTTATACCCATTTTTAATAGTCATGCTAACTTCCCTAAAGATAATAGGCTCTAAAAGTGGAATTTTCTCTTAAAATACAGGAAATAAATTTGTTTGCGACATTTTATGTCGTAATGATTGTTAAAAATATATACAAATAAATCCCCAATCATTAATAATCAAAAAAACTACTAAATAAGAGGTATTAATGAAAGAAGATTTTATTAATTGGCTAAATTTTCATGCGGAGATTCTTAATAGATATAAGATTACATACTTTTTGTGGGGAATTGGTATGGTATTGATGCCAATTTCTCAATATTTATATCCCCAGATACTTAAAAGTATTTATAATTTTCAGATATTTAGCCAGTATATTTTTAGAAAATTTGTTGAAGAAAATATTAACTACTTAGTTCATGGACTTTGGGTTATTCCACTGATAATTTTTATGTTCTTCTTTATAGTTGGTCTTAAAATTCATCAAGAAAATATTGAAAAAATATATAAATATTGATTTTATAAACAGCATATCCTAAATACACCATATGAATTGAATGAGTCATTCCCTGAGCAGAATTTCTGCTCAGAGAAAAATTAATGACTTAGCACTTTAAAAAATGGCGTGTTCAAGAATTTCCAAGATTTTTCGTGACACAAATCCTTTTCTTCTAATTGAAAGTTAAGGAAGTAATGGTCAAAAAGAATCATTCAAGGAGTTGTCAGCAACCACCTTGACTCGCCAATCTGCATCATCTCTCAATTGGTTTGCTACCCCTTTGTGTTGAGCACAAATAACTCTCACCTCCCAAGAGACATCATTCATTAATTGCACTGCTAAATCTTCCCAGATTGCACAACCTGCACGTACTTGCCAATCAGAGCTATTAATCATTAGTTTGGCGAGATGGTGAGAGCTTTCAGCACAACTTTGACGAACGAGAGGACTAGGATCGTGAATTAATTCCGGAGCTAAAGTTTCCCATTTAGCACACATTGCACGAACATTTTCATCAGGGTCATTTATCAGCCTAGCAGCTAGATGTTCATGGTTTTCTGCACAAACCTTACGAATAACTGGATCACTGTCATTAAAAAGCAATTCAGCACATGCTTGCCATTTTGCAACACCTTCCATTCGAACAAAGGTGTCAGAATCATAAACTAACTGTAATGCACACTCTTCCCAAGTGGCACACAAAGCACGAATTAGAGGATTTGCATGCCTAATTTGAGTTAACGCAAATATCTTATCAGACACTATTCTTTGAGATTCTTCTTGCAGGTCAGACTCTTCAACTACTTTGTCATTCATTAATTTATACTTTCCTAGGGCTTTTTTTGTACAAACCGATCTGTAACAGCTTATTCAGCAATATAATTCTCAGGTGAATAAGCCTACACCTAAAATCTATCGTACTTCCAACTAGAAAGCCTATATCCAACCTTGTTAATTTTCATATTGCTCTCGACCAGAAGATTATTTCGATTTGTTGTAATTAATAAGTTAAAAACTTAAAAGTTACATGTAACGTATGGGGAAATTTCATTTAAATGAGACACAAATTATGGGGTCTTTTAAGTGTTACTTTAGGGTGTAGTCTAAAGTAACACCTTGAACTTTTGCAACAGTGCCCTTAAATTGCTATACACACCAATGGACCAAGCCGGTTCACGTTCTCTTGCATAACTGCAACTTTATTGAAGTTCACATGCTTCAAGATCGCTTTCATCGGCTCCGACATGCCTTCGGTTTCCGACAAATCCGAAATGTACTCTGACTGGTCTACATACTTATAGAAGTTGTTATCAGGGTGTTGTTCTTTAATGCTTTGCCAACATTGGGGAACCATCACAGAGACTGGTCTGATCAGGTTGAAATTATTGGCGATATTCAACCCATACAGGTCGAAATCGGTATACACCGCTACCGGACATTCTTCTGGCAGAACTTCAAGCAACTGATTGACTGACCGGCAGTTCTTACCATGCCCCCTGTAAAGGAATAGGCTGTCTTGCCATTCGAGTGGAACTTGCTGATACCAGTCCGAAATCCGTACAAGCATAGTGCCATTCTCAATAATGATCAGCTTCCTGATTTTTTCTACTGCAAGATGCTCTAAGGACACGGCTGTTGTCACGCCAGGATGTGCAATGTGCATCTCACCGGACTTTAACGGTAGTTGTGCATTGATCGCAGCAAACCAAAGCTGCTCACCGAAAACGCTGGCATTGCCAGACTTTTCATCTATACGATGATCAGCAAGCGATATTCGGTCTGCATTGGAGTCATACGTTACCTCTGGCTCCGTTTTTACATGCTTTCCGTACAGAACCCGAAGCACATCAAGATCTGATTCACTTAGATGCAGCTCACGTTTGATGATGCTGCCGATCTGCATGTCTTTGTTCAGCATTGTCCATGTCTTGTTAAGCTTCACCACTCTGGTTTTAAGCTGTAAAACCGTCTGAATGATTGAGAGTTCTCTTTGCCCTAAGCGCATTGCATCACCTTTCCGTTGCTGTCTTTGCGACGAAACACGATATCTGAAATGTAGTAGTTGCCATTATATTTAGCATCCGTTTCACCCACTAACTGCAACTCAAGATGGTTTGAGTGGTTGAGTTCAAACTCATACAGGAGGCGACTAATCCAGTATTCAAATTTGCATCCAGGCTCTAGGCGTATGTAGGCGTTCTTTGCTGATATTTCATTGATTGCCGGACTGCCAAAAGCGTCAAAGAAGAAAAATGCAGCTTTATCCAGAGGTGAGACTGCCTTCACTATCGTATGCGTTGCCTTCTCTACCGGTGGGCGTTTTTTTTCAACAACTGGACCATCTTTTTTAACACGCTTCTGATTGGCTGTCTGAGCTACCGCAGATAAAGTGTTCTCAAAATCCTCAAGGTAGATATCGGCACGAGCTTTCAGCTTGATAAGTGGTACACGACGGAAGCTATCAGGTGCCTTGTTGAAATCAATATCGGCATTCAGCGTCCGGTTGTTGGCAAAATGACGGTGCAGCGCATCAATCAGATTGATTCGCTCCTGGGTTTTTATGTCCTTTTTCCATTCAAAGAGTTGCTTGTCCAGTCGGTGATGGCTGTGGTTCATTTCTTCAATGGCTTCAAACACGCTTGGCTTGAGACGTTTGGAGATCACTCTCTGCAAGTCTGCATCACCTACCGCCAATTCATCCATCGTATTTGGTGAAAGGATTTCCAGTGCCGTAATTAGCATTTTGGCAGTCTTTAAGCTTTGTTCAGCCTTACGCATTTTCATGTCGTAGTTGTTGAACAGCGACAGATACTCAAAGCACTGATCGGCAAAATTGGTCATGTTCTCGCTGATATTGTTTGAAAGCTCAATAATCAGGTCACTTGCTTCAACCTTTAATACTTCGGCACTTTCCGGGTCCTCGACTTTTGACAAGGCATAGTCGGTACTCACCGTTTTGATACGATCAATCAGACCGCTAATGTCGGGTGCGGAAATGTTGCGTTTCTTTCTGTTTTTATAGAAATTCACAAACTCAATGACGAAGTTTCTTAGATGCAGCGTGTTTTTTTCTGCATCCAGATACCCAAGATCGCAAGACAGCAAATTATCAATCAAGGATTTGTTTGATTCATTGACCTGAATAGACGAACTGGTAAACATGATTGCTTCGGCAATAGCATCAATGTTTGCAGAGAAAACCTTCGCCCCACGTTCAGCCGGATTCACGAAGTCGATCATAGTAACTCGCCCTGCTCCACATCATCTGTTTGAGTGATATCAATCGCATTGTGTTCGGCAAGGTACTCAGCTTCATCGTAGAAAATCGACCAACGTGAAGTTGCCAAAAACTCAGTACCCACAACCCCAACCGGCACTAAATATTCGCGCTGTACCAAAAACTGAATAACACCGTTGATCTGGTCTTTCACTGTGCTTGCGGTCTTACCCAACTTTGCAGAGAGTTCTTTTAGCCCTTTTTGGACATGCTTGGACTTCTCCACTTCAACCAGGATTTCACCAGACGTAATTCTGTCGCCTCCAATCAGAGGTTCATTGCGCCCCCCTGCCTTTCTGAACAGTCGCAGCCAGTCCACAAGTGGCTCCATTTTGCTGACGTTTTCCTCAAACTGTTTGGTGATGACCTTTTTGATCTCAGGGTCACTTTCAATATCAAGGTAAATCAGGAAATACCCACCACCGCACGGTGTCTGAATACACTTTTTGCCTAGAAAACTAATATGGTTGTTTAGTTGATCTAAAAATTCGACATCATTCAAAAACTCAAAGTTCTCAAAATCACTCCACTGGTCAATTAGATAACCTTCTAATAATTTGGTCGCTACTTTTGTTAATCGTTTATCAGCCATTTAAAATTCTCCACTTTTTCCCTATTAGACTGGTTCTGCTGCAAGCAATGGGTTATCGCCTTCGATTTCCAGTGGAACAACAGTGCTGACACCATTGGCTCCAACAATGTAGAGATTCTTAAACTTGTGGTTAGAGGTTGAATTTTCCGGTTGAGCACAGACCAGATAGATTTTGTTATGGTCCATCATGTCGAACAGCAAATTGGTGTTGATCGCATCAAAGTTGCCAATCTCGTCAAGCGGGATATGGATGTAGGTCGAGTTATCAGGGCATAACTTCCGTGACAATGCGAGGAACATGATCAGCACCAGAATACGTGACGTTCCTGTACTCCCTGCACTGGTAAAGTCGTTGTCAGTACGCAGCTCGGCAAGACGACCATTGTTCATCACGCTCATTTTCAGACGTACCATAGAGCGGATATCATCAGTATGTCCTTTGGTGCTTTCAATTGCCTTTAAGGTGTATTCACAGCAACGAATGAAATCCTCGCTCGGAATGGAGCTGCTTTGCATGTTTTCAAAGGATTGATAGTCCTCACACTGCAAAACAAACTGATTGAGCTGATCTAGGGTGTTCTTGTCATTCAGCACACTTTCCAGATTCATTGAGAAGTCAGTGAATGCCTTGAACTTGTTGCTACGGTTCAGGTAGCCAGACAGTTCCGTAGATACGCTCTTTAAACGCTTATTTAGATTAAGGATTTCCTGAATATAGTTACGCAACTGAGCCGATTTATTACGGAAAATGTTTGTGACTGCATCATGCTTTTTCGGCAAGTCGTAGTCCATGATGCTTTCGATGGTAGACATGGAGTTAATGGTGTTCATGGTTTCACTGGTAGTCCCCATACTCTCCATCTTTTCCTCAAACAGCTTGAACAGAGAGAAGGCTTCATATTTGCGCAGTAATGCCTTAGAAGCGTTTGTCTGCAAGCGTAATTGATAAATCTGTTTCTTCTGTGTATCAGCCAACGTACCCAGATCACGAGAGAAGCTGTCGAAGCTTAAAAACTCAGGTCGATCTACCTCTACCAATAGGATATCGTCATCGAACAGGTTTTCGATTTCACGCCCCTGTTTATCCAGCTTTTTGATTTTCTCCCTGAAATCTTGTGCACTCGCTTCAAGATTGTCCACTCTTGTACGAAGGGAGGTTCGGACTTGTTCAAGCTCACTTTCCAGTTTGGAAAGATTGTGGCTGTATTCAGATACAAGTTTCAGAGCTTGGTTCATGTCCTCGATATGGTTCTGCTTGTACTGATAGTGGTTTTTCTTCCACATATCGTACTCAGCCAAAATGCTTTCATAGCCTTTGACTTTGGTGTGCTGTGCAATCGCAGCCTTGATCTTCATTTCTGCCTGTTTCAGGATATTTTCATCCACGCCTTGCTCACGCAGTTTGCTGTGATACAGGTTGGTCAAATCATCCATCTTGGCTTGATAGCTGCTCTCTAGCTGCTTTTCCTTTGTGGCAATCAGGTCAAGCTTGATACGCAAGTCTGCATAGGACGCATCATAGCTCTCCTTTAAGCCATTTTTTTCAAGCATGTTGGCTGATCGAAGCTCACCACGTTTCTTCGGCTCAATCTGATTGTTGAAAGTTTGCAGCTCGTATTTCGCTCTATTTACAGCTTCTTGCTCAATACGTGTAGCTTCTGCCTTCTTCGCTTTCAGCTCTTTCTCAGTCTGGTCATAAACCTGTCGGGCTTGCTGCTTCTCGTTTTGCAGGGTATTTAACTCATTTTCGAGTTTAACAACTGCAATATTGGTCTCGTTGATCTCTCTATGGATGGACTGAGCCAGATGCGATTGCTTGTCGTACTGCTCAACCAAAGAAGCCGTGTAAATCTCGGCATCTTTCAGACGTATTTGTAGTTGCTCAAGACTGTCGGCTTCCCCTGGAATCTCCAACTTGTTCAGGTCTATTTCAAGACCATAGAGGCTTAGCGCATTGGCATTCACGCCAGTTTGCCAGACAGGGTTCAGGTTGGTTTTGAAGAAAAGCTCAGGATTGATGACCTTCGCAATGGTAGTACGCCAGTCCACATCTTCATTCAGTGCATCATTCAGGAACCGTAGCAAGGTGTCTTTCTGGAACAGGGTTGTACGCAGATTCTCTTCTGACTGCTTGGCTTTCTCAAGCTTGGCTTTTAATCCATTAAGATCATACTGCGCCTTGTTTTGATCAAAATTAAGTTGTTTAAGCTTGTTTTGAGCCGCTTTCAATTCGTCAGACTTTGCAGACAAGGTATTCTCTTTGACTTCATAAGCCAACTTGAGGCGCTGTAGCTGTAGGTTTTCTTCATCCGTAAACAGTGTTGATTGGTGCATGCGCTCCATAGCTGCTGACTGGATATCCAGAAGCCTTTGACGTTCACTGGAAATTTCTTGATCAAGAATTTGGAGCTGTTCAGCCTGTTTGCGCTCAAGCTCTTTCACCTTGAGATCAAAGCGGTTTCGCAACTGGTTGATTGCCTCCTGAACCTCGTTAGATTCAGCATTAAGGGCTTCACTGGATGCCATTTTTTCACGAAGCAAATCTGCTGAATGCTTGTCGTACTCGCGGTTGATATTTTCGTAGCTTTCAGTCAAAAACTGTTTGTATTTCTTCGCTTCTTCAATCTCGTTGAAGTAGTGCGCACGTTTCTTATATTCCTGTTCCATGACGGAAATATTCATGTCTTGATAACGTCTTTCCGCAACTTCAATATCATGAATTGCCTGTTTAAAGTTACCTGCAGACTTTTCTTTTACTGCAATCAGCTCTTTGACTTGTACAATCTGGTTATTCAGGTTACGGACTGTCTCATTCCCTTTGTTCTTTACCGCATAGATTTCATGCTCTATCGAACTGATCTGCTGCTCGTAGTTCACCACATGGTCCCGGAGTACCAACAGGTGTGCATGAAGCGCATTAAAGGAGGCTAAGACCGCATTCTTTAACTGAATGCCAGAGATAATCTTCTGCTTTTCCGATTGAAGGCTTTGTAAGGCTTTCACATCATTGATGGTTGCTAACCAATCTGCGGTAGAGGTTGGTTTTGTTTTGATTTTCTCGTTGTCCAAATACGCTTCAATTAACATGGTTTTGAAGTTTGAGACAACATTGTTCTGGTTAATCGTTACCTGGGTCAGATTGCTCAGGAATTTTAGCTGTTGTTTGCTTCCAGACAGTGAATAGCGGTTGCATAAATCACGAAGGTTTCTTTCACCTGTCAGTCGTGATTTATCTGCAGTCAGCGTATAGATATATTCAGGGATGCTGTCGATCTGACGGCTCACATCAACGCCAGATTTATAAACCTGATCAAATACGTCTTTCACATTCTGAGAAAGACCCAAGATTTCCAGACTGCTCTCACTTAATAGCGTATCTTCCGCGCATCCATCAACAAATCGGTAGTTGTGCTTGCCCTGATTATTATTGCGATACAGCACCACACACTTTGTACCTGAGTGAGCAAGGTATTCAAAAATCACCATGCTTCGACTGCTCGGCAAATAGTAGTCTACGAAATTTTTCTTGTTTGCAGCTTTCTCTATTAACCCATTTGGTGAGGCACCAAAGAAAATAGGAATCAGGTTCAGGAATGAGGTTTTCCCTGCACCGTTGATACCGGTAATGTTTGTATGACCACCACTAATATCAACTCGGAATAGTTTAGATGAAAGAAAAGAATCATAAAGAATGATTGACTGTAAACCTTTCATAGAGGTTTCTTGAGGGTTAATAATACTCATTATATACCTTTTATAAATATTCATAAGTCTAATGGATACTTTAATTTTAAATAAAAACTGTAACTTTCCCTGATCTTATACTTTTATTAAATATAATGGCGGTTATCCGACATAGACACCAACATATCAAACCGTCCGCTAAGAAAATTGCAAAAGCGCATATTCTAAAAGCGGACATTTTTACTTTGGAGAAACCGGACATTTCTACTTTGGGCTTACAACACTTGTATATTAATTGAAATATCAGCAACTTATTAAAATCAGAAAAATGCAAAAATGAGCAAAAAGCCGATTTTGAAACAAGTCGGCTTTTTTATGAGCAGTTTTGATAGTTCTTGCCAATAATTCTGTATAGAAAATGATCAATTTTGGCATTTTCCCAATGTTCTCAGCTCTTCCAGGGCGAAAACTATCCCCAATTACTGTGGATGAAATTTAGGCTATTTTGTACGCCCTGGCGCACAACAATCTCGGCTCTTTGCGGCTACCTGGAACAGTGGAATTTTCCTATGATGAAGCCATAGAGAACAGGATGTTCCAAACAACAAGAATAAGAAAGATCGCACCAGGAACGTGAGGTAAGACAGGAGTCATACTTAGCAACCCAATATGAAAAACCCCGGCAGGATGTCGGGCTTTTTTATTGCCTATCCTTTCTCATTTGCAAAACAAACATAATGCCCCTAAAATATAGACTATAATCTATATTTTGGTTGTGGTATGTGGACAGTCATTACGACAGATCTATTTAATCAGTGGCTTGAACAGCAAGATGAACCTACACAAGAGAAGGTCCTAGCTGCCCTGGTTGTTCTACAGCAGCAGGGACCGAGTTTAGGCCGTCCTTTAGTAGATACTGTGTATGAGTCTAAATTTACCAATATGAAAGAACTGCCTGTTCAACATCGCGGTAGACCCTTAAGAGCTTTCCTCGCATTTGATCCCTTACGACAGGCTATTGTTCTATGTATTGCTGATAAAGGCGGTAAAAAGCGTTTTTATAAAGACATGCTGGATATTGCAGATGAACAATACCAACTTCATCTCACTACCCTAGGAGATAAATCTAATGGCTAAGACTCTGCAAGAATTGTTAGCTAGCCGCTCTCCAGAGAGCCAAGCCCGTATTCAAAAAATGGCTGATGAATTACTGCTAGAAAATCAGCTTCATCTTATTCGTGAAGAACTCGAAATTTCTCAAAAAGAGCTTGCTGAAACTTTGGGAATAAAACAGCCATCGCTTTCAGCAATAGAAAATCGTGGCAATGATCTTAAGATTTCAACCATGAAAAAGTATGTTGAGGCAATGGGTGGGAAGCTCCGTATTGATGTAGAGCTTCCAACAGGAAAACATATAGGATTCAACGTTTAACAATAAAAATGGGAGCTATAGGCTCCCATTTTTAGATTCGTATAACGTTGAACCCAACGGTAAATAGTCGTGTGATCAACATTCACACCCCGTTCGGCCAGCATTTCCTGCAGTTCACGATAGCTAATGCCATATTTACAATACCAGCGCACAGCCCAAAGAATGATTTCGCCCTGAAAATGCCGACCATGGAAAGGATTCATATGCTGCACCTTTAGCTAAAACAGTCTTCAGCTTACCATTCGTGGTTATTTGCAACAGTGCCGATTTTTTGAAAAAAGCATAGGTCTAGA
>NZ_JFYL01000031.1 GCF_000632455.1 Acinetobacter sp. Ver3
ATTTGCTTGGTTTTTTTTAATATTAGTGTCATTACATGACAAATCAGTGAAATTAGATAAGGAAATCTTCTAATTTGGCACCTTTTTCAAGCTCTGCAACCAACCAACGTGGCTTCTTTCCACGCCCTGTCCAAGTCTCCGCAGTATTATTTTTATTACGATAACGAGGCTCTACAGATTTACGCGTGCTTTTCTTACGCTTTTGTGCACCATATTCAATGAATTGCTCTAAAGACATACCCACTGATTCAGCAATTTGAGTAATCTGATGATAAGCATCTTCAATTTCCTGATCTTTCTTAGACTCGATCAAAGCTTGGGCTTCAGCAGTTAACTTTCTTAACTCTTCAACAGATAAATTACTAATATCAGGCATAACATTTACTCCAAAAAATTCAATATCATTATTAGATTTATAAAGCGCCATCTTATTGTTATAAATTATTTTAATCAATCCATCATGTTATTTAATATACATAAATAAAACAAATAATTTAACACATTAATTAACCGAGTCTATTTCTATTATTTTTTCTCTAATATGCTCTGGAATCAAAACCTTTTGCATTGTATTTTTATCCACACAAACTATAACGGCCTCAGCAATTGCCACAATTTCATTCTGTTGCTCACTCCAAACTGTATATTCCATCCTGAAGGCAGAGTTACGCAATTCAACCACTTTAGTTCCAATGCGTAAATAATCAGGATAAAACACTGGTTTAAGATATTTACAACTATTTGAAGCCACAACAGTATTAATATCTAACGCTAAGATTTCTAATTGATTCAAATACTCTATTCGAGCAGTTTCAATATAGCGATAATAAATCACATTATTGACATGTCCAAAAGCATCCATATCACCCCAAGCGACTTTTTGATGGGTAATGACTTTGTACTCATTCATTTGTTTCATTCATCATTCTCATAACTTAAATTGAATAAATTTATTATGGGTCTCAAAGACACTGTTCAATTGCTGAGTTAATACAGCATCGCCTTTTAATACAGATTTAATTCTTAAATAGTTCATTAAAGGGTGATCAGGATATAATTGCAATAATGCCTCAGCATCCTGTTCACGATGAGTCGCAGTATAAATATGCCATTTAGAAAAACTCAAAATCGGTAATCCAGGATATTTCATTTCAAAATGATCAATCTGGTTTTCAAGCATTTCATAATCAGGATTTTGTTTTAACAATTGTTGTTGAAACCATAAATAAAAAATATCCTGATCGAACCGTTCTTCTAATAAAGACAAAGAAAGTTGAGTTTCATCAAAAGCCATCTCAGGAATGCGAGAAATAAGTTTTAACCATAACGATTTAATACCATATGAAGACGACACAATTTGATCACTCATTTGAGCATACCGAATTTGAATAAGCTCTAAATCTGTATTTGAAGCGTTGTCAAAATCATTGAGTAGCTTTAAAAGCCATTTCTTTTTATGTTCCAAATCTAAATGGCCATATTGCGTGGATTTTAAATAATGCCATGGATATTGAATCGCAAATCTGCCCCATAGATGATTCAACTTATGCTGATAAGCATCTTCAAGATCTTTTAACCAAGGTGACAGCATATGACCATGTAAAAACTCTAAATGGGTTAAAGCCTGATCTGGAAGCTCTTGAGCTAAATAAATTTCAATACGCTGGAGTTCAGCCAATTCAAAAGCATCTGCAGGACTTTGTTGTAAAACACTCAACGCATCATCAATACGATCTTGCTTCAACCATATACGAGACTGAATAACCTCTTTGAGTAATCCTGAGTTCTCAAACACAGGTTGTAAATATTCTCGCTGTTTTGTGTTGGCCTCCAAAACCCACAAAACACCTAATTTTTCATACGTATGTAACCTTGAAAAGTCTGTAACTTGTTGAATTTTACGCTGCTCTCTTGATCTCATCTTTCCAACCCAAAACCATAAAAGATGAAGAGATAAAGCAACGAATAGAAGAAAAAATGAAACAAACCAGAGGTTCGTTTGAATCTGAATACCGTGCCAAAGTATGTAAATATAACCTGGCCCTTCTTGATAACTCAGCACACTTAACACGGCTAATATCATTAAACCAACTAATGCATAAACTATAAAAATATGTTTCATGATTAGCCCTCTAAAATTGCTTTACTGTTCAATTTAGGGACAGGTAAAAGTTGTGCTTGTTTGAGATGTTTCGCTTTATTTTTTATTTTGATTGCCACAGCATCAGGCAGTTGATCCAGTTCATCGATAATTGAGGTCAGTGCATTTTGATAGTCAATGTATTGTCCTTGTTGTAGTGCTCTTTGAGCAAATAACACTCTCAATTGAACTTCTTTTAAAACTAATCTTCGATTAAGTAATACCGGCATCTGTTCATCAACGCGTTCAACTTTGAATACACGCTCAAACCATGAGGATTGCGAAGAGTTATCACTCGTGAGTTGCTGTACTTGTTGTTCATTTTTCAAATTTGCATCAATATTTTCAAGCAAGTCACCTAACTGAGCAATTTGAATATTTTTTGCCACAACATATTGTTGAATCATTTTTTGATCATGCTCAACAGCTCGATGCATTGAAACCTGCAATGTATCTGCCAAAGCCAAGCGCTCAACCAGTTGATCCAGTTGATTGAGTTGCTCAAGTGCATATACAAACTCATGTTGATCTAAGGCAAATTGAATTAGCTCTAATTTTTGACTTAAGAGTTTGATTGGATTGATTTCAGATTGAATTTCTTGTTGATTATTGTTTTGCTGAGGTGGATTGGATTGAGACGAAACCTGCTGATTTGAGCGCTGAATTGCTACCAACTGATCATTCAAACTTGCCACTAATTGCTCTGATTTATGTTGAGTTTGTTGTAGCAACTCAACTTTTTCTTGTAATGAAAAATGATCATAGCTGAGTTTAATCAACCAAATGATTAAGCCTAAAATGAATAGATATAAAATTTTCTTCATGAGTGCCTATGTTCACTTTCAAGCTGCGACAAAATCGTATCTGGCATTAAGTCCGCAATTTGAGTGATTTGAAATTTAGTATTTGAGGTCTGTTGATACTTACACACGATCTGATATAACCGATCCGCCAAAACCAAGTAATGACCGTGTTGCATAAATACAGGATAATTTTTGCATAAACTCAGCCAATTTTTCCAACTGGCTTCACTACTAATCAATACAGCATAAGGTTGTGGATTTGCATTGAATGCTTCAAGTAGATGTTTAAATTTATCTTGAGCATCACTTGGGCAGTAGCGGGAGTATAAAACAAAATTAAGTACTTCAATTTTAGCAGTACGACACTGCTGCATCATGAACTGACGGCCACCTTCTCCCCGCCAAAACGCAATACGTTTGAGATCAGCATTTTGTGTTAAAACCGGAAGACTTAACATTCCTTCAGATGTTTCAACATCTGGAACTAAACTTTTAACACCATATCGACTTAGGGCTTCAGCTGTTTTCCGGCCAACTGCAATCCATTTGATATGATTTAAATCGGTCAATCTAAGTCCCGATTTTTCGAGAAACTGCATGCCAACTTCAACGGCCGTTGGACTGACGACCACAATCACTTGTGCTGAAATTAATTGCTGAAAGAGCTGATCAAGTTCATCACTCCAATGAACAGCAGCCAACTCTAGTACAGATAGCTCGATAGGCTCATATCCTGCACGTACCAGTGCCTCATTGAGAGGCTTAGCACGATCTGCAGGTCGAGTATTGATAAACTTCATTTCATTTTTTTATTTATACAGTGCTTTTAATAAATCAGCAGCACCTTGGTCAATCAAAGCTTTTGCTAGTGAAACACCCAACGTTTCAGCTTTTTCAACTGGACCTTCTACTTTAGCAACCAATAATGTTTGACCATCCACACTGCCAACGCGCCCCTCTAATTGAATCTGTTGATCATTTAAAGTCGCATATCCCGCAATCGGTACCTGACACCCACCTTCCAAATAAGCATTAAATGCCCGTTCTGCACGAACACACGCATCAGTTTCTGCATGTAATAAAGGTCGAATCAACTCTAATACGCGTGCATCGTCACCTCGACACTCAAGACCTAATGCGCCTTGGCCAACTGCGGGCAAACTCGTCTGTGTATCCAGCGTGTGTCGAATACGCTGTGCTAAACCTAAACGCTTTAAACCTGCGCTTGCCAAAATGATGGCATCGTAAAGCCCCGAATCAAGCTTAGATAGTCGCGTGCCTACATTTCCACGTAAATCTATAATCTCAAGATCTGGACGAGCTTTTAAAATTTGACATTTACGACGCAAACTTGAAGTTCCCACTTTGGCTCCGAGGGGCAAATCTTCAAACTTATTATAAGTATTTGAAACAAAAGCATCTAAAGGATCTTCTCGCTCGCAAATCACAGCAAGACTTAATCCTTCTGGGAGCGCCATCGGCACATCTTTCATAGAATGGACAGCCAGATCTGCACGACCATCAAGTAATGCAGCCTCAAGCTCTTTAACAAATAAACCTTTTCCACCAATCTTGGCTAAAGGAGTGTCTAAAATTTTATCACCTTGGGTCACAAACGTCACCAACTCAACTTTTAGACCAGCATGTAGGGTCTCAAGTCGCTCACGAATATGCTCCGCCTGCCATAAAGCCAATGGACTTTGACGAGTTGCAATTTTTAAGGTTTTGATCATTTTAATGCTGCCAAACTTTAGACATCCTAAACTTACCCTGCTGTCCCAAAATTGCAAGTAAATTGTTCGGCAATCATTATAATTTTAGGCAACTAAATATTTTGCATTCTTTCTCTAAGCAAAGGTAAGTGACGGCGACTGACCGCCAATTTCTCTTCAAGTTCACGACAACGAACTTGATACTGGCCTGAAGCAACCAACTCCAATCCATCCAAATAATCCAATGCAATCAGCGCATTTCGATGAATTCGTATAAATTTATTTGAAAACTCACGTTCTAAATCTTTTAAGGTCTCATCAATCAAGACACTGCCGTTTTTGTGTCGTACTGTTACGTATTTCTGATCAGCCAGAAAATAGTAAACATTTTCGATAGGAATGAGTTCAAGACCACGATACGTTTTCGCAGCGATTTGCTGACGCTGATGTTTTTCTTCCATATTTTCTTTTTGTTCTATATTTGACATTTGAGCTTGAGTAAGTTTAGTTAAATTATTCAGTGTATTTTCTAATTCTGATTTGATAATCGGCTTTAATAAATAGCCTTTCGCTTGTGCCTGAATAGCAGTCAAAGCATGCTCATCATAGGCCGTGCAAAAAACAATAGCAGGCATTGGGTTTAGCTGTGAAAGATGCTGAGCGCATGTCAAACCATCCATTTCAGGCATTTGGATGTCAAGTAAAATTACATCAGGCTCATATTGTTGAACTAAGGTCAAAGCTTCTTTTCCATGGTGCGCAGTTGCAACAACTTGATGCCCCAATTGAGTAACCAAGCGAGATAAGCGCTCAACCGCGAGTGGTTCATCATCACAAATTAGGATGGCCATTGTTCCTCCTTGCTCAAGTTAACGTTGCTTATTTTAATGTATTAACTTGATTTTATTTATATTGGTACTGGACTACAGTCGTGTAAATTCCATTACCTGCATGACTCCTAAACTGTACCGTATACCCATAGTGTGCTTTCAAACGCTGTTTCACGTTTTCTATCGCAATACCATTCCCCTCCCTATTGGCCATTTTATCGGCTATATAAGGGTTAGTAATGACTATAGTGACTTGATTTTGTAATATTTCAACCAATATGACAATCTTTGCATCAATTAACTTTTTCTCTACCCCATGAAAGATACTATTCTCAATTAAAGGCTGTAAAGTTAAAAAAGGGATACTTGCTTGGCCCAACTGCTCTGGTTGTAAGATATTCCATTCCACATTTAATCTCGAACCCAACCTTAGCTTTTCAACCGCCAAATAATGTTCACACAATTGGATTTCTTCTTTTAATGTGACAATTTTAAGCTCTTGAAAGCTTGCTCTAAACAACCTTGAAAGATCGATCAGCATTTGCTCAGCTTTATCTGGATCACTCCCAATCAGACTCACCACACTATTTAAACTATTAAAAAGAAAGTGTGGATGTATTCTTGCTTGCATGGCTTGAATTCGAGCATTCAATTCACCTTGTTGCTGCTTTAACCACTCACCCCGAACATAGATATATCGTAAACAAAAAGTGATCAACAATACACCATAGCTCATATGTAAAATCACATGATCAAATAAAAGTAACCATGAAAATTTTTGTAAAGAAAAGTTACTCCCCCAAAAAAACAGGAAATTCAAACTACAAGTAGTGAACAGGATAATGAGTTCTAATAGTACAAATGTATAAATCGCAGACTGCAAAGTTGTTAATTTTTGCCAAAACTCCCTAAATAAATCAATTACGGCGATAAAGACCAATACCACCCAATTGATATAAAGCACATACTTGATCACCTGTGATGTCTGTAAATTTGACCAAGACTGTGACTCTGCTAGGCACAGCAACAACGCCAAAAAAATACTGGCAATAAACAGCTCTGCAAAATATTGCCATTGCCCAATACGTACAAAGAAATTGGCGTCGATAAATTCTTGTTTATCTTTTGAAGAATTATCCATAGGCAAGACTTCGGCATCTTGATTTGAATTTGTTATACTGGATGCAAAATTACTGCTTTTTCTTTTACTGAGCCGACATGACCACATCTTCTAATTCCTCTAATCCGTCACAAGCCCAAACTTCAGGTATGTGGGGCGGTCGTTTTTCCGAAGCAACTGATGCCTTTGTCGCTGAATTTACAGCATCTGTTCAATTTGACCAACGCTTTTATAAACAAGATATTGCAGGTTCAATCGCACATGCAACGATGTTGGCAAAAGTCGGTGTACTCACTGAACAAGAGCGTGATGACATCATCGCAGGCTTAACCGCAATTAAAGCGGACATTGAAGCTGGCAACTTCGAATGGCGTATTGATTTAGAAGATGTTCACATGAACATTGAATCTCGATTAACACAACGTATTGGGATTACAGGTAAGAAATTACATACAGGTCGTAGCCGCAATGACCAAGTAGCAACGGATATTCGTTTGTATGTACGTGATGAAATTGATGCCATCTTAGGGTTATTACACAAACTACAAAAAGGCATTCTAGGCTTGGCTGCTAAAAATACTAATACAATCATGCCGGGCTTTACACATCTTCAAACTGCACAGCCTGTGACGTTTGGACATCATTTAATGGCATGGTTTGAAATGCTGGTACGTGACTCAGAACGTTTGATTGACTGCCGTAAACGCGTGAATCGTATGCCTTTAGGTTCTGCTGCGCTTGCAGGTACCACTTATCCAATCGATCGTGCTTATACAGCAGAACTTTTAGGGTTTGAAGCAGTTGCAGAAAACTCATTAGATGCTGTATCTGATCGTGATTTTGGTATTGAGTTTAATGCTGCGGCATCACTCATTATGATGCACTTATCTCGCATGTCTGAGGAATTAATTCTTTGGACATCTGCACAATTCAAGTTTGTGAATATTCCTGACCGCTTCTGCACAGGCTCTTCAATCATGCCTCAGAAGAAAAATCCTGATGTACCTGAACTTGTTCGTGGTAAAACAGGCCGTGTATATGGCGACTTAATGAGTCTACTTACCCTCATGAAAGGTCAACCTTTGGCATATAACAAAGACAACCAAGAAGATAAAGAACCACTATTTGATGCTATCGATACAGTTCGTGGCTCTTTGATGGCTTTCGCAGACATGATTCCTGCACTTGTTCCCAATATTCCTGAAATGCGCGAAGCTGCGCTGCGTGGTTTCTCAACAGCAACCGACCTTGCTGATTACTTAGTGAAAAATGGTGTTGCATTCCGCGATGCACATGAAATCGTCGGTAAAGCAGTTGCGCTTGGCGTACAAGAAGGTAAGGATTTATCAGAACTTACGCTTGAACAACTTCAACAATTCTCTGATTTAATTCAAGCTGACGTCTTTGAAAAAGCATTAACTTTAGAAGCTTCTGTCAATGCACGTAACCACATCGGTGGCACAGCACCAGCTCAAGTTGAAGCAGCAATTGAGCGTGCTCATGCGCGTTTAGAAGCTCTTTACGCTTAATTTCTGATTATATTTTTGGAGTATTGATATGTCTCGCCAAGTATTTTGCCGTAAGTATCAAAAAGAAATGGAAGGTTTGGATTTTGCACCATTCCCTGGTCCTAAAGGTCAGGAACTATTTGATAGTGTTTCTAAGCAAGCATGGGGCGAATGGTTGAAGCATCAAACTACTTTAATCAATGAAAAACGTTTAAATGTCTTTGAAGCTGATGCAAAAAAATTTCTTGAAGAACAACGTGAAAAGTTCTTCAACAATGATGAAACTTTAGAAAAAGCTGAAGGCCTAAAGCCTGAGTAAAAAAGAAAGCACTGCTTTTCTTTTTTACGTAAGATAAGGACGAAGTCCGCGTAGGCTTTAATCTAAAAAGAATCCCCATCTTTGAGGATTCTTTTTTATACGTTACTTTAAAAAATTAGGCAAGAAAAACACCGAAGGTGTACACAGGCTTTAATCCCAAAAGAATCTCCGTAATAGAGGTTCTTTTTTTATGGGACATTAAAAAAATATCAATGGAGTCCAAATTTAGCTGACGAAAAAAGTGCTTGTGGTGGATTTAAAATATGACCTAATTGGTAAACTCCATCCATATTTAACTGCATCTCCATTCGGTCAACACGAATTGGGCCAAATTTAATGTAAATCTGCCGATTTTGAAGATCAAACCGCTGCTCCAAAACCTGTCCATTGAATTGTAAAGAGTTCATAGATGTTAAGTCCATAAGCGCTTTAAAAGGTTGCTCTTCATCCTTTGTATAATGAATCCTTTTTCTATCACTCACGAAATTTTCTAAATGGTTTAAATCCTGAGATTTAAAAGATGTAATTTCACGAATTTGAGATTCCTCAATACCTAAAGCATTGACCAAACTTAACTGATCATCTGGCAGTAATTTAAAATGCCCATTGTTAGGATGTGCCGCCCAACTCAAACTCGAAAGACCCCAAGCACAGATTCCCCACAAAACTTGCTTAAATTGTCTCATTCCCCATCGCTCTCACTGAACGTAATAAAAGCCATCTTTAAAAACATTTCAGCCAAACACAACTACCATTTATCTTAAATATCATTTACTTAACAAGAATTGTTAGACTCACGTCACAGACAAATCTTTTTTATTGATATTTATCTTCCTATCTAAAAAAGACTGCATAAATGTAAAGCAGAAAATAGACACATAAGATGATTATAAGTTATCAATTTCATCAGAGTAGGCTAATCTCTGTATTAAAATTAACCACCATTTGAGCGCATCATGTTTATCATTCGTCCTTATATTGAGACTGACTTAGAAGACATCATTCAACTCTGGGAAAGATGTGATCTAACACGACCATGGAATAATCCGGAAATTGATATTTTTAGGAAGGCTGCACAAAAAGATGACTTATTCTTGGTGGCTGTGAAAGATCAGTTCATTATCGCAACATTAATGGGTGGTTACGACGGTCATCGCGGGTGGATCAATTACCTCGCGGTACATCCCAATCATCAACGGAATGGTGTTGCTACAGCGTTGATTCAACATTTGGAAAAAAAGATTGATTGCACTTGGTTGTCCAGAAGTTCAGCTTTTAGTGCAAAAAGAATTTATTGATATTCAAAACTTTTATGAACAATTGGGATATGACGAAAAAGAAGTTGTATGCCTTGCTAAAAGACTCATTCACGACCATTAAGAAATTTTATAAAACAGGAGCATTTATCAATTTACCGATCCGTAAAAATATTGGGAATCGAATATTAAATTTATGACCGGTATCATTATTCAAAGTTAAGGCATATTGGCTCATCTGATTTAAGATTTGTGTCGCCTGATTATTGGCTTGCGTATTTTGTTTAAGATATTTCTTTAAAGCTGACCATGTATTTAAATAATCAATCAATTGATCAATCCGCCATTTACAATGCATGTGCTGCTCACAGGTCGGGATTTCTTCAAAAGGAAATGGAATCGTTTGATATTTCAGATCAATATAGTGACGCTCACTCTCCCAATATGTTTTCAATACTTGGTGATATAGCTTTTCAATACAGCTTTGAAGCTCCTCATTCTCCACTTCAATAAGCCCATATCCAATCACTGCAAAGACACCCTGGGGCTTCAGTGTTCGATAGACCTCTTGAAAAAATAACTCGAAGTCAAACCAATGAATGGCTTGGGCAACTGTAATCAGGTCAAAACATTGTGCTTTAAAATTGCTATGTTCAGCATTATCAATTCGGTAAATTACATTATCTATTGCTGGGACTTGCTGAAGTTGTGCTGCGCTTATATCCGTTGCAATGACTTGATTAAAATGCGGAGCCAATAAGCGGGTGAATTGTCCTGAACCTGCCCCGCAATCCCAAGCCATTTCATAGTTCTGAACATATTTGAAGATTTCGTCAATCACACTTTGTGGATAACTTGGACGAGCTTGTTGATAAAGCTCACTTTGATCAGAAAATAGGTCTTTCATTTTTTATTCTGAATTTGATCGAGAAATCAACCTTAGCACATCAAAAAAAAATGGATGATGAATGACTTCGATTCATTTTGTATTATTTTATAAGCAAAAAAAATCCTCAACATTGTTGAGGATTTTTCGAATATGGTGGCGAGACCCAGGATCGAACTGGGGACACACGGATTTTCAATCCGTTGCTCTACCAACTGAGCTATCACGCCGATGGGGTGTATTAAGCCGTAACTGAGCTCAATAGTCAATAAAAAATCATGCATTTTTTATTTGTTCGAGTAAATTTTACCCAAAAAAAAATCTCTGATGGGATACAGAGATTGAAAATACAAATTCTTTAAAAGAATATGGTGGCGAGACCCAGGATCGAACTGGGGACACACGGATTTTCAATCCGTTGCTCTACCAACTGAGCTATCACGCCGATGACGCGTATTAAACAGTTTCATCTCGATATAGTCAAGCAAGTTTTTGGGATATTTAAACAAATGGATGTTTTTAAAACAACATTTAGATTATTCGATGTAAATACATACAAATCCAATAAAAAAAGCCAGTATTGACTGACTTTTAATATTTAAAATCGAACAATAGTTTTAAATTTTTTCCAAACTACTTAAACAACGATGTATTGCACCACATCCAGGCTCAAAATGATTAACGCCTTTCTCTTCTTCCATTCGACATGCTTCACTCACTAAGCGCTCTGCGACACCACGTCCACGGTTAGCCGGATGAACTACGATATTTTCAAGCGTTCGACTTTCACCTTGTCCAGTTGACCAAATGGCCCCAATGATCTTTGTATTAAATTCTGCCGTGTAAAGTAAGGTATACTGAGCTAAGTTTTGCTCAAGTTGTTCAATGGCATCTTGTCCGTCACTAAATTCTGGACTGGTGTCATATAAGCGCTCAAGCTGTTCACGAACTTCAACATTATCAAGCGAAGTTATTGCATGTACGGTTATAGGCATTGATTAACCCTCCTGAGCAATCTAATATGCTGTCACTTTCGTGACATCGAAAATCTACATTCATCATTTTTAACGTTTTTGAGGAACGTGTCTATGACGCAACGTATCAGTGAAGTGGTAAGAAACACAAACGAAACCAAAATTCGTGTTCGCGTGAATCTTGATGGTACTGGTCAAGGCACCCTCAATACAGGTGTTCCATTTTTAGACCATATGATCGACCAAATCAAGCGTCATGGTTTATTTGATATCGATATTCATTGCGACGGCGATTTAGAAATTGATGATCACCATACAGTAGAAGACTGTGGTATTACCCTTGGTCAGGCATTTGCACAGGCTTTAGGTGACAAAAAAGGTTTACGTCGCTATGGTCACTTCTATGCACCACTTGATGAGTCCTTGAGTCGTGTCGTTGTTGACCTATCAGGCCGCCCTGGCTTATGGATGGACATTCCATTTACTCGCGCGCGCATTGGTACTTTTGATGTCGACCTATTCTCTGAGTTTTTCCAAGGCTTTGTGAATCACGCATTAATGACACTCCACATAGACAATTTGAAAGGTAAAAATAGCCATCACCAAATTGAAAGTGTATTTAAAGCATTTGCACGCGCACTTCGTATGGCTTGTGAAGTAGATCCACGTGCAGAAAATACTGTAGCTTCAACCAAAGGTACTTTGTAATGACCCGTATTGCCCTTCTTGATTATGGCATGGGAAATCTTCACTCAGCAGCAAAAGCACTTGAGCATGTTGGTGCAACAGTTGATGTGACCAATGATCCTAAGCTGATTGCTCAAGCAGATAAAATTGTGTTCCCAGGCGTTGGTGCAATGCGTGATTGCATGCAAGGTATGCACGAGGCTGGCATTGACGAGGTTGTACGCAATGCCGTTTTCAACAAGCCTGTCCTTGCGATTTGTGTCGGCATGCAAGCTCTGCTGCAACACTCTGAAGAAAATGGTGGTGCAGATGCATTAGGCATTTTTGATGGTGCTGTTAAACGCTTTCCAGATATTGAAGGTTTAAAAGTTCCCCATATGGGTTGGAATCAGGTACACCAAGCAGATCCAAGCCATCCAATGTGGAACAACATTGATCAAGATGCTCGTTTCTATTTCGTACATAGTTTCTATGTTGAACCGAAACAATCTGAGATCATTGCTGCGACATGTAACTACGGTTTGGAATTCTGCACCGCAATCCATAAAGATAATTTGTTTGCTACTCAGTTCCATCCAGAAAAAAGTCATACAGCTGGCTTACAGTTGTTGAAAAATTTTGTAGAGTGGAAAATTTAAAGCCATAATAAAGCTCACTGTTTTCAGTGAGCTTTTTTTCAGACTTTACTCTAAATATCTTTTACGACAAAGCCACCTTCAATTGGCTCAACAGTTACTTTAATTTCTGCTTTTAGATTCAGCGCAGCATAACGACTTTTAAGTTCTGAAATTAATTGTTCTGGCGTTGCATCTTTTAAAGCCAACTCATCCTTCAAAGGATACTGTTTAAAACTTTCTGATTTTTTACCATCTTTAGCGTCTGAAACCCATCGTTCTGCAGCACTCAGTACTTTCGCTAATTCAACTAGATGTTGAGCATTGGCAGGAGTTGACTCTTGCACCCATTTCGACAGCGTTTCCTTAGAGACTCCCAATGCATTCACCACATCAGTCGGTTTAATGTTTTTCTCTTTGATCAATTTTCTAAGTTTTTTAGCACCTTCGCTAAATAAATCATCTTCTTGAACTGCCATCGCTTCTGTCCAAATCTTATTCACTGTCTGCAGTTTCAATTTAACATTAAGCCTATGCAGTTGAGTCTAATATTGCCAAACAAATCAGATGAAATTGAAATTATTTTCAATATAGATAATTCACAAATAAAAGTGTGATCTAATTTTTCTCATTACTCAGTTTGAATTAAAAAGAAAAATAAATTGACCCAATGATTAATTGTTAACTTATGTAAAGACAATGAGCACCAATTTTAATCATTAAAAAAATACACAAAATTCACAAAATCAATCAACGAATCGAACAAGTTGGCATTTTAGGTATTTACACCATGCTACTCGATAATATTCATGCATTATAAGTGTACATTTATTCTATCAAGCACCAAATTAAACCACAATAAATAATTGATTTTGTTAACATTTTTAAACATTACCCTTGTGTTGTATTAAGTTGCTGTTTTTACGGCATATCTTCAAAATTATTCCACTTATATTGTTTTTTTTCGATTTGTCTGAAATTTTTTTCTTTGTTAATTATGAACTTGCTGAAACAACAAAGATCCAACACTAACCACATATATTTTGGAGCAATCTGCACATGTTTAAACTTTTTACTGGAAAAATCAGTGGCGTTCTAAGCCTTGCTTTACAGGGAATTACGAAAGCAGTTGGTTTTATTCTAGAAACCGTAACGACAGTTGTAGATACCGTTGTTGACACAGTAGGGACGCTGACCAAACCATTAACGGATAAGTTAACAGAATTGCCACTGATCGGAGATACAGTGGAATCGGTACTCAATCTTGAAAATAATTTACTAGGAAATTTAAGCGGAGGCTTACACGCTATCGCTGATGATTTTTCGAATGGAGATCTATTAGGGGGCATTAATACTGCATTGAATGGCACTACTGCAACTGTAGGCCAAACCATCAAAGATGTTTCAAATCTTGTAGGTGAAGTCGCTGGTTTAGCCGATCCCGTGACCGACCTGCTAAGCCAAGTGCCAGGTTTAGGTGCTGTCATAGATGTTGTCGGAGAAACCTCTTCAAATCTTTTGGGATTCGTGAGTGAAACGGGAGATTATGTCGCAAGTACCAAACCTCTTGATCTCGTGACTGGTCTCATTGATGATCCTTTAGGCAGTGTCACAGGAACATTAGGAGATGTCTCAGGAACATTAGATAACTTATTGGATGATTTAGCACCTGTAACAGATGCTCTGTCATCGATTCCTGTCGTGGGTGATCTTGTAGGATTCACGGGAGAGATCACAAATGCTTTAGGTGCAATCCCAACCAATATCACACCAACTAGCTTTGATCTAATCTCTAACTTAGATACAACACCATACATTTAATTCAAAGTTCGTATTAAAAACCGTCAACATTGTTCTGACGGTTTTTTTTCATTGTTACTTCGCTCATTTGATGTTTCTTTGCTAAGATTGCTGCGAATAAACTCCAGAATACTGGCAAGGAGCGAAAGCATGCTGATTATCCCTGCAATTGACCTTAAAGATGGTAAATGTGTCCGTTTAAAACAAGGTCGTATGGAAGACGATACCGTTTTCTCTGATGATCCTGTGGCAACAGCACAACATTGGGTAGACGCTGGCGCTCGCCGTTTACATTTAGTTGATCTAAATGGTGCTTTCGCTGGTACACCTATTCACAAACCTGTTGTGGAAGCGATTGCAAAAGCACAACCTGAACTGCCAATTCAAATTGGTGGTGGCATCCGTTCTCTTGAAACCATCGAACACTACTTAGATGCAGGTGTATCATTCGTCATTATTGGTACAAAAGCAGTCAAAGAACCTGAGTTTGTTGAGGAAGCTTGTAGAAAATTCGCAGGCCACATCATTGTCGGTATTGATGCGATCAATGGCATGGTCGCAACTGACGGCTGGGCAAATGTAACTGACGTGAAAGCAACTGATTTAGCTAAACGCTTTGCAGATGCTGGAGTATCTAGTATCGTGTATACCGATATTGCACGTGATGGCATGATGCAAGGTGTGAATATCGAACAAACAGTTAATCTTGCGACTTATTCAGGTTTACCTGTGATCGCTTCAGGCGGTGTGACCAATCTTGACGACGTTCGCAACTTAAAAGGTCAGCCTGGTATTTTAGGTGCGATTACTGGTCGTGCAATTTATGAAGGCACTTTAAATCTTCGTGAAGCTCAATTATTACTTGATGAACAAGCGCTCTAATAGCGCATGTTTCTAAAGAGGTCTTAGGACCTCTTTTTTCTTACTTAAAAAATATGTTGAATTTATCTCCTACCCTCAAAACCAAAACACCACAACTTGCCCTCATTGCAATTACGATGATTTGGGGTGCCAGTTTCATAACAGTCAAATATGGATTGAGCTTCAGCACACCAGTGCTTTTCGTTGCCTTTCGATTTGCAGCAGCTGCGCTGGCTGTTGGTCTCATCTCACTTCAATATTGTAAAAATTTTAGTGCCAAAGATATTTGGGCAGGATTTTGCATTGGAACAGTGATTGCAATTGGCTATGGAACGCAAACCATTGGCTTACAGACCATCACCAGTAGCGAATCTGCCTTTTTGACAGCACTTTATGTGCCGTTGGTTCCCATCTTATTGTGGTTGCTCTTTAACAAAAGGCCACATGTCATGACATGGATAGGGGCAGGACTCGCCTTTGTAGGTTTAGTTTTCTTAACAGGCAATGGGTTTGGTGCTATTCGGCTTGAATTTGGTCAGATCATTACCTTGATAGGATCAATTGCGATTGCACTTGAAATTATTCTCATTAGTTACTTTGCGCCTCGAGTCAATTTACGCCGAGTGACGATATTACAACTCATTTTTGCATCGTTAATTTGTTTTCTAATGGCACCATTGGTGGGTGAAACACAACTCCCTGAGTTTAACTGGATCTTCGTTGCGATTATTGTAGGTTTAGGACTTGCAAGTGCAATCATTCAGTTAGTCATGAACTGGGCTCAACGCGTGGTTGATCCTTCACAGGCTGCCATTATTTATTCTGGCGAACCTGTTTGGGCGGCTTTGATTGGGAGATTAGCAGGTGAGCGTTTAGCTATGCTCTCAATTTTAGGTGGCGTGTTGGTTGTGCTCGGTGTAATTACCAGTGAGTGGAGACCAAAATTTAAGAAGAAAGAATAAGCTTATTGGGGCTCTTTTAGCTTTAACATCATACATGGTTGAAAATACTGTGCTTCAGGCATAGGCGCATAAAAGGGATGCAAGAGTTCCTTCCATTTTAAATACGCCTCTGACTGCCTAAAACCTTCCGTATGATCTTCAAGTTTGTTCCAGTAAATCAGTAAAATATAAGCATGTTCATTATTCGTATTTTTAATCAGCTGAACCGCATTTAGCCCCTTCATTGGTGAAATAATGTCTTTAGCTAATTTAAAAGCATTTTCGAATGCCTCACTCTGGTTCATTTTGATATTTAAATGAACATGCTCAATAATCATGACACCACCCCATTCATGAGTTTTAATTATTGATACATTGGCTCGTTATCATTGACCTTAATAATTCCTTTGATCGCACGATAAACAATCCAAACCCATGACAAACCAATCACTGCGATACAGAATGTTGTTGCACCCAGTGCTACACCAGCAAAGGCATTAGGATTGTCACCCGTGAAGAATAAGAACAAAAACGGCAGGAACGCGATGATATTCCAAATTAAATACCACCAAAAAGTACGAATTTGCCAAGTAAAATGACTTTCAAAAATTGAGCCCTGTACCTTTGATCGTTTCCAATAGTTAATAATTAGCGCAATAACCGCCAAAATACCTGCTGAAAAAATAGCGATGATATACAGGATATAAAGTAAAATCGTTAAGCTGCGGTTTGGATCTTGATCAGCTGTATAATTCATAAAGTCACCTTTTTAATTTTTTTGAGGCTTTATAATTTCAAACCATTAAATGGTGAAATTATCCATAAAATAATCAGTATATTAAACGCTATAGTACAGAAATAAATTTTTCGAAATGGTTGTTTTTGTGTTTTATGACGCAAGCGTTGCTGAGCAAGCCAAGCACTCGGCCATCCTCCTAATAGAGAAACCACATGTAATGTATTTTCTGGTACACGTTGACTCCCCTGTTGAGCCGCCGCTTTATCGTGTGCATATAAGCCATAGGTGATCAGGTTCATCAATAAAATGACCAACACCACCATCATACTCAATAGCCCCAATAGGACTAATGTAGCAAGCGTCAAGATATAAGCAATAATCGCTACTTGCATCGGTTGCATTTTTTGTTGAGTAACTGGTGAATGACGCGGCTTCGTTTTTACTTTTTTTGCCTGAGTCGCTTTTAAGTATGTTACTTGTTTCGCTTTAAATCGACCTTGACCATCCAATTGAACGATATACTCCAAAGCACAACCTGGAATCGGTCTTGGGCCTGGTTTGGCAAAATCTTTAATGTGAAGGAAAACGCGATCTTTGGATGAATCATTGGGTTGAATAAATCCATAGCCTTTTTCATCAAACCATTCAACTAGACGACCTTGATCACGCATATTTCCCCCAGATTTTTTAAATTTTTTAAGCTGTTACAAATTTTAATCGTTCAACCAGCATATTGCGCATTTCTAAAGGATTTTTTTGCAAAATATCTTCGCCAACACGCCCCATTTCTTTGTTCTTTTGAGCCACTAGCAAACGCATCATCCAGAAACGCCCAGCTGCCATCGCTAAATAGAGTTCTAGACATGATTTTTCATCACTGGTCATTTCACGTACACTTTGATAAGCCTCCAAGAATGCTAAGGCCTTTTCCTCATTCAAATGAACACTTGGATATTCCGTACAGAAATCATTCATCGTAATGGCGATATCAAACAAAAGTTCATCTTTATTCAACTCATAAAAATCGAGTATCCCTTTTAAAGTAGCCCCTTCAAATAAAGTGTTATCTCTAAATAGGTCAGAATGGATAAAACCTCGTGGACGATCAGGGTACATTGCGGTAAGAGCGTCATATAAACCTAACAAACTATTTAATAATACTTGATCGGCTGGATTTAACGTAGGTCGAAGCTGCTGAGCCACACTTAACCAATAATCATGATTACGATACTCTGCGCGCTCTAAGGGAAAGTTATCGAGAGCCACATGTATTTGAGCCTGTGCAATAGCAATGGACTGAACCTGTTCAAGTGATGAAGGCATAGGATGCTTGCCACGCATTCTAGGCGCAATTTGTGCAGGTTTATTTTTTAAGATCTGAATCGAACGTCCTGAATGTTTCAAAGGTACAGGCACAGGCAGACCTGCATGACCCAGATGCTCAAGTACAGGGACGAGTTCACCTGCGCCTTGTTCATCCATATCTTCAAAAATTGTTAAAACATATTCGGTTTGATCTGCACAAACTAGAAAATAGTTCGTATTTTGAATACCTCCTTGAATCGGAATCAGGTCAATCACCTCTAATCCATAAGGCGTAGCAAAATCCTGAACTTCCTTTAAAGTCAAAGTGGTATAAACCGACATAAAAAAACCTGCGAAAAAACTTACATTATTTTGATAGAATACCTGCTCCGACTACCAAGGTGTAGCACCAAAGTCTGTAAGTTTCATAATCGGCTGTTATTTTTGGAAAAAATTATGCTTGCTAAACGTATTATTCCTTGCCTCGACGTAGATAACGGTCGAGTTGTAAAAGGTGTTCAATTCCTTGATATTCGTGATGCAGGCGACCCAGTTGAAGTAGCACGTCGTTATAACGAACAAGGTGCAGATGAGATTACTTTTCTCGATATCACTGCAACATCTAATGGGCGTGACACCACTTACCGTACGGTTGAGCGTATGGCTGAAACTGTATTTGTACCACTGACCGTAGGTGGCGGTGTTCGTAAAGTTGAAGATATTCGTTTATTGCTTAACGCTGGTGCAGACAAAGTCAGTATTAACTCAGCTGCTGTCTTTAATCCTGAATTCGTTCAAGAAGCCTCTCAACGTTTTGGTGCACAATGTATTGTAGTTGCGATTGATGCAAAAAAAACGGGTGAAAATAAGTGGGAAATTTTCACACATGGTGGTCGCAAACCAACGGGTATCGATGCGATTGAATGGTCTGTGAAAATGGCAGAATACGGCGCAGGAGAATTGCTCATTACGTCAATGGATGCAGATGGTACAAAAGCTGGTTATGACTTAGCATTGATGCGTCAGATTAATGATCGTGTAACGATTCCAACGATTGCTTCAGGTGGTGTGGGTAATCTTCAACATCTAGCAGACGGAATTTTACAAGGGGGTGCTGATGCGGTGCTGGCAGCCTCTATCTTCCACTTTGGTCAACACACCATCCCGGAAGCAAAACAATATTTAGCTGAACAAGGCATTGAAATGCGTCTTTAATCAGGCCCATAAAAAAGAGGCAAATGCCTCTTTTTTTTGCAAAAAAAAAGAGCCCGAAGGCTCTAAAAACCAAGAAAAAACAGCGCTTGGTTCGTTATGCAAAGCGATAAACTGGAGAGTTCTACCATCAGATTTTCATTCTCCGATTTATTCATCTCATATCATAAATGACAGATCTGCACGAAATCTTGACAAAAGCTACATATTTTATTGACCAATCATGACAAACCAGATGTCAATTCAGCCAATTCCATATCTAATCTGACTTACTCCACTATAGCCAAAGCTTTTTTTGAAATATCGGAGCGCGCTGCTATCTGCTCAACCCACTTTGCGGGGAAATATTGTTCAACAATATGATTGACTCGTTTTGAAATAAAAGACGGTAACTGCACCCCTAAAGGGTTATCTTCCTTCAAATCTGGCGTTGAAATGACACGTGTCCCTAAAATGTAATCAAACCAAGGCTTAGTGACACACCAATTTGCATCTTGATTGGCGTTCATATGGTGGTCATAGTGCCAAGGAATTTTCTTTTTTGCCCAATGAGGTTCGAGGTGAGCTCTGCGATGCGTGTAGTAGTAGTTACAAGCACTATAAAGCACGGATAAACTCATGCCTTTCGAGATTGGATAAAATGCTGTTCCAAATACAGCAGCAACAATCCCCAATGATACGATTTCATTTTTTGTTCGCCAATTTGAGATTCCCTCTACATAACCCTCATCATGGAAATCTTGTGTTCTAACTTCACGGTGATGTGCCCAATGAGATTCCATATTTTTAGGCACAGGACTAAACCTCGCTTTACCCGGACGGTGTACACCATGTAGAACATATTTATGCGCGACCCATTCAAATCCATTGGCAATGATTAAGCCTGCAACAAAACCTTTAATCATGTTCAAAATCCCTGTTTCTTTTCTTTCAATATATCTAACTCAAGCTCTCAACCATTGACGCAAGATAAAATTTTCATTGACAAATCACGACATATTTTTCAATGTCGTATGGTAGAAAAAGCGCTTGTATGGCACTGTAAAAACAGGCTTAATAACTCATCGTGATTTCAATTGATAAAACAAGAAAAGTATTAATCACATGCAGCAGATAAAGGATTATTCAGGCTCGGTTCATGGTGGACTTGGACATCTCTTACATAATTATTGTGAAGAGAGCGGTCTCCCTATTTCTGCAAAATTGGCAAGTATTCAGCAAGCCGAACGCTTTGACTTTAGCATTTGGCGTGAAATATTAAATGAAATTTATGAAGTACACCCACAACCTGCGTTAGGGTTAGAAATTGCTCAATGGGTCAAACCGCAACATTTAGGCATTATCGCGTATATCGCTTTATCATGCGATAACCTAGCAGAAGCACTCACCCGTTATCATGAATATCATCGTTTAATTTATGATGGTACACCTCTCGCCGTTGATCTGGAGCAAGGCGTATTTAGCGTACGTTGGGAAGATTTGCCAATGCATTTGTCGACACAAATCACGGATGAAATTGCGATGGCATTATTGGTTGAATTTCTAAAACGTTATGCGGGTATTGAGCATTTACATATTCAAGAAATTCACTTTCGCTTTCCAGCACCAAAAAATATTGCGATTTATGAGCGTTTTTTTCAGAGCAAAGTAAAATTCTCTCAGCCTCATGTCAAGCTTACTTTTCCAAGCCAGCTCCTACAAGCACCGATTAAACAAGCTGATCAAACTTTACAAAAACTCCTGATGCAACAAGCTCAAGATTTGTTAAGTCGACTCCCCAACAACACACAAATCGATGAACGGTTACAGCAAGCCATTCTGATTGGAATCCAAAGACACAATTATCAAATTCAAACTGTCGCAGAACAAGTGGGAATGTCAGTCAGACAACTTCAGCGCCATTTACAAAATCAAGGTGATACCTATCAGCAGCGCGTTCAAGAAGTTCGCAAACTTCTAGCGATTCAATATTTACAAGATCCTTATCTCAGCTTACACGAGATTTCGTTATTGCTCAGTTATTCCGAACAAAGTGCATTCCAACGCGCATTTCGTCAGTGGATGAAGATGACGCCCCAACAGTGGCGTATTCAACATCATATTCGCACTTGATGATTGTGAATTTAAGTCTTCAGTCTAAAGATGATTGATGAATCACAAGAAAGGATTTTCTATTTCATTCTCAGCCGTCGTTTCTATTTTTTCTACTAAATTTTTTTGATCTTCTAAGTAGATGACCATTGCATCTAAATATTGTTTTAACGCTTTCGCAGCGGCTAAACCGGCTTGATCTTTGGTGATTTGCAAGTTGCCATAAATACTCACACGATCAAGATCGTTTTCAAGCGTCAAGTCATGAATGGAATGTGACTCAGTCCCATTTTTAAAAGGCTTAAACATGGCAAATCTCTTTAAGTTTATAAATATCAATCCCTGAAGATAAATGAATCTTCAGGGCGAATTCGAGCTTTTTTATTTAAGGATTTGTAATAAATATTGCAACAACGCTTGAACCAACTCTTTCACGATTGCATCTTGTGCTTGTTCATCGATCTTAGCCTCTTGATTCGTTGCGGTTGTATTGACAGGTACGCTTTGACTACTAAACTCTTTTTGCAGCGCTTTGATTTGATCTGTTGAGATATCAACTGCACATTGGCTTTCGGCATCCCAGTGCGAATACTCTATGGCTTGTTGGGCTTTGACCTGATTGGCTTTTAATGGCAATTTATAAGTATTACGCTTTTGCTCAGATGTAAGTTGAGGAAACAGATTCATGCCAAGCACTTCTTCTAACTGGCATACACTGACCACTTGCATCTGTAGTGAATTATTATTTGGAGCGTAATATGCGCCAATAGCACCTGTTTTAGGTATATATACGGCTTTAAACACCGCTGTTGGAACAATAACACCGCGTCCAATGGTTTTCAGTTTTTTGCCACTATATACAGGCCCGGTAATCACATACACATCATGTTTCTGCTTCGTAACGATTGCACGTGTCGCTTCCTCAATTTCTCGCCAGATTTGTTGGTTATTCTGCGGAGCTTGAGGAACCATATTGGCTAAAGAAAAACTGTCGTACTGTGCAGCTTTATTTGGCATATCAGCATTTGGAGCCATATGACCACGGTCATATCCCGACCCACGATAATCTGATAATAATGCTCGATGCTTTTCTGCTACACGAGTCTCCTCATGGAAACTGTCTTCTCTTTTTATTTTTTGGCTCAGCCGATCTGGATTCAGATATTCAGCTACCCATAATGGTGTTTTTGAGACACCAGAATACATAGTGGTGAATCCATTAAAGCATAATGGGTAGCGATCTTTACTTAAGCTCTCTTTGATTAAATAAGGTGGCTCTTGGCGATAAAATTGATTTAGACAAGCTGAATTATTAACCGAACCTGAAAATGGCAGATATGAAGACAACTTTTCTTGACCGAAAGCAATTGCAAAGCTTCCTGCTGCAACAATACCTAATACAGCTTTTACCACAATATTATTCAAACTCAGATTACCTATTCATTCCGTGTTCAACTTCTGGCCCAATGCGTGGGCTTTATTCAAAACCGGCCACAGCTTAACAAGCTATGAATTTGAAGTACATCAAGTGAATTTTCAAGTGAATAAAGGATCTTCACATTCCGTTCAAATATCACTCAAAATAAGTAACAAATTGTTGTTTTTATAGAATAGTTTTTTAATACTCTTTAAGGTTTTACGTGTATTTGATTGAATTACATCAATTACTTGTGAGATGGTATAAAAGTTATTTAGTAAATTAAAAGAATTGAAAGTGAGGACACTATGAAATTAGCACATACTTCTTTGACAGCATTAGTAATGGGTTTATCTTTGGCAAGTGCAAGTGCATTTGCTGAGCCACCAGTTCAAGCTGGCGAAACTTTGGAAAGCCTTTCTAAAGCTAAAGTCGTAACAACAGTGAATGGTCAGCCTGGTACTTTACAAGAAGTATTAGCTAATGGTCAGATGAAAGTTATTTCTGAAGGTGCTACAACACAAGCGCCTGCTGATGCGAAAGCGCCTATTGGAAACTTACCACCTGCTGAAGCAGAAGAAACTGCTCCTCAAGCACAAACTGCAGTTCCAGCTCAACCTGAAGTAAATGCAACTGAAGAAGCGCCTGTAGAAGCACCAGCGGCTGAGTAAGGTATTAGGCTTAATAAAAAACCGCCTTTGAGGCGGTTTTTTATATCCAAAATTTTAGCAAACGCTTACTCAGATTTCGATCTGGCTTCCCATTTCGACCACGCGATTTGGTGGAATTAAATAGAAATCACTCACAGGACTGGTATTCCGCTGCATTGATATAAATAATTTTTCACGCCATGGCGCCATTCCTTCTCCCACGGTATGAATCAGACGATCACGTGAAATAAAGAAACTAATTTGCATCATATCAAATTCAAAATTTAACTGCTCATATGCCGCTTTCAGCGCGACTGGAATGTTGGGTTGGTCTTTAAACCCATAATATACAAAAATCCTAAAGAATCGATTATCCATCTTTTCTACACGAATTCTCTCAATATCAGGTACATAAGGTACATCTTTAGTAATGACCGTAATCATCATATTACGTTCGTGTAGAACCTTATTATGCTTAATATTGTGCAACATCGCATGTGGAACGATATTAGGTGTTCCTGTGAGGAAAATTGCATCCCCAGGAACGATCAGCGTTTCATCACTCATCTTGACACTTTGAATAAAGAGATCAATAGGTAACGCATCAGACTCAAGCTTATTAAGTACGATTTGACGGCCATCTTTCCACGTCATTAAAACGGTAAATACAATTGCACCAATCAAGATTGGCACCCATCCACCACCAACAATTTTTAAAGAAGTCGAAGCAACAAAAATGAGGTCGATGATCAATAAAGGCACAGCAAAAAGGGCTACTTTCCAAACAGGCCAGCGCCAAACGCCATAAGCTAAAATCGAAATTAAAATCGTACCGCACAGCATCGTCATGGTCACTGCTACACCGTAGGCACTGGCAAGATTCGCGCTATTTTCAAATAATAAAATGAGAATAATGACTGAAATAAATAATACCCAGTTGATGAACGGGACATAGATTTGTCCTTGTTCAACATCAGATGTATGTTGCACGGTTAAACGCGGTAAATAGCGCAATTGAATCGCTTGATTGACCATTGAGAATACGCCCGTAATCACCGCTTGAGACGCAATCACGGCAGCAGCGGTTGCAAGACCAATCATTGGAAATAAAGCCCAATCAGGGACTAACAGATAAAATGGGTTCTCAATTGCATTTGGATCTCGTAAAAGTAAAGCACCTTGACCCGCATAGTTAAAAACTAGACTTGGCAATACAATCACAAACCAAGCAAGCTTAATAGGCATACGACCAAAATGCCCCATATCTGCATATAGTGCTTCACCCCCCGTCATCGTTAAAATGACGGCACCCATCGTGAGGAATGCAACAAAAGGTTGGTTGATGATAAAGCCAAACGCCCAATGCGGACTGATCATTGCCAACACGAACGGTGTTTGCATAACACTCCATAAGCCTAATAGTCCAATTGATGCAAACCACAATAATGTGATTGGTCCAAAGAACTTACCCATGGTCGCCGTGCCGTGGCGCTGAATTAAAAACAGTGCTGTTAAAATACCGATGGCCAATGGTAATAACCATTGATTAAACATCGGAGTCGCAATACTTAAACCTTCAATCGCGGATAAAATAGAAATTGCTGGGGTAATAATGCCATCACCAAAAAACAGTGATGCACCGATAAAGCCCAAGGCAATGAGATAAATTTTGCGCTGATCTGCAATACGAGTTGAACGTAGATTTAAGGCAAGAAGCGACATAATACCGCCTTCACCATTGTTATCTGCCTTCATAATGACTGAGACATATTTAAAGCTGATGGTGAGCATCATGCACCAGAAAATGAGCGACAAAATACCCAGAACGGTTGCCTCAGTAATTGCAATATGAGCCGTAAGGAAGCATTGACGCAATGCATACAGAGGACTGGTTCCAATGTCACCAAACACCACCCCTAATGCTGCCAATGTTACCGCAGGAAGTGCGGCTTTTTTTGCAGTGCTTTGCATATTTTAGTCTTCATGCATTCGACAGAATTTTTCGGCAATCATATCACTGGCTAAAAACTTTTTCTTTAAATCAATTGTTTCAACTTGGCATCTTCTTTTTTTTTAGTTATCATCGCACGCCTTGGTGAAGTGTCCGAGTGGCTGAAGGAGCACGCCTGGAAAGTGTGTATACGTTAATAGCGTATCGAGGGTTCGAATCCCTCTTTCACCGCCAGAATTTAAAAAACCGAATCATGAGATTCGGTTTTTTTTCGCCTAAAACTTCGCTTTTGGCACGTATCTCGCTTCATTTTACTGTCATCAACATCATGTTAAGTTAATAAAAACAATACTTAAGGAGCTGAACAACCTAACAACGTTATTCAAATAGATGATTTTTGCACACCTATTTAAATATAGAACCTGCTATTCCGGAGATAATATGAATAACAGCGCCAACTATGTAAAACAAATTAAAAATGCAAAACGTGGTGGCTACACACCCACTATCGCTAAAGATGTGAATAAACACAAAATTCAAAAAGCGCTAAGATTAATTGAGCAATGGAGAAAATTAGCACAAGAGTTAAAACCTCAAATGCAATTTGATATGGCTTATACTCTTGAAGAGTGTGCACAAGACCTTGATCGTATTCTAAAAAACAAATAGCTGATCCTATAAAATTTTCTCAAGATGCCTGTACACGCTATGACGGGCATCACTATAAAATGAGGAGAAAAGACGATCAAAAATAAAGCAAAAACAATTCATCCTGCTCAATTTTAATTAATCGATTAATTTTTGACTTGCGTTTTAGTGAAAAAACGCTATTATTCTCTCCACGTTGCCGGCATAGCTCAGTTGGTAGAGCAACTGACTTGTAATCAGTAGGTCCACAGTTCGAATCCGTGTGCCGGCACCATTTTATACTTAGCCTCGCTTTTTAGTGAGGCTTTGTTGTTTTTGATGATTTATTTTTTACTTGCTCTCACTTGTACATATCGTACGATTCCCTCTTGATAAAGTTTCGCACACAACTTTGCTGTCATCTTAATTTTTGCCAAATCTAAAACGTGATACGAATAAGCTTGGATGTTATTTTTAAAAATATCACTCTGAATATACGTTGCAAATCCTGCAAATACCTCGTGACTCAAATCTTGAATATGTATATCTCTAAAACCCGTTTGCACTAAGATTGATTTCGTTTCATCGAATGAGTGCAAATGGTTCAGTTGAACGTCAGCTGCTTTTAATAATAATTTAACTTTCAATTGCGCTAGAGGACTCAAAGTATAGAACTTTGAATTCAAAGCAAGATAATGAAATGCTAAGCGTCCTTTTGAATTCAAAATACCATCTACAGAACGAAGAAATAAATTCAAATTACTGTGATAAGCAGCATCGATGCAAATTGCCGCATCAAATTTAAATTCAAATGATCTAGATTCTAAATTTAAAAATGTTCCCTGCGAGATCCGATTGACATGAGGTAAAAACTTACGCGTATGATTTACATAATATTCTTGTAATTCAATTCCTTCCAAGTATTCGATTTGAAATTTTTCTTTCCATAAAATTAGGCTAGCACCTTGCCCACAACCTAAATCAATTAATTTATCTTTTGAATTTAAATCGATAGATTGAGCAAGGGTTATTGCGAGTAACTCGCAGGCTTGTGGATAATTCAGCTGGTCAGTTTGCCATAGACCTAAATTACTCCAAGCACAATTACGGTGATCCCCCAATAAAACTGCATTGATCGCGTATTTATGTTGAGGTGCTTTCATCCATGCTTGGAGCTTCTTCATTCAATCCCTTAATATCCTAACTCAGGTGCAACCTGTACCTTAGGCTTTAAACCTAAAAATGGTAACGGCGCATCAAGTAATTTTGCTATATCCATTGCTGAAGTCACCGCTGACTCCAAAATTGGTAATCCATCACATGACCAAGAGCCACAATAAAATACTTTACGACCTTGTTGTTGGTGACGAGCACTCAACTCATGCGTTAGTGGTAGAGTATGACGGTCTACAACAGCTCTAGTGAGTTTCACTTTATGTATTACTTTTTTAGGATCAATCTCAATTACTGGATTCCAAGTTTGAAAAACAGGAGATTTACCCACTAATGTTGGCTCAATCGAATTCAGCCAAACAGTGAAATGCTGTTTAGTAAATTTACGATCCATCATATAACTCAATACGCACCAATCTTTACGCTTCACAGGCATTACCACTGAATCAGTATGAATGACCAGCTCACCATCAACAAACTTAAATTGTTTGAGAAGTGCAATATCATCCGCAAACTGTTCAGCATCTAAAAACTCATGAACTTTTGTTGTTGGTGTCGCGACAATCACGCGATCAAATAAGTCAGATTCACCTGCTTCATTTTCCACATAGACTAAATCACCCTGCTCTTGTACACGAGTAATGGGCTGCCCACTTCTTAAATCGATATCTTCCAGCAATTTATCTACGAAAGCTGGAGTCCCACCTTGAATTCGAAGAAGTGCATCTCCATCCGTCAGTTGGCGTAAGAAAATCAACAATGGTTTCGCTGGCCATTCACCAATGGTTTTTGCATCACATGTACAAATGGTAAATAGGACAGGCATGACTGCCCCATTCCAAAATACTTCTTCTATTTGGTTATATTTAACGAACTCATCTAAAGTGATATCTTGATTTTTAGATTTAAAAAACTGCTTCAATGCAGATCTAAGTTGTAACATCCCTTTCACTAAACGGATGCCATATTGCTTTAATCCTTTTCGATTGTTAATGATTGGAAAGTTGCCTATGCGTGAACGTGATGTTGTCAGCCAAGTATCGATTTTATCTTCAAATAACCAGCTACATGACATATAGGTACGTACTGGAAAAGTATTGAGACCCAAATGTGTGGCAAGACTCAATGTATTTTTCCAGAGCATTGGATTCATGACACGTAATGGCGAATCAATAATCCCACCTTCATACTCAAGACTATAACTATCCATACCACGCCCTGGAAGCGCCTCGAAAACTGTGATCTGGTGACCAGCATCCTTGAGAATTCTCGCAGTTGCCAACCCTGCCATACCACTTCCAATCACTGCAATTTTCAAAATTATGATCCAAGCATTAAAAATTTTTTTAATTATGCGATAGAACACTTTGAAACTTGCTATTAAAAACTTCCAGATTTTATTTGTTTTTGATTAATTTTTAATCAAATAAATTTGCGTAAAATTCTTGCTACACTATTCGTCATACGCTAAATATTTAATACACTTGTATTTTTTAAGAAATCAAAAAAAATGTTTAAAAACAAAATAGATATTTTCACCAATAATTTAATTTTTTAGTTTACAGCTTAAAAAAAATGCATTATCATTGTTTTGAAAATGAGAACTACATCACATTAATAAGAAGCACAAATAGAATGTGATCTAGAAAATAAATATAAATTACAGCGTATAAGGACCTCTGTTGTGTGGGATAGAGGTCCTTTATTTTTTTAAAATGATGATCACAAAAAAAGCGGAAATGATATTTCCGCTTTTCTCGTTCCAATTAACGTGCAATTTCACCAAATTTACCATTATTGAAATCATGAAAAGCTTGAATGATTTCTTCTTTGGTGTTCATGACGAATGGTCCATGCCCTTGAATTGGCTCATTTAGTGGCTCACCTGTAAGCACTAAAAATTGTGTATCTTTATATGCTTGCAATTGAATTGCTGCCTCACCATCACGAGCAAACATCACAATTGAACTGTCTAGAACTTTTTGAGTCCCATTAATTACGAGTTCACCATTCAACACTACAACCAATACGTTGTGATCTACAGGAACATGTATGAATGTTTCATACTCAGCTTTAAGCTGACCATCCCACACATTTATTGGAGTAAATGTTTCAGCAGGACCATAATGACCACCAAACTCACCCGCAATTACACGGATGTGACCAGCATCATCATCCATGGTAATTGTTGGAATATCATGAGATGTGATCGCTTGATAACGTGGTTGAGTCATTTTATCTTTGGCTGGTAGATTGACCCAAAGCTGTGCCATTTCAAGAATTCCACCTTTTTGAGCAAATTCAGGAGAATGAAACTCTTCGTGAACCAATCCAGCCCCAGCAGTCATCCATTGCACATCTCCTGCCTCGATAACACCACCACCACCACTGGAATCCTTATGTGCCAAACCACCTTGGTAGGCGATAGTCACTGTTTCAAATCCGCGATGAGGATGTGAACCAACACCTAACTGACGTGTCGTTGGCTCAAAGTGATGTGGTGCACCATAATCTAATAACAAAAAAGGACTAAGTGCTTGACCTAACCGATCATAAGAAAATAAGTTACGCACTGGCAGACCATCACCAACCCAATGTGTATGTTGGTTACGATAAACCCCAATTACTCTTTTCATCTTTTACTCCTATATTCGATAGGATGAACATGCGCTCATTTTAGACTTTGCACAGAAAATAAAAAGAGCTTTACTGCCACACAGATTCCTATTTTTATGATTATAATAATCTAAATTAATTCATATATGTGACTATTCACTGAAATTTGAAATTCATGATTACAATATTCCTATTAATAAGACTAATTGTCCTAAAAATGGTCACAAATTTATCTCATTTTCAGTCTAATATAACTGGTGACTGAATACGAGTTTATTGATACGTATTCACACTTACTAACATCATAGAGGCTAATAATAATGGGCAAACCTTACGTTCGTTTAGATAAAGATAATGCAGTAGTGCTTTTAGTCGATCACCAAACAGGTCTTCTTTCTCTTGTACGTGATATCGATCCTGATAAGTTTAAAAACAATGTTTTAGCACTAGCAGCAGCAGCAAAATACTTTAACTTGCCGACGATTTTAACAACAAGTTTTGAAGATGGTCCTAATGGTCCACTCGTTCCAGAATTAGTTGAAATGTTCCCTGATGCTCCATATATCGCGCGTCCAGGTCAAATCAATGCTTGGGATAACGAAGATTTTGTAAATGCTGTTAAAGCGACAGGTAAAAAACAACTGATCATCGCTGGTGTTGTGACTGAAGTATGTGTTGCATTCCCTACACTTTCAGCTCTTGCTGAAGACTTTGATGTATTCGTGATTACTGATGCATCTGGTACATTCAACCAAATTACGCGTGATGCTGCATGGAACCGCATGTCTCAAGCAGGTGCTCAACTTATGACATGGTTTGGTGCTGCAGGTGAGTTACATCGTGACTGGCGTAATGATATCGAAGGTTTAGGTGCTTTATTCGGTGAGCATATTCCTGACTATAAAAACTTAATGGTTAGCTATGTAAAGAATACCACTAAAAAATAATATTTAATAAAAGCGACCTTTTGGTCGCTTTTTTTTACCATATTCAAAACCCAAGATGATTTCTTGAACGGCTTAGTTTAACCTATGCTTAAACTTTATCAGATCAGGCGTCGAGGTGAAAATTGCATTCATTTGATGACTATTACTATTTTTATTTGGTCGTTAAATACGGCGGTTTCAGTGCTGCTAGTGACGCGTCAAATATAACTAAATCAAAGCTTAGTCGACGTATTTTAGAACTCGAAGCAAAATTTAATGTCACACTCATTCAACGTTCTACTCGCCATTTCAAAGTAACGCCTTTAGGTCAAGAATTTTTTCAAGAATGTGAAAAAGTAATCAACCAAGTTGATTGCGCTCATAATGTTTTACTTAAACAGAAAAGTGAACCTCAGGGTCTAGTTAAAATTAGTTGCCCACCCGTAATGATGCGTTATCAAATTCGCTCTTTACTCAATGATTTTTTGAAGCGCTATCCAAAAGTTCAAGTCGAGATGGAATTAACCAGCCGACGCGTAGATGTATTGCACGATGATATTGACTTGGCGATCAGAACTAATTTTTCTGCCAATGAAGACTCCACCATCGTGGTTCGTGATGTCATCAAAACCACTCATTGTTTAGTGGCAACCCCTGAGCTTTTACAGGGTCGCGTTTTAGAATATCCAACTGAAATCAATGATTTTCCAACAATTGTTTTAGGAACTCAAAAAACACACTATCAATGGAATTTGCACCGAATTGAAGGGCATGATCTCATTGAAATTCCATTACAACCACGTATTAAAAGTAATGATTTGGCTGGTGTGTATTATTCAGTGATGGATGGATTAGGTATTGCAGATCTACCTTATCTTACAGTGCAAAAGGATTTGGCAGCAGGACGGCTTATACACATCTTACCTGACTGGTGCTCAAATATAGGGACTGTGCAACTCGTTTATGCATCACGTAAAGGACAACGACTCGTGATGGAAAAACTCATCGACCACTTGGTTGAAGGTTTACGACAAGCAGCACAAAATCAAGAAGGTTATGCCTCTTAATAAAAAACCAGCACATCGTGCTGGTTCTTTACTTTTCAACTTAATTTAGATCTTACCTACAAGATCGATTGATGGTGCAAGTGTAGCATCACCTTCTTTCCATTTCGCAGGACATACTTCGCCTGGGTGGGCATGAACATATTGAGCCGCTTTCACTTTGCGAAGAAGTTCTTGAGCATCACGACCAATACCACCTGCATTAATCTCTACAATTTGAATTTTTCCTTCAGGATCAATTACAAATGTACCACGATCTGCCAAACCTTCAGATTCAATCAATACATCAAAGTTTTTAGACAATGTCCACGTTGGGTCACCAATAAGTGGATACTGAATTTTACCAATCACATCTGAAGTATCATGCCAAGCTTTATGTGTGAAATGAGTATCTGTAGATACACCATAAATTTCTACACCTAACTTTTGGAATTCAGCATAGTTATCAGCAAGATCGCCTAATTCTGTTGGACATACAAATGTAAAATCTGCAGGATAGAAAAAGACAACAGACCATTTACCTTTAAAATCTTGCTCAGAAACTTCAATGAACTCACCATTTTGATAAGCAGTTGCATTGAATGGTTTGACTTCAGTATTGATTAAACTCATGTGTTTTCCTCTATTTCTTTGTGAGAGTGTTGCTTCGTTGAAATAGAGAATACAAAAGATGATTGGATTGGTAAAACCGAAAGTATTTATAAAAACAATCGAATTTCCAGATTTAAAAGTTAATATATTTCTTTAAGAGAATAAATTAAATATAAAACACTGATTTTTTAAAACTTATTTAATTGGTTTCAAATTTTTGAAAATAATACTTTTCTTTTTTCATCCCAAAGAGAAAGATCATTCACTCTGTATGACCATAAACGATTCGAGTAATATCCATTGGGTTTAACCTCACACTATGAAAGCTCACTGTTCGAGGCTTACGATTCACCATCTTTCCCAAGATCATTAATCAAACGCTGATCTATTTCTATAATCATTATAAGAAACGATTGAAAATCTTGCTGCTCTAGCTTATTAAACTTCCTCTTCTGCACTCACCTGATGATAAGATCGATTAAAATAGACAAGACTTTCCTCTTGCGAGCTTTGTTGAATGGCTACAACTCGGCAAATAAAAATACTGTGTGTGCCCACTCGTTGAATTTGCTCAATCTCACAATCAAAACTGACTAAAGCGTCCTTTAAGACCGGGCAACCTGTTTTCAATTTACCCCATTGGGCTAATCCAAAACGTTGTTCTGCACTTAATTGACTCGATGCAAAAGCATTTGAAAGAGACTCATGTTGAGAACTGAGCACATTGACAGATAAAACTTTGTTCTCAATAAAATACTGATGAGATCGGGATGATTGATTCATACACACCAAAAGCGTAGCAGGTGAATCAGTAACGCTACATACAGCAGAAGCCGTGAAACCATGCTGTCCTGTTTCACCAGCTGTTGTAATAATATTGACTGCAGTGGTTAATAAAGACATTGCGTTTCTGTAGTCTGAAGCTTCAACCATTTTTCTCTTCTCAAATATAAATTGCTAAACTCGTGCGAACCTAGGATATAGGTGATTGCACAGATGATCCATCTTGAATGTAGAAAATAAACTCAGCTAAAGCACTAACTTCTTAGTTTAAGATCGCTGAACCCATACTTAAGGCTTCAAGTTTGTCACGTCCCACGTGACGAGACAGTGGTATCATTCCACAGTGGGTTGAAGGGTATAGCTTATCAGCATCGACAAATTGCAAAACTTTACGCAAAGTGTTCACCATTTCGTCAAGTGTTTCAATTTGATTGGTTGCCACATCGATTACACCGATCATGACTTTCTTCCACGAATCAGTTCAATAAGATCCATGGATATATGTGAGTTTTGCACTCTAGAGAAATGATGCCCCAACTTAGATTTTTGTAGTATCGGGAGTGACATTTCAAAAGGACACCGTTCATTACTCAAAGTTTGTTTCCCATTTTTATTATCTTTCATAGAATTACTTTTACAAATATGTATGGCGGTTTCACATTTCAAATTTTCAAGCGCTAGCTCAAGAATAGCAATTCTCTAGACAAATCAAAATTAACTTTGTATCAAATTACTCAAGGTCATCAATAGAAATAAATCAAGTAGCGATCTAACGTCGCTCGAATTACGAGTCTAAAAGCTCTATGATGAACTGTGCTCAGATTATTCACGGTATATTTACTTAAGACCAATCAAAATAATTCGATCAATAAACCTATCATGACTACCTAAAAAAAGAGCCTAGATAGTGAATCTAGGCTTCTCTTATTTTTATGCTGGGATACTTGCTACTATATCCTCTCGAGACCAGAGTCTGTGATTTTGTATCGCTTTCTTAAATTTATCTTGATGATCTTTAAAGGTTTTACTACTAAAAATAGCATCATTTATGAAAAATATTTTTAAATCATAATCTTATATAGATTATTAAATCCCAAGAAAAAAGATCGGCCATCTAAGTTTATTTCAAATACTTCACCTGATTCGACTTCAACTTGTTTAGAAACTTCTACAAGAATTTGCCCTCTCATCGTATTTTGAACTTTATGAAATGGGATAATGTTAATTCGAATGGTTTCACCATTCACTGCTTTTGCTGTAGTCCAGCCATTAGAGATATTCATTTTCACTTACTCATTAATGAGCTCATGTAAAATTAAAAATAATATTAAATATTTAAATCGAGAGTATGGATTCTGATATCGAAGAGGCTCAAGCCTATAATTCAAATTACAATTTTACATTAGCATGTATTTAATTATAAAAAGCCCACAATGAGATTGTGGACTTCTAAGATCGGCATGGTGCGAGTTCATGCTCTGCGTTAACTGTTTAGACATCATAGATATTAAAATCTATAAATTGAGAATACGCAATTCTAAGTTCTATCTAAACACTTCCGTTTCGCTTACGGATTCGATCAACAACGATTATACCATAAAAAATACTTTATGGTTTAATTTTAATATTTAAATGAGCTGATAAATTTTACCAGTATTTAAACTATGAAAATTTAAATCAAAACTAGGTCTTATATTTTCATTATTAACAGTGATAAATTTAATATTTATTTGAGATAAGTTCGAAGCATGCTGCGAAGTATTAAATGTACCTATCACTGCATATTTAACTTCAAACTGATCTTTCACCTCAATTAATGAGGTATTCATGAAATAGCTACAATATCACTTGCTTGTAAGCCACGCTGACCTTGTTGCACAACAAATTGAACTCGCTGTCCTTCGACTAGATTCTTGAAACCATTTGCTCGAATTTCACTAAAATGAGCAAATACATCTTGACCATTATCTACAGCGATAAATCCGAAACCCTTAGTTTCGTTGAACCACTTAACAGTACCAGTTGTTAAATTAGACATCATTTATTTCCTATATTATGTAATGAATAATTAGAAAATAATTTTGAAGATAGACTTTTAATAGAATGAAAGATGTAATTAATATCAGATCAAAATAAAATTAGTAAACAATAAAATTATAATTCTAGAAAACCAATATAACACATATTTAATTGATTTAATTTTCTTTAATAAAAAAACCTAACTACAGATCGACCGCAATTAGGTTGTAAACTTTTAAATTAGTTTTTAATTGGTAGCGGGAGCTGGATTTGAACCAACGACCTTCGGGTTATGAGCCCGACGAGCTACCAGACTGCTCCATCCCGCATCAACAAGTGCATTTGTACGCTAATTTGAGATATATAGCAATCTAAATAATTTATTTTTATCAAAAACTATAAAATCATTATCGTTACTAGATAAATTATTCAGATAATTCTGTTTTAAATTTTTGATGTAAAGACCTATACAAATTGAGTTTAAATTTTTCATTATTTAGTAATAATGTCGACTCTTCAGCCCAAGTAGCCTTTCCCACATCTAAAC
>NZ_JFYL01000032.1 GCF_000632455.1 Acinetobacter sp. Ver3
GCCTTCTTTTCTTGACTCAAGCATTAATGCAGTACGATCTTCAAAGTTAAGATGATGGTATGACAATTTTATATACTCCATAAACCCTTTAAATTAATTAGGTGGTTTATGTCGCACTTCAAGTTTTACTCTGCCTTCATTTAAAATAAGAATAAACACAAAAAAAGGATTCGTTATTATTTAATTTCCACTGAATACTCATAAATTACTTCAAATTGAAAATATTAATTCATCACCTAAAACCAACTTCAAATAAAAATGAACTGACCAAAGCTGAATGAAATGCGCTCAGTTTCTTATTTGCAAAAATGCTATGCCCACCATCAACTTGCTCATAAAAATATACATTTGGAATATTCATAGATTTCATTTTAGCCGCCATTTTTCTGGCATGTGTAGGCGTAACTCGATCATCGGTAGTTGTTGTGTAAAATAGCACAGCGGGTAATTTAGCTGTACTTACAAAATATTCGTCCAACAAATGATAAGGTGAGATGTTTTTTAAATATTTTGCATCTTGGCTATCTAAAGGATCTCCGTATTCGGCAATCCACGAATAACCTGCTCCTATTTGTGTAAATCTCAGCATATCGAGTAGAGGAACCTCACAAACAATTGCACTGAATAAATCTGGGTATTGCATCAGCATATTCCCCATTAATAATCCACCATTACTACCACCGATAGCAGCTAGCTTTTCTTTTATTGTCACGCCTCGATCTATAAGGTGTTGTGCAACTGCAGAAAAATCCTCATATGACTTATGTCGATTATGTTTTAATGCTTGTTGATGCCAATCAGGGCCATACTCATTTCCCCCTCTAATATTAGCTATAACATATACAACACCTTTAGATATTAACGATTCAATTTCTTTTTCCAAAAACCTAGGTGTAAGTGAAACTTCAAAACCTCCATATCCCTCAATCAAAACTGGTAAGTGATTCAACTGAGATTGTTCTAAAGAAATTTGAAAATATGGAACTTTGGTACCATCTTTTGAAAATGCAAAATGTTGCTCAACTCGATAGTGTGATTGATCAATTGAATGAGCCTTAGACTTCAATTTTTGTTTTTTCATTGATTCAAGTTCGACCAAATATTGTGTCGGTGGATTTATAAAACTCTGAATCGATATCAATACATCGTTATTTAAATTTTCGACTGAATCTATGGTTATTTGCGAATATGCCTCGTCTGGATAGATTGCGTCGACTAATTTTATCCCTGATTGAATATCATACACTTCCAGATAATTGGACACATCTTTCATGATGTCTAAAATCAGGAAATCCTGAGTGAACGTATAATTATTTAGAATTTTACAAGTAGAAGACTTGAAAATCACATCAAACTCACGATCTCCATTTTTAAATGCATCAAAATCTATGCACATTAAACTACCCGCTAGATAATCAGCCGAAATATCCCAATGGGATTTCAACTCAATCAACATTAAGTTACGGTAGAAAGAAACACGCGCATCTTTGGGCACATTTAATTTAAATTGCTCTTCACCGACAAAATACTCACTCTCATAAAAGTTTATGATTCGAGTAAAGACATGTCTTTTATAACCCTTACAATGATCTAGAAATGCAAATGCCGACAAATCCTGATCAAAAACTTCAAATACAGTCTTTGCTTCATTTAACGGTGTATCTCTTTTCCATCTCTTAACGATTTTTGGATAACCAGATAAAGTTAAACTGCCGTCTCCGAAGTCTGTCATCACATATATTTCATCTTGGCTAATCCAGCGAACTTGTGTTTTAGCAGATTCAATAAAAAATCCACCATCAACAAAGTTTCTTTCAGTAAGATTAAATTCTCGAATTTGAACTGAATCAGCTCCATTTTCTGATAGGTACACGAGACAATACTGATCATCAATCTCTAGCCTTTCGACGCCACCAAAAAACCACTTCACGTCCTCATCGGCACTTAACTGATCGAAATCAATCAACGTTTCCCATTGAATATCCTCCTTCTGATAGTTTTCTAATAATGCTCTACGCCAAACTCCTAGTACATTAATGTGGTCTTGCCAAAAGTTATAAACATAAGCGCCAATTTTAGAAATGTATGGAAGTGCTTGTGCTTCAAATAAAACTTTCTCCAAACCAACATATGTCTCTTTAAAAAATTGATTTTGAGTTAATTTTTCTGATGTTAATGTGTTTTCTTTCTGTACCCAATCCAATGATTTTTTGCTGTTTATCTCTTCAAGATATAAAAATTGATCAGTCATTATGTTCTTATCTAAGCAAATTATTTAGACATCACTGTATTTAGAATAATTGTAATGATCTAGCAGACTGTCATTGAATATATGTAATGCAGAAAATTTTCGTATTTCAACTCATTGACTTGAAATTTAGGTTCAAAACACATAGAATCCAACCTTCGCAAATTTTGCGACACACTGTTTGTTTACATTCAGCTGTGACTCCTTGCTTCTAACAAATGCGTTAGGGGCTGCATAAAACCGTAAGGAGCTGACAATGCGTCACTACGAAATCGTAATTCTGGTACATCCAGACCAAAGCGATCAAGTGGTAGGTATGGTAGAACGCTATATCTCTCACATTAAAGATGCTGAAGGTCAAATTCACCGTCTTGAAGATTGGGGCCGTCGCCAATTGGCTTACCCAATTAACAAAATTCACAAAGCGCACTACATTTTAATGAACGTTGAATGTAACCAAACTACGCTTAATGAATTAGAAGAATTATTCCGTTACAACGATGCTATTCTTCGTAACGTTATTATTCGTCGTGAAAACGCAATCACTGAAGAGTCTTTATTGGCTAAGAGTGCTGAAGAAAAACGTGCGCGTAAAGCTCAACGTGAAGAAGCACAACAAGCTCAAGACTCTGCTGAAGCATAAGGAGAACATCAATGGCACGTTTCTACCGTCGTCGTAAGTTCTGCCGCTTTACAGCTGAGAACGTTACATATATCGACTATAAAGATATCGATACTTTAAAACAGTACATCACTGAAAACGGCAAGATTGTTCCTAGCCGTATTACAGGTACTAAAGCTCGTTACCAACGTCAATTAGCTCTTGCTATCAAACAAGCTCGCTACTTAGCGTTGATTCCTTACACTGACAATCATAAGTGAGGTTGAGCTGTGGATATTATCTTATTACAACGCATTAAGAACCTTGGTAAATTAGGTGATAAAGTTTCAGTTAAAGCTGGTTACGGCCGCAACTACTTAATCCCTCAAGGTAAAGCAGTTGCTGCTACTGAAGCTAACACTGCTGCATTCGAAGCTCGTCGTGCTGAACTTGAGAAGCAAGAAGCTGAAGTATTAGCTGCTGCTCAAGCACGTGCTGACCAATTGAACGAAGTAAATATCGTAATCACTGCAAAAGCTGGTGACGAAGGTAAACTATTTGGTTCTATCGGTACTCGTGACATCGCTGACGCGTTGACAAATGCTGGTCTTGAAGTTGACCGTGCTGAAGTTCGTTTACCGAACGGTGCACTTCGTCACACTGGCGAATTCAACATCGCAATCCAATTGCACCATGATGTTGTTGCTGAAGTTCTCGTTACAATCGTATCTGAGTAATTTTATGCAAAGAAAGAGAGCATGCATCTGCATGCTCTTTTTTTATCCCTAATAATTATAAAATTTGATTTAGCAAGCTGAAATTTGGACTTAGTTTTTCATTTGTTATCGATATTATTTGTTGCACTGTCTTGCTTATGCATTTTGCATTAAGATAAGTCTCCCCTTTTCATTTTCGTAATTATTGTAAATCAAGGTTTTATATGTCTCAGGCGACTGCCAAAAAAAATACGAATAACACTGAGTTAGATTTGCTAAAGAGTGAATCTTCAGCACTCAAAGAGTTTCGTACGCCTCCGCACAATCTTGCTATTGAACAGGCTGTTCTTGCCGCACTCATGACAGTAGCTGAGTCATTCGAACAAGTCAGCGATATATTAACCGAGAATGATTTTTACGCGACTCGACATAAATATATTTTTAGAGCGATCGAAAAACTCTCTAAAGAAAGTTCACCTTATGATGCCGTATTGGTCAATGATTGGTTAATCAAACAGAACCTGCTTGATGCAATTGGTGGTGAAGAATATTTAATGCAATTGATGGCGGATTCTCCATCAAGCTTTTATAACCTTGAAACTTATGCCAATAAAATACGTGAATTTGCAACTTTGAGAAATATGATTAAAGTTGGTAATGAAATTCTACAAAATGCGTATGACACTAAAGGTCGAGAAGTCAGTGAAATTTTAGATTTAGCTGAGACCAGTATCTTTTCTTTGGCTGAACAACACAATAACAATGCAAAAGCTCAAGGACCAAAAGCAATTAATACCGTTGTCGCAGATGTATTCGATAAACTCAACGAATTATCACAACTTGATGGAAATATTACAGGTCTGACCACAGGGTTTGTAGAACTTGATAATAAAACATCAGGTATGCAAGCTGGAGATATGATCGTCGTTGCTGCCCGTCCTTCAATGGGTAAAACAACTTTCGCAATGAATCTAGTCGAAAGTGTGCTATTCAATTGCAACCTTCCTGCTCTCGTATTCTCCATGGAAATGCCTGCTGACTCTATTGCCATGCGTTTAATTTCCTCGTTTGGTAAAGTGCATCAAGGACATTTACGATCTGGCAAATTAGATGGAGAAGAATGGAACAAGGTCACGGGAACTATTCTTCAACTGCAAGAGAAGCATCTCTATATTGATGATTCTTCTGCCCTCCCACCGACTGAAATGCGCGCACGTGCAAGACGTATCGCCAAACAACACGGTGGTAAACTCGGTTGCATCATGGTCGATTACCTGCAGTTAATGAAAGTACCAGGTATGGGTGATAACCGTGTGGGTGAAATTGGTGAAATTTCTCGAAGCTTGAAAGCATTGGCGAAAGAGATGCATTGCCCAGTGATTGCACTTTCGCAGCTTAACCGCTCACTCGAAAACCGTCCAAATAAACGTCCTGTAATGTCAGACTTACGTGAATCTGGAGCAATTGAGCAGGATGCCGATTTGATCATGTTCATTTATCGTGATGAGGTATATAACAAAGAGTCTAAAGAAGCCGGAACTGCCGAAATTATTATCGGTAAACAACGTAATGGTCCAATTGGTACCGTTCGACTCGCTTTTGAAGGTCAATATACGCGTTTTAGTAACTTGTCACCTGAATATTACGCACAGAACCAAGAAGAAGAGTAATTTTGCTTTGATCAATTCTTAGTTAAGAACGCACGAATTGATCTGACCTCAATTATCTTTTTTCAGTTTAAAAGAATTAACCTTTCCACATGCCTCTAGGAGTAAATTAGAGTGCGCCAAGCAACGGTTTGTATTGACACACACGCATTGCAATACAATTTAAATCGCGTGAAACAACTTGCACCAAACTCTAAAGTTGTAAGTATGGTTAAGGCAAATGCTTATGGTCATGGAGTCTCAGATTGCTTAGCCGCATTGAGCCAGTCTGATGCTTTTGGCGTTGCATGTTTAGAAGAAGCACTTGAAATACGTGAATTAGGTTTTAAACAACCTATCACATTAATTGAAGGTGTTTTTTCTGAAGATGAAATGCAAATTGCGATTGACCAACATATTGAAGTAATCGTTCATCATCATCAACAACTGCAGTGGTTGTTGCAAGTTAAAGATGCTTATATCGCCCGAAATCTAAAAGTATGGGTTAAACTAAATAGCGGAATGAACCGCTTAGGCTTCAAAATTGATGTAATCAAATCGATTATTCATCAATTAAAAAATGAAGGTTTTACCTGTGTACTTGCAATGCATTTTGCTAATGCAGATGTTGATCACCCTTTAAATGAACAACAAATATCTCAATTTCTTGAAGTAAAACAAGATTGTGCACCAATTTTAGCTTCGTGTTGTAATTCAGCAGCAATTTATAAATACCCTGAATTGCATTTTGACTATGTTCGTCCTGGTATTATGCTGTACGGCGCAACGCCATTTGCAGATCGTGACGTCCACGCTCTAGATTTAAAACCTGTTATGACATTCAGTGCTGAGATTATTGCACTTAACGCCATTCAATCAGGTGAAGCTGTAGGTTATGGCTCAACCTTTGTTGCACAGCGACCTATGCAATTAGCAATTGTCTCGATCGGATATGGTGATGGGTATCCAAGAGCTTTTATTCGTGAAAATACGGTTTCACTAGATGGTCAATTGACCCCAGTGATCGGTCGGGTTGCCATGGATATGATTGCCATAGATGTCACTAATCTCAACACAAAAATTGGTGATCTAGTAGAATTATGGGGTAAACATCGTTTAGTGGATGATGTTGCTGAAGCGAATGGTACGATTGGTTATGAGTTGTTATGTCGATTAAGCCAACGTCCGAAGCGTCTCAAAATGTAATGAGCGAATTAAATCAACGTAATGCTAAACAGCATTACGTTGTAGTTCATTAAAATCCGTATCCTGAGCGCGTGTCAAAAATCGAATTAAATAATCAGCTTGATCTTGAGTAAACTGTGTTGGCGTAAATTGACTAAATCCCATATCTATTAAAGCCTGCTTCACTGGACTTTGTCGTCCTACAAACTTCATAGACCATTCTTGAAATTGTTTTTTTTCAATATTTTTTCGCTGAAATAGGCGAATTTGATGATGGCGATTATCCTTGTGAAGCTTTTGCAACAATATATCTAGTGTGGCTTGATCACCCTCTAGACATTGAAAATAGTGCCCATCTGCATAATAAAGTGCTCCAGAAATTTGATGCTCAAAATTGAAATGACGGGCTTCAGTTAAGATTTCACGAACATCAATCAATAACCGACTTGCATCTGCAGTCGACACACTCGCATAACTGAACTGTTGCATTGCTTCCCCTAATTTTTATAGTAATGATTTAATATTCAATGCAACTCAATTTAATCTAAACTCAATCATAAAGCAAAATTATTGCCAATAGTCTTCTGTTGGCCGTGGCAAACCGTTTAATCCTTGACGCAAAGTATCTGACCAAAGTTTACTAATAGATGAGAAATATGGATCATCATCATGAATACGTTTAGACAATGGAATTGCAAAACTATCTTTTTTATAAATACATGCATCTAGTGGTAAGCCCACAGAAACATTAGATCTAAGGGTTGAATCAAATGAAATTAAACCGCATCTTAATGCTTCATCTAACTCAGTATTGTAATTTAATGCACGATCTAAAATTGGTTTACCATATTTACTTTCCCCAATCTGAAAAAAGGGCGTATCTGATGTCGCATTGATAAAATTACCCTGAGGATAAATATTATATAACTGAATATCCTCCCCTTGAATTTGACCAGAAAGTAAAATCGTACAGTGATAATTACTTTGCTCTAGTTGATCAGTAGTCACATCCATAATGACACGCTTTAAAGTATGACCAACCAATTCAGCCATCTCGAACATGCTATTCACACTATACAAATTAGGTTCGTGTTTTAAATCTAGCTGATTCTGTAAATGTCCTATAACGGCTTGTGTCGTCGCCAAATTACCCGCAGTTTGTATACTGATAAAACGCTCACCCTCAACACCGAAAAGATAGAGTTTACGAAATACAGAGATATGATCTACACCTGCATTTGTTCGCGTGTCACTGATACAAATTAAGCCATCACGTAAACGCATAGCACAACAATAGGTCATTGAAATCTCTCTTCTAAATTTTGTTCTAACACGGTAATACCTGAACGATAGTCGTCATACTCTCCACGCCACCAGCTTCTCGCACACCTCTGATAGGTGCAACGTCCCAATAATCACGCCCTAATGCAATATAAATGTGTGAACTTGGCGTATAGAGCTGATTGCTAATATCAAATGTATACCAAACTCCATCTATATAAGCTTCAGCCCAAGCATGGCTCGCCAAATGACTCATTTCTGGAACGTAAAGATATCCAGAAACATAACGCGCAGGAATATTTAACTCTCTACACATACCTACAAATACATGAGTATGATCCTGACATACCCCTTGTTGATGATGGAATGCATCTATTGCCGTAGTACTCACTTGAGTAGAATCTGAAATATATGGCATATGCTCAAGCAATGCAGAACTTAAATGTTTTAATTCATCACGAGTCTTTTTACTCACATGCTGAGCTGCAAAAGCTTTCATTTCAGCATCACATTGAGTCGCTGGGGTAATTTGTAGAAAAATACCGACTGGCACTTCTGACTCAATAGCCTGTTCTGAAACTGTATCGATTTCAATAATGCCCTGCGCCATAATACTTAAATTTTGATATGCATAGCGTTGAGTCGAAGTGATCCAAATATTATTAAAGGCATCTTTTGCTTCGACCTTATGACCAGGAATACTCACTGACCAAGCATCTACTTTTTGGTGAGCATTACTTTGAGGACACATTCGTATGTATTGGATACTATTTTTTGCTGTTTCCGTATATTGATAATGGGTTTGATGATTTATCATCAATTTCATGCATCCACCTCAAATAAACATTGCACCTGATCATTCAGTTGGTAAAAACTATTAGAATTTGGATGCGCTAAAAGATGTTGCCAAGCATCATCTAAACTGTCCCATCCTTTAGATTTCAACAGTTCAATCACAACACTTAAAGAATTGATTGTAGAATTAATATCCTGATTCAACCTTATCTCACGATCAAGATTTTCGAAATATTGCCCTAGACTAAAAAACAAAAAAATGTCTTCATTTTCAGCTTCTAAAATATCGCTACACTCATCAACAACAGTACAAATTAATCCTGCATTTTGTGTCGCAGTATCCACCATCTGTTTTAATTCTGAATAAGCCTGAACTGACAATACACCACGCAAATCTTGAATATTGTTTTTGACACATTCAAATTGTTGAAAAAAAGAAGCAGGCTGATCATCACTCAGAATTAGCTCATTGAGCGAACACGCATTAAAAGCAGGTAAGCAAAAAGCATGTGCGTACTGTAATGCTTGAGCATCATCTTGAAATGGAAACTGACCACATAAATGTTGAATACGAGATAAATAACGGCCAACCCAGTAAATATTTTGTGCATTGCTGTTTAATATAATCATGACAAGCTCCTGGTTGTATATTTATGAATGTAGCGGATCTATAACCCACGTATCTTTAATGCCACCACCCTGTGATGAATTTACAACTAATGACCCTTCTTGCATCGCAACTCGGGTTAAACCTCCCGGCACGATTTCTGTTCGATATGGTGAACTTAAAATAAACGGTCTTAAATCAATATGGCGTTCAGCGATGCCGAATTCAGTTAAAGTGGGCGCGACTGAAAGCGCTAAAGTTGGTTGTGCAATATAAGCATGCGGCTGTGCAATTAACTTTAATCTAAATTGTTCAATTTCTTGTTCGGTCGCTTTAGGACCAATTAACATGCCATAACCGCCTGAACCTTGAGCCTCTTTAACCACTAATTTTTCTAAATTACAAAGTACATAATCGAGTTCATCACGTTCACGACATTGATAAGTTGGTACGTTATTTAAGATTGGCTTCTCGTTTAGATAGTAATCAATCATTTTATCGACATAAGGATAGATTGATTTGTCATCCGCCACCCCCGTTCCAGGTGCATTCGCAATCACGACATTATGTTGTAAGTATGCAGACATTAGACCAGGTACACCTAATGTACTGTCTGGCATAAAACACAATGGATCAAGAAAGCCATCATCTAGGCGCCGGTAAATCACATCGACTTGTTTTTTACCCCAAACGGTTTTGGCATAGACCTTAGCATTTTCAACGTATAAATCCTGACCTGTAACTAGAGGAACATCCATCTCACGTGCGAGGAAACAATGCTCATAATATGCACTGTTATATCGGCCGGGTGTAAGCACCACGATAAATGGGTTATCTACTTCAGCATTTTCCTCGAGTATTTGTCTTAAAAGTTGTGGATATTGCTCTACACCTTGTAAATTTGATGACTTACAAAGTTCGGGCATCATTTTTTCACTAATTTTTCGACTTTCCAACATATAAGACACGCCTGATGGTGTTCTTAAATTGTCTTCTAGTACAAAGAAGTTACCTTGCTGATCACGAATAATATCGATTCCGCTTATTTGACTATAAACTTTACCTTTCAATGAATGTTTATACATCAATGGTTGGTATGCTTCATGAGTGAGCACTTGCAGTTCAGGCACTAAACCATCCTTTAAAATCGCCTGATTATGGTAAATATCATCTAAAAAAAAGTTTAATGCTTGCACTCTTTGTGCACAGCCTTGCTCTATTTTGTGCCATTGTTGTTTGGCAATTACACGTGGAATTAAGTCATAAGGAATAATGCGATCTGTACCCTCAGCATCACCATAAACTGTAAATGTAATGCCCTGATAGAGAAAATGTTCCTTCGCTTGATGATTTAAAGATTTCAGCTCATCCAAGCTTCTCTCACATAACCAATTTTCGATTTTGCTAGATGCCTCTAAGCCAATCGTTTTATCATCTAAAAGTTCATTATAAAATTTAGATTTAAGTTGATCGAACAAGTACGCAGTGCTGTTTTGTTTAACTTCGATCTGCTTAGATTTTTCAAAAGCTTCGACGGTATGATCAGCCTCAAAATTTGCGAGAATTGAAGTGGTATCTTTTTCCTCTTTTAGCATACATACCTCTTAATTGTTATCAATTGTAAACAAAATTAAGCAATTTCAATGCCAAAAATTTACCTATTCATCTATTAATGCCCCATTTTTGAAGCATTCACAACGAAAAATGGCCTAAAGATGTATCGAAATATAGTCAAAAGCCTCACTTTCCATGCTTGCTTATCTCTTAAAGATTTTTTATTGTGTGTTTGAAAAATATTTTCTCTTTATTCATTAGTTGATTATGTCCTCTCAAGAAAAAGAAACATCGAATAGCTTATATCGACAGTGGCAAATTCTTTCACGCTTAACCACTGGCAAATGGATGGGTACACGAGAGTTGCAAGAGACGTTGCAAAGAGAAGGTATTGAAATCAGTTTAAGAACCATTCAACGTGATTTAAATCAAATTTCTCAAAGATTTCCTATTGAGAGTAATAAAACTGTACCACAAGGTTGGCGTTGGCGATCAGATGCCCCTATTCAAAGCTTGCCGCATATGACCAGCTCTCAAGCGGTCACCTTTATGATGGTTGAAGAGCATTTGAAGCATTTGCTTCCACCAAGTTTAATTGAGGAGATGAACCCTTGGTTCGAGCTTGCAAAACGCAGCTTATCTACACAAAACAATGTACGTCAATGGATTAACCGTGTCCGTATTGTTCCAGCAAGCCAGCCCTTGATCCCTCCTGTTGTAGAGAAACATGCGCAGCAAGCCATTTATGAAGGTCTATTACAAGATAAACAGATCGAATGCATATATCGTGCGCGTGGACCTGAAAGTGAAGAACGTAGTTATACCTTAAACCCGCTTGCATTGGTTCAAAAGGGTTCAATCATTTATTTGATTTGTACTCGACATGACAAATCAGAAGTTCAAACCTTTGCTTTACATCGTTTTAAATCTGCAAAAGTTCTAGAGCAACGCGCCTTACACCCTGTTGACTTTGATATTGATGCTTACATTGAATCTGGTGCGCTCGGCTTCAGAGTTGATTTCAATAAACCCACTGAGCTCGTTCAACTCGAACTCTTTATGAATAAAGCTGATGCACTTTACTTTTCCGAAAGCCAACTCAGTAAAGATCAATCCATCACACAAGTATCTGATGATCTCTTTAAAGTGGTGGCTAATGTGCCCTTTACTTCACAATTGGTTTGGTGGCTCAGAAGCTTCGGCAAAAAAATCATTCGTATTGAACCACTCGATGTATTTAACGCCGTTCATGAAATTGAAAATTAAAAAAGAGCCAAATTGGCTCTGAAGATTTTTTATTATCATATTTTCAGTATTGCGCTGATTTCTTATTGTGTTGAGTTTAAATACGTGAACTAAACTCCCCTTTAGCCCACGTATACTTTTCAATGTCGTTGGATTATGATTTACATCGTGCAGCATGCAATTTCATAACCATTATAACGAATACGCTTCATCGTCATGGCCTTTCCTCTTTGTTTTGAACGTAGAGTCAATATAGCCACTTCAACATTGAATGAGAAATAATCAAAATTTATTTATTAATCTATATTCTTGTTAAACGTAAATAATAAATTATTTATCTAATTTATGAATAAATCGTTATATGAGGATCAAAAAAACCCGCATCAAGCGGGTTTTTTGGACTGCAACAGGCTTAAGCAGATTTTTTAGTTTGTGCATTCTTACGAATCGTAATCATCACCAATTGAACAGCAGCAGGTGTTACGCCCGGAATACGACTTGCTTGAGCGAGAGTTTCAGGGCGAACTTCTTTGAGTTTCAAAGTAATTTCACGAGATAAACCAGATACCACATCATAATTAAAATCAGCTGGAATCTTAGTCTCTTCTAAGCGCTTCATTTGCGCTACATCCTGATGCTGACGGTTAATATAACCCTCATATTTAACTGCAATCTCAATTTGGTCACCCACTTGAGCAGAAACATCAGAACCAGTGAGTTCCGCAATTTGAGCAAAAGTAATGTTCGGACGTTTCAACAAATCAATTGCAGAACATTCTTTAGAAAGATCCGCACCTGTCATTTCAACGAATTTTTTACCCATTGGATTGTTAGGTGCAGCCCAAAGATGTTGTAAACGACCTGTTTCACGCTCAACCGCTTCCATTTTTTCACAATATGCTGCCCAACGCTCGTCATCCACAAGACCCATTTCACGACCGATTGGCGTCAAACGTTGGTCTGCGTTATCTTCACGAAGCATCAAACGGTATTCCGCACGTGAGGTAAACATACGGTACGGTTCTTTCGTACCTAAAGTGATTAAGTCATCAACCAATACACCCATGTACGCTTCATCACGCTTCGGTGTCCATTGCTCTTGATCCCACGCACGGCGTGCAGCGTTCAGGCCTGCAAGTAATCCTTGTGCACCTGCTTCTTCATAACCAGTCGTACCGTTGATTTGACCAGCGAAGTACAAGTTATTAATCGCTTTAGTTTCTAAAGTAAATTTCAACGCTTGTGGATTGAAATAATCATACTCAATGGCATAACCCGGACGAAGAATGTGCGCATTTTCCATACCACGGATTGAGCGTACTAACTCGAACTGCACATCAAACGGTAAAGATGTAGAAATACCATTTGGATAAAGTTCATGAGTATCTAAACCTTCAGGCTCAAGGAATACTTGATGAGAATCTTTATCGGCAAATTTATGAATTTTATCTTCGATTGACGGACAGTAACGTGGACCTACACCTTCAATCACACCAGTATACATCGGTGAACGGTCTAGGCCGCCACGGATAATCTCATGTGTTTTTTCATTGGTATGCGTGATGTAGCAGTTGACTTGCTCTGGGTGCATAGATGCATCACCCATAAATGACATCGTTGGTGATGGGAAATCACCCGGCTGTGGTGTCATGACAGAGAAATCTACAGAACGTGCATCAATACGTGGTGGCGTACCTGTTTTTAAACGACCTACTGGCAATTGAAGCTCACGTAAACGGTGCGCTAAAGAAATTGAAGGTGGATCACCTGCACGACCGCCGCTTGATTTCTCAAGACCAACATGAATCACGCCACCCAAGAATGTACCAGCGGTTAACACGACTGTTTTCGCATCAAAGCGAATCCCCATTTGTGTTACCACACCTTTAACGGTATCGCCGTCAACAATGAGATCATCTGCTGCTTGTTGGAAAATATCAAGATTGGCTTGGTTTTCTAATGTTTCGCGAATAGCCGCTTTATAACGTACACGGTCAGCCTGCGCACGCGTTGCACGAACTGCAGCACCTTTACGTGAGTTCAGAATACGGAACTGAATACCACCCTTGTCTGCTGCGAGTGCCATCGCACCACCTAGGGCATCAATTTCGCGAACAAGGTGTGATTTACCGATACCACCAATCGCTGGGTTACAGCTCATCTGCCCTAAAGTCTCAATATTATGAGTTAAGAGTAAAGTCTGTCGACCCATACGTGCCGCAGCAAGCGCTGCTTCTGTACCAGCGTGTCCGCCACCGATAACAATGACATCGTAAACTTTAGGATAATGCATAGTGGTATATGAGGAGATAAAAATAATGACAGAAAATTATAGCAAATTTTGTTTGCCTTGAGACAATCGAGAAAGATTTAATTCTAATTTTTTTGAAGTCCAATAATATAAACCATTTTGATATAAAAATTTATAAATTTTGCAGATTTAAGTGATTTTTTAACAATTTAGAAAATTTATTTACAGCATTGCCCTTCCATTGATTTGACTATTTTTTCAACATATTCATGTCATATTTTTTAACAAGAGTATACGAACATGAAAGTCCAGTTATTTACGATGTCAATGTTATGTTGTTTGGGTCTAAGCGTAAGTAGTATGAGTATTGCGAATGACAAAGTTGATAATGCCTATAATGCCAAACAATTCCAAAGCGTATGTAAGGGTAAAAGCGAAGGTGATGCTGTCAGTTTCCCGTATAAAGGAATCATTTGGAATGGTACTTGCCAAACTCAATTTTTTCCAACCCAAAGTAAAGATTTAAAAGGAAATGAAGAGCAGCTTAATTCAGCTTGTAAGTCTGATGCAGCGAGTGTTTCCGTGAATATTGAAGGTCAAGAATATAAAGGCAAATGTGCACTCGGATATGCGCCACCGATGCCAAAAGCGTCTTAACCCAATTTTTTAAATTTGACCATTTATGCAACCAATTGAAAAATTGGTTGCTTTTATTTATTGATAACGATAAAACCAAATTAAAAATAACGATCTATTTACAAATAACACAACAAAATTCAGGATGAATTTATGGACACAGGGATCCTTACGATTTTTTTACCTTTAGCACTTGCAATTGTGATGGCGGGTTTAGGACTTGAACTCACTGTTCAAGATTTTCTACGCGTTCGTAAACACCCTAAAGCAGTGCTCATCGCATTATTTTCCCAACTCGTCATTTTGGTTGGCGTTGCATTTATTATATGTAAAATACTCAATCTTTCGCCTTACTTGGCTGTCGGCTTAGTATTGCTTGCTGCCTCACCAGGGGGTGCGACAGCCAATCTATTTAGCTATTTATACAAAGGTGATGTTGCGCTCAACATCACCTTGACTGCGATTAATGCCATTATTGCTGCAGTGACCTTGCCGCTTATCGTGAATTTTGCAATCACCCATTTCATTCAGGATTCAACTCAAATTGGTCTACAATTTAGTAAAATTTTACAAGTGTTCGCCATTATTCTTATTCCAGTTGCCCTCGGTATGTTTGTGCGCTACAAATTTCCAAATGTTGCAACTAAACTAGAAAAACCAGTGCGTATTTTTGCCGTTGTATTCTTAGTGTTAATTATTGTCGGTGCAGTACTTTCTGAACGTGCCAACATTATGAATTATCTTGCTCAAATTGGTTTGGCAACAGCGTTATTTTGTATCGCAAGTCTTAGTGTTGGTTATTTTCTACCACGCTTCTTTGGTGTACCGAGCTTTCAAGCAAGAGCGTGTGCTTTTGAAATTGGTATCCATAACAGTACTTTGGCCATGGCGATTGCAATCACGATAATGAATAGCAGCGAAATTGCGATGCCAGCAGCTGTTTATTCAATCTTTATGTATATCTTCGCTGCTATTTTCGGCATGTTGCTGAATCGTTTTGCACCATTAGACCATCCGGCTGAGTTAACTCGAAACCACTCACAAATTAACTGATATTAGTTGAGTTAACCAACTCATCTTAAAGGCACTGTAATCGTGCCTTTATTTATGCTTCAGGTTTTATCTGCATTCTTAAAGCGAATACAGTACAATGCTAACTCTCGTATTGCATATTTAGGTTTTTTTACTGTGAAGTGGTTACAAATCCATATTACTGTCGATCAAGCACAAGTTGATTTTACTGAAACATTATTATTATCTCTTGGTGCAGTCAGTGTGACGCTAGATGATGCAGAGGATCAAGCGTTATTAGAACCACTTCCAGGTGAGACTCCACTTTGGAACAAAGTCATCGTAACGGGTATTTACGCTCAAGAAGATGATGAAGAAATCGATGTCGTCGCACTAGAAACTTTCATTAAAGACCAGATGCCTGAAGCGCCTTTACGTTATGAGTTTATCGAAGATCAAGAGTGGGAACGCACTTGGATGGATGCATATGAGCCAATTCAAATTGGTGAAAAATATTGGATCGTGCCTGAGTGGATGGAAGCACCTGAAGCGGATGCGGTCAATATTAAATTAGATCCAGGCCTAGCTTTTGGTACAGGTAATCATGCTTCAACATTCCTCTGCCTACAATGGTTAGGTAAAACCGATGTAAAAGACAAAATCGTCATCGATTACGGCTGTGGTTCTGGCATTCTAGGTGTTGCTGCCCTACTGCTTGGTGCAAAAAAAGTATATGCAACAGATATTGATCCTCAAGCTGTACTCGCTACACAACAAAATGCTGAATTAAATGGCGTTCTCGAAAATTTATATGTCGGCTTACCTGAAGAATTTAATCAAGCACTCGGTGAGCAAAAGGCAGATGTATTTGTCGCAAATATTCTTGCTGGCCCACTGATGGCACTTGCTGAGGAGTTTTCAACACTCATTCAACCTGAGGGTGAATTCGCACTAGCCGGTATTATTGAAGAGCAAGTTGATGATGTTTCTCGTGTTTATGCTGAATTTTTTGATATATTAGACAAAGAAAAGCGTGATGAAAATTGGTACCGTCTTTCTGGGAAACGCCATAAATAAGTAGAGCTTAATTTAAGATATGAGTGATAAACAAACCCGCTGCCCAAATTGCTCCACAATTTACAAGGTATCAGTCACCCAGTTAACTGTTGCCGAGGGTATGGTTTGTTGTCCTAAATGTTCTGCTGAGTTTAATGCGCTTCTACATCTATTCAATCCTCAACCGAAAGTGATTGAACCTTTAATCACAGAAGCCCAAGACAGTAGAGCACCATCTGAAGATGTGATTGAACCAAAACAAGAACAACACCTATTGGATATTTTCGATCGTAAAGTTGCAAATTCAAACATAACCTTGCGTACGTATTTAAATAACTTAAATACGTTCAATCACGATCCGATTACCAATTACCCATCTTTAAATCTTTCATCATCGATCCATGCCAATAGCCAATCGAAACCAAGAACTAGGCTTTATATTGCGACATGGGCGATCGTAAATACAATTTTAGCGTTATTACTGGTTTTTCAATTTTTATGGTTTAACCCAAATGTATTGCAACGCTCAACTGCGCTAAATCAGGCATTTATATCAGCATGTAACTTATTTAATTGTGACACGCTTGATGAACGCTATACCCATATAAAAGTACAAGACCTCAATATTGAGTCAACATCAGCGATCTCCACTGTTTTTTCAGGTCACTTGGTGAACCAATATAGCAAAGGGCTAAAACTGCCTCTGTTGAAAATAAGCATTTTTCAACAAGGTAAATTGATTTCATCCTCTATTAAAGCACCCAATGAATATTTAGTAGAAAGTTTGCATGGAATTACACGAATTCCTCAAGATAGTCCATTTGGTTTCAAATTTAGTATAAATTTTTCTCAATCTGAGTTTGACAATTATAAATTGGAAGTTATACGACCATAAGATCAAAAAAAACGATAAAAAAATTAAAAAAAATGTAGTTTTCTTGCTCACTTTTTCATAGACAATGGTATGATACGCGCCACGAAAGCTTTGTACCGCAAACTCCTCGCAATTTCTCAAAATAAATACAGTTCTGTTCATGTGCTTAATTTTTTTATTCAGCGCATCAGGGATGTTTTTTGTTTTATGTGGAACCGTAACAAATATTAAACTATTGTTACGCTTATTTTTCACTCAATTGCTCTAGTTGTGGCAAGCTAATTGTTCTTGTTTTAGAGTCGACCGTTTTAGGACCTAAAACGGAGCTCGTTTTTTTTATTTTGACCACAAAATCACTTTTACCCTAAGTGATTATTGATTCTCGGATTAACTCGCATGAATAGCAAATCTCCTATTTTTACTGCACAATCTGATGTCGCTCTTCGTATTCACGTAGATCGCGCAGTTCGCCATTATTTTGCACAATTGCAAGGCGAGCAACCATCTCAAGTTTATGACATGGTTTTAGCAGAAATGGAGAAACCTCTTTTATCTGTAGTGTTAGAATATACACGTGGCAACCAGACTCGCGCTGCTGAGATTCTAGGCCTTAACCGTGGTACTTTACGTAAAAAGTTGAAAGCTCACGGTTTAATGAGTGAATAAATGATAAAATGCTTGCGGCTTCCGCGGGCATTTTTTTTACCTGCTATTTAGCTTTTTTGTTTTAATTCTTGATAACTGTGACTAAATCATGACTATTAAACGCGCATTAATCTCTGTTTCTGATAAAACAGGCATTGTTGAATTTGCCCAAGACCTTGTTGCTCTAGGGGTAGAAATTTTATCTACTGGCGGTACTTATAAGTTGTTACGTGACAACAATATTGCTGTAGTCGAAGTTTCAGAGCACACTGGTTTCCCAGAGATGATGGACGGACGTGTAAAAACACTTCATCCGAAAATCCACGGTGGTATCTTGGCTCGTCGTGGTCTAGATGAAGCTGTGATGGCTGAACACAACATCGATGCGATCGATTTAGTTGTGGTAAACCTTTATCCATTTGCTGCAACTGTTGCAAAACCTAACTGCTCACTTGCTGATGCAATCGAAAATATCGACATCGGTGGTCCAACGATGGTTCGTGCTGCTGCGAAAAACCATGCAGCTGTTGGTATCGTTGTAAATGCATCTGACTATGCGACTGTAGTTGCTGAGCTTAAAGCTGAAGGCTCACTTTCTTATGCAACTCGTTTTGACTTAGCAGTTAAAGCGTTTGAACATACCGCGCAATACGACGGTATGATCGCATCTTACTTAGGCGCTCGCGTTGGTAAAGAAGAAGGTCAAGCTGATCAATTTGCACGTACATTCAATACACAATTAAATAAAGCTCAAGATTTACGTTACGGTGAAAACCCACATCAATCTGCTGCATTCTATGTTGACCCTGCCGCAACTGAAGCGTCTGTTTCTACAGCTAAACAGTTACAAGGTAAAGAACTCTCTTATAACAACATCGCAGATACTGATGCCGCACTTGAATGTGTTAAATCATTCGCTAAACCTGCTTGTGTAATTGTAAAACACGCAAACCCATGTGGCGTTGCAGTCTCTTTAGACGGTATTAAAGCTGCATATGACCTTGCATATGCAACTGATCCAGAATCTGCATTCGGTGGCATCATTGCATTCAACCGTGAATTAGATGTTGAAACTGCACAAGCCATTGTTGACCGTCAATTTGTTGAAGTGATCATTGCACCAAGCGTTGCTGAAGGCGTACTTGAAGTAACGGGCGCGAAGAAAAACGTACGTGTACTTGTATGTGGCGAATTACCAGCAATTGACAAACGTGCTCCACAAATGGACTACAAACGTGTAAACGGTGGTTTACTCGTTCAAGATCAAGACTTAGGTATGATTACTAAAGATGATCTTAAAGTTGTGACGAAACGTGCCCCAACTGAACAAGAAATTGATGACATGATCTTTGCTTGGAAAGTTGCGAAATACGTGAAATCGAATGCGATTGTTTATGCTAAAAACCGTCAAACTATTGGTGTCGGCGCAGGTCAAATGAGCCGCGTAAACTCTGCTCGTATTGCAGCAATCAAAGCTGAACATGCTGGTTTAGTCGTTGAAGGTGCAGTAATGGCATCTGACGCATTCTTCCCATTCCGTGATGGTATTGATAACGCCGCTAAAGCAGGTATCAAATGTATTATCCAACCGGGTGGTTCAATGCGTGATGAAGAAACGATTGCTGCTGCTGACGAAGCAGGTATTGCAATGGTGTTCACTGGCATGCGTCATTTCCGTCATTAATTAATGGTTCGTGTCATGATGACTTCTCATAAGTCACCTATAACACTGATAAGAGATTTTTAATCTTGCCTAAAGTCCTCTTCTATTCATTTAGTTGAGGACTTTATGTCATTTTCGATTCATGGAGTATGAACCGATGAATATTTTAGTTTTGGGTAATGGCGGTCGTGAACATGCGTTAGCATGGAAAATCGCTCAAGATGAAAAAGTAGCTAAAGTTTTTGTTGCACCGGGTAATGCGGGCACAGCAACTGAACCAAAATGTGAAAATGTAGCACTTAACATTTTAGACAACCCTGCCATTATCGACTTTGCAAAAAATAATGCCGTGGATCTGATTGTTGTCGGTCCTGAAGCACCACTTGTAAATGGTGTTGTAGATGCGTGTCGTGAAGCAGGTGTGAAAATTTGGGGTCCAACCCAATTTGCAGCTCAATTGGAAGGCTCTAAAGCATTTGCCAAGCACTTCTTGAATCGTCACAACATCCCAACCGCTTTTTATGACGTGTTCACAGAAGTGGATGCTGCTAAGGCATTTGTTGAGAAAAATGGTGCGCCGATCGTGATCAAAGCTGACGGTCTTGCTGCTGGTAAAGGCGTGATCGTTGCGATGACCAATCAAGAAGCATTCGATGCAATTGATGACATGCTTGCAGGCAACAAATTTGGTGATGCAGGTTCACGCGTTGTCATCGAAGAGTTCTTGGCAGGTGAAGAAGCATCTTTCATTTGTATGATTGATGGCGACAACATTTTACCTATGGCTACGTCACAAGATCATAAACGTATCTTTGAAGGTGACCAAGGTCCTAACACTGGTGGTATGGGTGCTTACTCTCCTGCCCCTGTTGTAACGGCTGAAGTTTTTGAAAAAACCATGAATGAAGTGATGCGTCCTACCGTCGAAGGTATGAAAAAAGACGGGCACGTATATACAGGTTTCTTATACGCAGGTTTGATGATTGATGAACAAGGTCAGCCTAAAGTAATCGAGTTCAACTGTCGTTTTGGTGACCCTGAAACTCAACCGATCATGATGCGTTTAAAATCATCTTTAGTTGATTTAGTTGAAGCAGGTATTGAAGGTAAACTTCCTGCAGAAGCTGAATGGGATGAGCGTAAAACGGTTGGTATCGTACTTGCGTCTAAGGGCTATCCTGAAACGTCTAGCAATGGCGACGTGATTTCTGGTTTAGATACTGAAATGGCAGATGCGAAAGTGTTCCATGCAGGTACGAAAGCCAATGAGAATGGTGACATCGTAACTGCTGGTGGTCGTGTACTTTGCGTGACTGCTCTTGGTAATACCATTGGTGAAGCACAAGCAAAAGCGTTGGAACTTTGCCAAAAAGTGACTTTCGACGGCGTTCAATACCGTAAAGATATTGGCTACCGTGCGATTGCTCGTGAAAATTCTTAATATTAATTTAGATTAATAAAAACCCCGCTAAGTGCGGGGTTTTTTGATATATTCAATTAAATATCAAACAAATACTTTATAAAAATGCGCTTTAATTTATTTAATCAACCATCTGAAGAAATACAATATTTAGGGACACCTCATACGCAAGATTGCATTGAAGCAATTGCCTTAGTTCTACAATTTGAAGAACAAGTTGAACGAGCACTTGTTTTAACTAATGATCACAATCATTGTTTTTTAATTAAAGGTTATCGAACTGTTTATCTCATTAGATATGGCTTTAGATCAGATTATATCTCAGAAGGTTATAAAGGTTTTGTTAAAGCTTTAAAACTATTGCAAAGGCATAAAATTGAAATCAAAGAGCTGCTTATATCAACTAAAGAATTTGAAATCATTAGGCAAAATGCGTTAAGTGATAGTGACGTAGAGTCTTTCTTAAATAGTTCTTATAGACGGACTAACACAATTTATGATTACATTAGCAATTTAGATTTTATGCTTAATGAACCTTTAAAAATAAATGACTATTATCCTAGCGAATTGCCATTAAATTTAATTGACAAGAGAATTATAGATTTAGCTTTTAAGTTTAAATTAGATGCTGATGCATCAATAATGACTGCATATACTCGATTAGAAGATATTATTCGAGAAAAAATAAATTCGCAAAAATTCTCTAGCTCACTAATGGAAGATGCATTCTGTTCAGACGTAAAAAAAAATAAGTTATCTCCCTTCAAATGGGAGTCAGAAAATGAAGAGTCATCTACGGCTATTGGCAGATTATTTGTGAATACTTTTAAAGCCTATCGTAATCGAAGAGCACACAGTGAAGTAGAAAAATCACTAAATCAACTACAAAGAGAATTTTTACTCATCAATGAACTTTATTTACTAGAAAGTGAAGCGGTCCAAAGATAAAGATCAATCAATATGAAAAATTATATTGAAACCCCTTGCCTGATCCTCCGCCAATGGCAAGATGCTGACACCGCCCCATTTATCCAAATTTATATAGCTGCTTGAGTTATAATTTATGATCAAATCCTATCTCTTTTCACGGCACATAAAAACATCCCTCATCTAATATGAGGGATTTTGGACTATTTAGATTCTGACTTTGGATGCAGCTTTACCATCATCTTAGAATACCCACGAACAAAATTAGACTGAACAATTTCGGGTTCTTCAAGCACTTCAATTCTGTCATAACGTTTGAGAATCTCCTCCCAAAGAATAGTCAATTGCATCTCAGCCAAACGACTACCCATACAGCGATGAATTCCATAACCAAATGATAGATGTTTTTTCACATTTTCACGATCAATACGAAATTCATCCGCATTCTCAAACACAGTTTCATCACGGTTAGCAGACGCATACCACATAACAACTTTGTCACCTTTGCGGATATACTGACCTTTATAAATTAGATCTTGAGTAGCTACACGGCGCATATACGCCAATGGTGTCTGCCAACGAATAATCTCACTAACCATATTAGGCAACAGATCAGGATTATTCTTCAGTTTGTCTAATTCTTGAGGGAACAAATGCATTGCATAAACCCCGCCCGACATCGAGTTACGAGTCGTATCATTCCCGCCTACGATTAATAATGCCAAATTCCCCAGAAACTCTAATGGCCGCTGAATCAGATCCTTTGTTTCATCACTCCGAATAAGCATACTCATCAAGTCAAAGCTTGAAGCCTCACCTGCTTCTATACGTGCAGCCTTATCATGCCAAAGTTGTGACAAATCTCTCACCATCTCTTTTAGACCATCAAAAGTATTTTCAATGGTCATCGTGCCGCCTGTCGTACCTGGGGATGAAGATGCAATTTCAGACCAATAGACCAATTTACGGCGTTCTTCGTAAGGGAAATCTAGCAATGTTGCCAACATTCTTGAGGTCAGCTCAATTGAAACTCGATCTACAAAGTCGAAAGCTTCATTTAAAGGCAAGTGATCAAGTACGTCTTGGGTACGTGTCCGAATCAAGCTTTCCATGTCTTTTAAGTTTTTAGGTACAAAAACCCCCTGCACAGCTTTACGCTGAATATCATGCTTCGGTGGATCCATCGCAATAAACATTTCAAGCTCTAAACCTTGCGGTTGCTCACCCAACATAATGATCGGTTCTGAAGAGAAGAGCTGATGATTTTTATCAACGTACATGACATCTTCGTACTGTGTCATCGACCAAAAAGGACCAAATAAACTGTTTGATTGATAATGTATCGGCGCATCTTTCCGTAATCGCTTAAAAGTATCCTTCCATACACCTTGCTTGTATAAAAAAGGGCTACTGACATCAAGCTCTTGTAAGGGGCAAACATTTGGATCTGGAAGTTGAATTTCTTCAATTTGATCAAAATCAGGATTCTTAAATAGGCTACTTTTTAATTTATGGTATACATGGGCAGCTTTGATGTGATTTTCTAAGGGAATATAGCGAGCGCTAAAATTCACCAAATCTACACGAACAGCATTCATTTTTTTGACTAAATTATTCATGACAATGTGTCCTATGTGATCTCATCTTTAAATTTATATTCAGCCTTTATTCCATTAAGCTGATGATCTGTGTTTGAGCATAGAATTTAAAAAATACAGAATCAGGTCATTTTTTGACATTAATAAGTCATTTTTTGACATTCTTTTAATTCAAATTAGCAGCTCTAATGAGGCTAGATTTAAGAAAGATCAATATCACGCTATCTGGACTTGAGTATGATGTCTAAAGGAATAGAACATAGCAATCAGGACGATAATGCAATTCGGGCATTGATTCCCTGCGCATATGTCAGAATTATTGCGCAACAATTGGGAGGTGGGCTGCGTGTATTCCCAACTTTATTGAATGGCACATGTCTGACTGCTGAATTTATTCAACAGGAAGATTCCCGGATTTCAGCATCTGATTTTATTCGTATATTTGACAATGCATTGAACATGGCAGATGTTCCCGATTTCGGTTTAGAACTTGGACATCGCCTTAAACCAACGACTCATGGCGCAATGGGCTTTTTGATGCACAGTTGCCCAAACCTTTATGCTGCACTTGAAGCGATTCAACATTATCTACCTACTCGAATTGGATTTGCAGAAGTCATTCTCGAAATGCGTGATCAGCAGATGAATTGTAAAATTCAATTTAATATCGATTGCTCCACCCTTGTATATCAAAGCATGATCGAGTCTTGCATGGTGGTATTTAAAGAGTGTGCTGAATTTATTTTAGGTAAGCCATTAACTGAGGCGAAGTTGCTTTTTAGCTATCCTAAACCTGCTTACCATGCTGCTTATACAAAAATTTTTCAATGTGATTTCGCATTTTCACAATCTTTTGATGGCATTCAGATACCTTTATCTGTGTGTAAAATCCCTAATGCTTCAGCAAGTCAGGAGAACTATCTCATTGCAAAAAAACAATGTGAAAATGTACTTAAGGATCTTCTTACACCCCAAAATACTTACCAATTTCGTGTAAAAAAAATATTGATTGAGCATTTATCAGATCCCAAAAATGAATCTGAGATTGCCGCTTCATTATTCATGAGCAAACGAACCTTAGCTCGTCATTTAGAAAAAGAAGGTTTAACCTTTAAAGAGGTCAAAGATCAGGTGCTTGCACAGCAAAGTGCTTATTTTCTTGAGCATACGCAACTCACGATTGAAACAATTGGTATGCTTCTTAATTATCACGATGCCTCAAATTTCAGACGAGCATTCAAGCGTTGGTTTGGTATGCCCCCTAGCCAATATCGGCAGAAATACAATAATGATCTTACCAAGCAAATTTCTAAATTAAATTAAATCCATATTTTTCATATTGATATATTAAATCATTATAAGGTGTTCGGCTGATAACGGGTCTTTCTAATTTTAAACACTCAAATTATAAGTATGATATTTAAAGTTTATTTATACATTCTCATAAATTGTATATGACGCTTTATGCTAAGCTAGTTCATTAACATCACTATATTGAATAAAAAAAAATTGTTATCATCAACCAACTTTTTTGTTATCAATGCTTAAATAATTGATAGCTAAATACCGAATTATCTCTAACAGATGAATAGCTTGAAGTGCTCTTGAAACAAGGACAGTTCATTTCACTATTCACCTCACTGCATATGTAAGTTGAAGATCGTTTCAACATACTCAGGAAATATCATGAAGAAAATTCTTGGTTTAGTTTTGGGCCTATCAGTGGGTATCGCTGGATGCTCAAAACAAGATGCTCCAGAAACCGCTGCAAACAACACGAATAAAGATTCAGTTCAAACCATTACAATCGCTTCTACAGGTTCAGATGCAGATATCTGGAAGTTCATTGCAAAATTGCCAGAAACTGAAGCTGCAGGTTTAAAGTTAGATGTTAAAAACTTTACTGATTATGTTTCAATGAACACTGCGGTAGCCAATAAAGAGATTGATATCAATGCCTTCCAATCATATGCGTATATGGTTGCATACAATGATGCCAATACTCAAAAAATTGCGCCATTATCTACGACTTATCTTGAGCCAATGGGGATTTACTCAAGCAAAGTTAAAAATTTAAATGATTTCAAAACAGGTTCGACCATTGCAATTCCAAACGATGGTGCTAATGAATCACGTGCCCTTTTATTATTGCAATCTGCTGGTTTAGTAAAGTTAAAACCTCAATTTGACAATGTCAAAGGCACAACTTCTGATGTAACTGAGAATCCTAAACAAATCACCATTAAACCGATTCAAATGGCAACTGCGGTACGTGTGAAAGATGAAGTGGATGCCATTGTATTAGGCAACACCTTAGCAATGGAAGGTGGTCTGAACGTATTAAAAGATGCGATCTACTACGAGCCAATCGATCAAAGTACAAAAATGAATGTGAATGTACTGGCTGTAGCTGAGGGCCGTCAGAATGATCCTGTATTGCAAAAGGTAGGTCAGCTATATCATACAGATGCAGTTAAGCAATATGTGAAAGAAAACTTTGGTGGCACTAAGGTTAATGTTGATAAACCAACAACATATCTCACAGAAGCTCAATAATTCTAGACTTCTGTATTTTTAACAGGCAAATTTAATTTGCCTGTTTTTCATTTTTAATAGTTCTTGACGTTATGATTGAATTTAAAAATATTAGTAAACATTATCAGCTCAAAGGCCAAACTATTCACGCCTTAGACAATATTAATCTGACGATTCCAGATGGAAGTATCTTCGGAATTATAGGCTATAGTGGTGCAGGTAAAAGTACACTGATCCGTTTGATCAATTTACTAGAAAGACCCAATCAAGGTCAAATGATCATCCACGGTCAAGATTTCACTGCTTTGAGCGCTTCAAAATTACGTCAAGAACGCGCCAATATTGGTATGATTTTCCAGCATTTCAATTTACTACAAACCAAAACCGTTGCAGCCAATATTGAAATGCCAATGAAACTCCTTGGCTGGAGTAAAGCTGAGCGTCTAAAACGCTTAGATGAGCTACTTGAGTTTATCGATTTAAAACATAAACGCGATGCTTTTCCAGATGAGCTTTCTGGTGGTCAAAAACAGCGTGTAGGTATCGCTCGGGCACTTGCCAATCATCCAAAAATTCTACTCTGTGACGAAGCAACATCAGCGCTTGATCCTCAAACGACAAAGTCTGTACTTGCCCTTTTGAAAAAAATTAATCAAGAGCAAGGAATCACCATTGTTATGGTTACGCATGAAATGGATGTTATTGAGTCGATTTGCGACTTTGTTGCAGTTATGGAACAAGGCAAAGTGATTGAACACGGCAGTACTCTCGATATCTTTAGTCAACCGCAACACCCGACGACCAAAACATTTATTCAAACTGTTTTACAGCAGCAGTTACCTATCAATATTTTAAATAATTTAGAAAATCAAAATCACCACAGTATTTATAACTTGCAGTTCTTAGGTACTTCAGCACAAGAAACTGTTGTACAAGCTGCCATCAAACGATTTGATATTAGTCTCAATATTTTATTTGCCAACATGACCGAAATTAATGGCGCTGTGATTGGACAAATGTTTGTGCAATTACTGGGTGATCCAGACATTATTCAAGAAACCATCAGCTTTTTCCAACAACATGGCGTTAAGGTTGAACAATCAGGAGTACGTGCATGAGAGATATGATTGTTCAATGGCTAACAGAAATTACTGAACCTTTTTGGAAAAGCTCGCTTTCAATTGATCAATTTGTGACAGCCCTACAAGAAACCTTCCATATGGTTTTCTTTGCAATGCTATTCGGTACGATTTGGGGTTTAATTCAAGGGATAACCCTACTTGTTACACGACCAAACGGGATTTTAGCCAATCGTGTGATTTACTATGGATTAAACCCTATTGTGAATGCATTACGTTCCCTCCCGTTTATTATCCTCCTGATCGCGGTTATTCCACTGACAAAAATGATTGTGGGTACTTCTATTGGGACATGGGCAGCTATTGTTCCTTTAACCATTTATGTAGGACCTTATATTGGTCGTCTGGTTGAAACTTCACTCCTTGAAGTCAACGAAGGCATCGTGGAATCAGCGCAAGCTATGGGCGCAACACCCCTACAAATTATTTTCAAATTTATTCTACCTGAGGCACGCAGTTCCCTCATTCTCAATTTAACTACAGCTGCAATCAGCTTAATTGGTGCAACAGCCATGGCTGGCGCTGTCGGTGCAGGTGGCATTGGTGATCTTGCGATCTCCTATGGTTATCAACGCTTTGATACCAGTGTCGTTATACTCACTGTTATTGTGCTTTTAGTATTAGTTCAATTGGTGCAAATGACAGGTGAAAAACTCGCCAAAATGCGATAGTAAATTTAAAAAAAGATCTCAAATGAGATCTTTTTTAATATCAATCCATCCAAAGTGAAGCGATTTTTTCCATTAATTGCGCACGTAACGGCGCAGTTGGATTGCATGGATTACGCTTTGCTTCATGCTTATAAAACGCTTGCCAATCGCGTATCATTTCCAAACTAACACCTTGAGCTTTAAACTGATGGATGTCTTGCTTAGATACACTTTCTAAGCGTGCTTGAGCACCTTCTGGCCCTGTTGCCCAACCGATAACCCCTTGCCCAAAACTCGAAAGCTCATTTGGTTAGGTGTTTGAGGAACCGCTTTACGTTCAATTGTCTCATTGACCTTACAGCTGCTTGGACGCTCGTATAATTGAGACTTTTGCAGTTGACCAACTTGAGAGTTCTGCATACAACCAACAAGAACAATCGAACTCATCACTGCGCTGATGCAAGCACTCAATCTCACTTTTATCTTCATTTACTTTTTACTCGAAATTTGTTCATCAGATCAGATAATCTTAAGCTAACAACAATGCACCTCATCAAATTCGACATCAATATTTACAATACATCGCTGTTTAAAATTTGGGTGAATTTTACAATTTGATAAGCTTGATCTAGGATGAGATCAAATAAGTCACATGTTTTAGGATCGTTTAGGATGCGTTATCAAGTTCGCGTAATTGATGTTAACAATGCGCTACAAAACTATATATGGATTATTGAAGATACTGAAACCCAAGAAATTGCAGTGGTAGACCCTACAGAAGCCAATTTGGTGGTCAACTATTGTGACTCGCATGGTTTAACACTTAAGCAAATATGGCTTACCCACTGGCATAAAGACCATATTGGTGGTGTGCCAGAGTTAATCGCGGAAAAAAATATTGAAGTTTATGGTCCACGCGAAGAATTATCTAAAATTCCATTTATCAGTTGTCCACTCAATCATAATGATGAATTTTATTTTAATGACTTAAAACTTGACGTCATCGCTGTTCCTGGCCATACCTTAGGTCATATCGCAATATTTGCAGATGAAATCGACAGTTTATTCTGTGGAGATACCTTATTTGCAATGGGATGTGGACGCCTTTTTGAAGGAACGGCTGAACAAATGTATCAATCACTTAACCGACTGTCAGCGCTCCCTCCAAGAACTCAAGTCTACTGTACCCATGAATACACGCTCTCAAATGCACAATTCGCTTTACAAGTAGAACCTGAGAATAAGGCACTACAAGAACGATTTGAACAAGTTCAGAAACTTCGAGATCAAAATCAAATAACCTTACCTTCCACCATTGAAATTGAACTTGAGACCAATCCTTTCTTGCGCGTCAACAGTGCTGAAGAATTTAAACGTATTCGGGAAATGAAAGATAATTTCTAAATTTAGCATTATCTGTTCAAATTACAGATGTTTATTACTGAGCGATATTCGCTCAGTTTTTAAACCCTTCAGACAATACATTCTCTTCTTTATCTTAAAGCTTTAACAACATGATCAAATTCTGTCTTTTAATTGCATGAAATATATACATTTCTATAGAATTAAAATATATTTACATTAATTTAGGTTCAAACCCTTTAAAAACAACATCATTAACCTTATTAATATTTCATTAGTCAAAGGAGTTGTCTCATGAAGAAAGTGGTCAAAGCAAAAAATTTAATTGCATTCAGAATTTGGTTAGAAAAATTAGGTTATTCCGTTCGAAATTTAAAGGATAACCAAGGCTTCACTTTCAGTTTTAAAAAAGAATATGGTTTAGTGACATGTGACTTATCTGGAAATACGTTGGCAATGCAATTAGGTGAAGAATTCGAGGATCACTTGAAGGCTTAATTTCAGCTTAATTCAAAGGAATGAATACTGAATAGATCATTTAAATATTAATATCGCCTCTTTGTAGGCGATTTTTTTTTATGTTTAGATATTTCAGCCTGTATTTATATAAAAATATAGGCAATAAAAAAGCAAGGTATCAAACCTTGCCTTAATATGGTGGGGACGGAGAGACTCGAACTCTCACACCTTGCGGCGCTGGAACCTAAATCCAGTGCGTCTACCAATTTCGCCACGTCCCCTTTGAATACTCAATTATATTACTGAGCTTCATAAAACTTGGCAGAGGATCAAGGATTCGAACCTTGACGAACGGTTTTGGAGACCGTCATGCTACCATTACACCAATCCTCTATTTCACTTACTTCGGTCATTCCACCTAGTAAATTACTTGGTGGGGACGGAGAGACTCGAACTCTCACACCTTGCGGCGCTGGAACCTAAATCCAGTGCGTCTACCAATTTCGCCACGTCCCCGATGGCTGTGTATATTATAGAGATCATTATCTCATGACAAGCCCTTTTTTGAAAAACCTTATTGTTTGACTAAATATAAAACAATTATCCATTTTACTGGTTTTTCTTTAGACAAATTCGCTTAATATCTGTTTTAATTGATAAATATTGTCCAATCTTTGTGATTTATTTTTCATCAACATCTGCTGGAGTACTGGTGTTAAGTCAGAAAAAGGCCTAATAATTTCAACTTTTAATTGCTGACAATGCCATTTTGCCCAATCTATATAGCTTTTTTTACGGATTGAGTACTGATTTAACCATTCTAACCAAATAATACCGAGTGCATATATATCTGATGCTTGTGATTTTGACTCACCATGAAACAACTCAGGCGCCATATACCTTGGTGTTCCATGTGTAGAAACTTGAGGATGGCACTCAAAGTGAAACATCTGTTCAAAATCAATTAATTTGGGTTGACCATTCAATATTCTAAAATGTTCTCTTTTAAGATCTGCATGAACCCATCCTTGCTCATGAATCGATAGTAATGCATCTAGACTATGTAATAATAAATTGACCACATTTGAAAACTCATTGTGTGGGCAGGTCTGCATTTGAGTATAGGCAGAATTTTCTACTTCAAATAGCGGCGCCGCATTTTCAATCAGAATCAATGATGAAGAATCATGTTTTGATGTAGGTGTATTGAATCTACTGTTTTCGTCATACACGATCTCAAACGGCACTAAGATCTTTGAAGAGCGAGTACTGAGTGATTGGTAGTGTTTTATCTCATTGTCGAACCACTGCTCATGCTGTGAACTGATACCCTGCTGTTGTCGCTTAACCCAATACGTTTGGTCGTCTATTTCGATACAATAAATTAGACGACCATACTGCTGACTTTGTTCAGAATTAACTGGTTGCCTGAGCAGAGGCTGAATGGTTTGCCACTGTAGATTGTTTTTTAAGAGATTCATTTTGCTGTTTCAGTTGCGTCAGCATATCCAAACAATGTTCAATGGTTTTTCCTATACGCGCATGTGTTTCAATACTGGACAGTTTTGACCAAGTTGCCCGTTCCCCTTCTCTTTGAAGGACTTTAAACAAATGAGGTCGCGGATTTTGTAACATATAATGATAATGTCGCAGACTATAATTACCTACAATATTTAAATCACCATAATAACGCTGATCAACAATACCATAACCGTGATCCAATAGTCGTCTAATCGTCGGCACACTGCCCATTCGGTCACGAGTGAAATTCATGACATCCATCGCAATCGTTTTACCATGTTTACGCACTAAACGTTGCGGCCAGCTGAGTAGATCTGTTCTAAAACGCTCCGCATCACTTTGCATGAATGGCACAATATGTGGATTCACCTGACTGGCAATGGTGTAATTAATATTGTAGAGACGAGCCATTTTCTCTTGTGGAAAATCACTTCTCACACTGCCATCCACCCAACGAATACTTGCCAAGTATGGTGTATGCACCCCATCATAACGCTTACTGGTCAGTCGAACTGGAGGAAATAAGATAGGAACCGCACATGATGCCAATACTGCACTCCACACCAGTAAATCTGGTGCAGTATATTTATTCATGATACGAGCATCTTCCTGAGCGACATCATAAGGTGCAACACTGATATTGATATCAAGTCCAGACTTTTCATACGCTTCTTGAAATGTTAAGTCCCCTAAATTTTCCACTAAAAATTTCTTAAGATATCGCACATCAGCAATACCACCATTTCCTCTAAGCAACTCTTTGAAACTTCTGAAATGGAATGCCTCGCTATAAAAGCTCTCTCCTGTCAGCAGCTGATCAATATCTTTTTGATCAGAAACGCCTAACATCGCCGTCATTAACGCACCAGCACTCGAACCTGATAAAACTTTCGGCATCAAATCTTGTTCCATCAGCGCCTTACACACGCCTGTATGAAACAAACCTAATGAGGCCCCACCCGAAAACATCATTGCTGGTTGACCATAGGTCAGTTGACAATTTTTAAAAAAATCAAATTTTTCTTGATGTGTCAAACCTGAACATTCATCCGAAGCGATATAAATTAAACTCTGTGAAACCTCTTCGATATAGTCCTCAATAATTTTTTTAGTGCCAATATATGTTTGTGTGAACAGCATAGGATGACCAATATTGGCGACATCATGACTCAAGCCTTCTCGCAAAATATAGATAAGATCAAACACACGATGATTCAGCTTGTAACGGCGTAAGAGATTTAAACGATGCGATATAATTTCAGCATCAAAATAGGGTGAAGTATTATCAAACTTCCATTCCTAAGCGCCCGTCTCCTCATCCAGCTTTAAGGCAATGTCTTTCCACTCTTCATAGCTCTCCGCACGTTCAAGCTCATGTTGCATTTTTTTTAATTCGATACGCTTGATGCGGATTAATTTGACTACGATTGCCTAAAATCATTGAGCTAGTCCTTTGATTTTTATTAGTTCAATTAGTTTTGTTCAGTTTTTAAACTATGCAAAAAAAGCACAAAATAATCAACTTAATAAAATTTATTTCTTGTATCGACCAGTCAGCATAGATTTATACCTTAGATCAGTTCACATCGCTATCGTCATCATGTAGATTAAACTTGATTTTATTGAATTGTATTTCACAAACAACTATGGCGACTCTAGAACTACCAGATCAACTGTTAACAAAAATTTCTCAACTTATTGACCAACTTAATCACACATTATCTGAACCGAGTCAGAAAATTGATTTCTCAGCACTAGGATACAAATGGCAAAATAAACGGCTGATCCCCATTCAAAAACCTAAAATAATTCATCTTGATGATTTAAAAGGTATCGAAAAACAAAAAGAAAAAATACTGCAAAACACTGAACAATTTTTACAAGGTTTACCTGCAAACGATATTTTATTGACTGGATCTCGTGGAACCGGAAAATCATCTATCGTAAGATCTTTACTGTCAAAATATGCTGACCGTGGTTTACGCATCGTTGAAATTGAGCGTGATAATCTGTCAGACCTACCAGAAATACAAAAAATTATTGAAGGTCGTCCCGAAAAATTTATCGTGTATTGTGATGACTTAGCCTTTAATGCTGAAGACGAAAATTATCGTAGTTTAAAAAGTGTGTTAGATGGTTCACTAGAGTCAGGTTCTGGCAACTTTATTATTTATGCGACCAGTAACCGCCGCCACCTACTCCCAGAATTTATGCATGAAAACACCCCGATCACTAAAGTAGACGTGCCTCAATATACTGAATTACATCCGCAAGAAGCGATCGAAGAAAAAATCTCATTGTCTGATCGTTTTGGTCTTTGGCTTTCATTCTACCCGATGGATCAAAATCTTTATTTAGAGATTGTAGAGCACTATTTAAAAAAATCTGGTATTGAAATGACACCTGAAGTACGTGCTGAAGCGCTACGTTGGTGCCAAGCCAGAGGTCAACGCTCAGGTCGTTCTGCATTCCAATTTTCAAAACATTGGATCGGCTCTACTCAATTAAAGCGTGATTAAGCATTTACATCAGCTTCTGCAATAAGAAACTAAGATGGAATAACGTCTTAGTTTCTCGACTTTCACTCTTTAATCTAAGTTATTAGCTTTTATTACGATAAAAGTTGATAAATTATCATGAATAATTATAAAGATAAAATTAATAATTTAACTCATTGCTCTATATCGATATACAAAAAATTTTAAATAAAAAAAAGCTCAAATATTACTTTAGGTTATTAATTTAAATAAAATTTATTGACTAAATAAGAATTAAAAAAAATAATTTAAATTTAAAACAATATAACATAACAACCATTTTTTGTTTTCAAAAAAATTAATGTAACCCAAACTTAACAATTCAAAAATAGTATGAGGGACGCAAATAATTATAGAAAAAGGCTGCATCCATGCTTCAAATTAAAAAATATAGTAACCAACATACACAATTCCCAGAAGTGCAAAATATATTAAAAATGCTTCATCAAGCGATCTTCATGACACCAGAGGGTTGTGATTTGAATGACATTGCTCAAGCCTATGCCCCTGATGATGCTGCAAGCAAACGGGTTTTGATCTATTTTGATGAAGAAAAACCTGTTGGATTTTTATGTATGCAACGTTATGAAGTCAAAAAGAATGACAAGACAATGAATGTTTGGTGGTG
>NZ_JFYL01000033.1 GCF_000632455.1 Acinetobacter sp. Ver3
CTTTTTTATTATTAAATTTTTATATATTCAATTTTTTACATCCAATAAAGTTTCACTACATTTTTTCCAAAAAAAATTCATCCACTTATGAGCGCTGCTTGATTTACAACCAACAATAAGCATCATAACGTAAATTAATTTACTGAATTTAAATGTAATTTTTCATCTCAACCCATGCCGTACTTAGATCAAAATCGCTATAATTTTCGTATTCAATTTGCTCAATAGATTAGAACCTTAACATGGAAAAATTAACCTGTTTCAAAGCCTATGATATCCGCGGAAAATTGGGCACAGAACTCAATGAAGATATCGCATACCGTGTTGGACGTGCTTATGGCGAAATTTATCAACCTCAAAAAGTAGTGGTTGGATGTGATGTTCGCTTAACCAGTGAAGCACTGAAACAAGCCACCATCAATGGCCTAAATGATGCAGGCGTTGATGTTTTAGATTTGGGCATGACGGGGACAGAGGAAGTTTATTTCGGTGCATTCCATCTTGATGTGCAAGGCGGTATCGAAATTACAGCCAGTCATAACCCAATGGACTATAACGGCATGAAGCTTGTACGTGAAAATGCTCGTCCGATTGGTGCAGACTCGGGTTTAAAAGATATCCAACTTCTTGCTGAAAAAAATCAGTTCAAAGCAGTCGAACTTAAAGGTATAACTCAGCATTATAATATCTTGCCCGAATTTATTGATCATTTGATGACCTATATTGACCCTACAAAAATCAAACCTTTAAAACTCGTGGTCAATGCGGGTAATGGCGCTGCAGGTCATGTGATCGATGCGATCGAAGAGAAATTTAAAACCCTGAATATTCCAGTTGAATTTATCAAAATTCATCATGAAGCGGATGGCAACTTCCCAAATGGTATTCCCAACCCCATCTTAGTTGAAAACCGTGCAAGCACCTCCGATGCTGTACTGCAACATCAGGCTGACATGGGCATCGCGTGGGATGGTGACTTTGACCGTTGTTTCCTTTTTGATGAAAAAGGTCAATTCATTGAGGGGTATTACATTGTCGGTCTCTTAGCACAAGCCTTTTTACTGAAACAAAAAGGCGAAAAAATTGTGCATGATCCGCGTTTGGTGTGGAATACCTTCGATATTGTTGAACAATATCAAGGCGAAGCTGTGCAATCGAAATCTGGCCATTCCTTCATTAAAGATAAAATGCGTGAACACAATGCAGTGTATGGCGGTGAAATGTCAGCACACCACTACTTCCGTGATTTTGCCTATTGCGACAGTGGCATGATTCCATGGTTATTAGCAATCTCAGTTGTCTCTGAAACGGCAAAACCACTCTCTGCTCTGGTTGAGGAAATGATTGAAAAATTCCCATGTTCTGGCGAGATTAACTTTAAAGTTGCGGATACAAAAGAAACCATTCAAAACATCTTTGATCATTTTGCTGACCAAAAACCCAAAATTGATGAAACGGATGGCGTCAGTTTAGATTTTGGTGCTTGGCGTTTAAATGTACGTGCTTCAAATACAGAGCCTTTACTCCGTTTAAATATTGAAAGCCGTAAAGACAAAAATCCGAAGCCGATGCAAGCTTATATCGATGAGCTCACTCAACTGATTCAGGCTTAAAACCGCATAAAAAAACGGAGCGTTTCAAACGCTCCATTTTTTATTCACGATACCCATTTGGATTTTGTTTTTGCCAATTCCAACTATCTGCCAACATATCTTCAAGCTCATATTGTGCAGACCACCCCAGCTCATTAAACGCTCGCAAACTATCAGCATAAAAACAAGGTAAATCCCCTGCTCTTTTCTCTACAAACTCGTATGGAATTTTAATCCCATTCACCGCCTCAAAAGTTTTAACTACTTCTAAAACAGAAACTGGCGTACCTGTACCAATATTCCATGCTCGACATCCTTGAGCATTTAACCGATTTTCAATCGCTAGCACATGCGCTTTGGCCAAATCGACCACATGAATAAAATCGCGTTCACATGTACCATCAGCAGTCGGATAATCTGAACCAAAAATCGAAAGTTTGTCACGTCGCCCGACTGCAACCTGTGTAACAAAAGGCATTAAATTATTAGGAATGCCTTGTGGATCTTCACCAATCTGTCCACTCTTGTGTGCGCCAACAGGATTAAAATAACGCAGTAACGCAATTGACCAACGACCATCTGATATGGCTGTTTTCTCTAAGATTTGCTCTACAACCATCTTTGTATAGCCATAATTATTATTGGGCATACTTAGCGGCATATCTTCCTGATACGGTGATGGATTTGTCTCACCATAAACCGTTGCAGAAGAACTAAACACCAAATTAAAGACATGGGCACGCTCCATGGCTTTGACTAAGCTAATCGAACCTGAAATGTTATTTTCAAAGTATTTGAGTGGGATTTGCTGACTTTCACCAACCGCTTTTAAACCAGCAAAATGAATCACGGCGTCAATCTGATGATCTTGGAAAATTTGATCCAAAATCGCTTGATCAAGAATATCACCCTGGACAAAATCTAAAGATTTAGACGTTAAAGCTTGAACGCGATTCAAAGATTCTGGTGAGCTATTCGATAAATTATCAAGAACCACAACCTCGTGCCCTGCATTGAGCAATTCAACACAAGTATGCGAACCAATATATCCAGCACCACCCGTCACTAATACTTTAGGCATTGTCTTTCCCCATCAATATTTGTATTAAACCTTGTGTCGACGCATCAAGCTTGGACAAATCATTTTGTTCACCATTTAGAATCGGCAACAGTTGATTGGCAATTTCTTTACCTTTTTCCACACCCCATTGATCAAAAGGATTGATATTCCAAATGACAGATTGCACAAACACTTTATGCTCATACAAAGCAATCAACATACCCAAACTATAAGGATTGAGCTCATCTATCAATATTGTCGTGCTGGGCTGATTACCTTCATATTGTTTATAGAGCGGCAATCCCTCAAGCTCTTGAGGATTTAAAGCATCATTGCCAAAAGCTAATAATCGTGACTGAGCTAAACAATTGGATAACGCGAGATAATGCTGTTGCTTAAGTGCCTCGGCATTATCTACATAGGTATATTGGTCACCATTATAACGTTTGACAGGCGCTATAAAATCACTGCTGACCGCCTGTGTACCCTGATGCAATAACTGATAAAAAGCATGTTGAGCATTCGGACCGACTTCACCCCATACAATCGGGCAGGTATCTAACGTAGTTTTCTCACCATTGCGTTGCACAGATTTACCGTTGGACTCCATTTCCAATTGTTGCAAATACGCAGCAAAATATTTAAGTCGTCCATCGTAGGGTAAAACTGCATGGGTTTTCATTGCTAGAAAGTTAATATTCCATATTCCCAGCAATCCCATCAACACCGGAAGATTGTGTGAAAAATCGGTGCTTTGAAAATGCTGGTCAATCGCATAAGCCCCTGCGAGCAGTTGCTTGAACCCCACCACGCCAATACTTAATGCAATAGGCAAACCAATACATGACCATAATGAATAACGACCACCCACCCAATCCCAAAGGAGCAGTTGATTTTCAGGGGAAATTCCCCATTCGGTCATTTTCTCAGGCTTGGTTGACACCCCAATAAAATGGTGTTTTAAAATGGCAATCTCTTCACCCAATGCTTTTTCAAGCCACAAGCGCGCCGTTTGTGCATTGGATAAGGTATCAATGGTGCCAAATGACTTGGAAGAAATAATAAACAGCGTCGTTTCAGGACGCAATTTATGCAGCAAGTCAGACAGCTGACTTCCATCCATGGTCGATACAAAATGCACATTCAATGGTTTTTGAGTGGTTTGCTTAAAATCTGATAGCGCATGGCTGACCATCAGTGGACCCAGATCCGACCCCCCCACCCCAATATTGACAACATCTTGAATCACTTCACCTGATGCACCGCGATACTGACCCATATGTATCTTCTCAACCAACGCATACATACGATCAAGTTGCTGATGCACTTGATTGGCGATCTGTGAATGTCCAGCATGATCTTGCGGCAAACGTAATGCCCAATGCATGGCTGCTCGACTTTCAGTGTAGTTGATTCGCTCTTCAGAAAATAAGCGCTTAATCCAACCCGATAAGTCACAGCTTTGAGCTAGATTGACTAAGGCATCCAGCACAGATCGATCAACACGCTGCTTACTATAATCAAAAATGAGTGGCTCGAAATGAATCGCACAATTTTGAAAGCGATTAGAATCTTGCTGAAAAAAATCACGTAAATGCTGACGTGTAAGTTGTTTTTTTAAAAGCTCGAGACTAGAAAGCGCTTGTTCAACAGCGACTGAATTACATTCCTGATTTGGCTGTTCCATTAACGCCCTACTCCTTTATAAGCAAAGCCCTGCGACTTCACATATTCGGGATTTAAAATATTACGACCATCTAAAATTAAAGCATGTTGCATGATTTTCTTAAGGATTTGATAGTTTGGACACCAATACTGTTTCCACGCTGTGAGGATACAAAGCGCATGCGCATCATCTACTGCTTCATATTGATCTTGGCAATAAATTAAATCATCACGCTGACCATATACTTTTTCAATTTCACTCAAGGCTTGTGGATCATGAAGTTTAACCACAACCCCTTGTGCCCATAAAGCTTTTAACATGGCATGAATCGAGGATTGTTGAATACGAGCCGTATTTTCTTTAAAAGAAGCCCCCCAAACCGCCACGACTTTGTCTTTCAGATCCCCCTGAAAATGATTCCATAATTTTCGAAAGAGGATTTCCTTTTGTTGTTCATTAATCTCCCAGACTTGTGCTAAGAGTTGACTCTTAGCCCCACTACCAGAAACAGTACTCGCCAAGGTTTGTACATCATGCGAGAAATTTTCCCCACCAAACCCTGCACCTGGATATAAATAAGAAGGACCAATACGACTATCTGCCGCTAAGCCTTGGCGCACATGCTCAATATCAATCCCCAATTTCTCAGCCACAACAGCTAAATCATTGATATAACTGATTCTGGTCGCCAGCATGCCAGATACGCTTAACTTGGTAAATTCCGCATCTAAAACCGGCATAAATAAATATTGTTGCTCACGTGGAAAAAGCGGTCGTAATAACTCTTGTAATACACGCTTAGCACGCTCACTCTCACAACCAACGACCAGTTGTGAGGTTTGTGTCAGGCTACGTAATGCATTGCCCTCTTGGATCACATCTGGTACGTAAACCCAATCATCTTCAGGCAATAGTTCAGCAAACTTTTGGGTTCCATGTAAACCTAATGTGGATGCATTAATCATTAATTTAGGATGACTGATTGTGCGTTGTTTGAGGGCTTTGAGTATTTCAATGCCTTGCAATTGCTCAGTCGGATTAAAACTAAAAAAATAGGCATCCACATCAAGGGGAATCGCTGCAAATGTGCAGTATTTTATTGCACCAGTCTGATGTAATTTCTCAAGCAAGTCTTGTACAGATTGATCCTGAGCATATACCTGTTCCGATGCTGGTTTTTTTAAAAGATCACACCAGAAGACTTGATGGCCATATTCAGCCAACAATGCTGCCATAACCCCTGCATACAAGGTCTGACCAAATACTGCAATATTCATAGCGATACTCGTTTTAAAGTTTTAAGTCTTTAATCATGACTTTAAAAGCTTCACCTAAACTTGGGTGATCCATACCGTAATGCAATACCGCTTTTAAATAACCCAACTTGCTTCCACAGTCAAAGGTTTGACCTTTCATACGATAGGCTTCTACCACATCTGTTTGTTGAAGCATCGCGATCGCATCGGTGAGTTGGATTTCATTGCCCGCACCTTTTGGTGTTTGTTCAAGCAATTGCATGATTTTCGCAGGCAAAATATAACGTCCTACCACAGATAAGTTCGATGGTGCTGTACCCACTGCAGGTTTTTCTACAATACCTTGCATTTGGATACTTTGTCCCTCAAGCGGTGACTCAGCCACATCCACAATCCCATATTGATCGACCATCTGGTCAGGGACAGCTTCAACCATAATTTGTGATGCTTTTGATTCGTTATAACGCTGAATCATCAAGCTCAAGTCATTGGTTTCAGCTGTATCTTTTACTAACACATCAGGGAGTAGCACTGCAAAATCATCATTACCTACCACATCTTTTGCACACATCACAGCATGGCCTAAACCTAAAGGCTGTGGCTGACGTACACTGATCACACTCACATGCGCGGGCAAAATTTCGGTAATTTCTTTGAGCAAATCAAATTTCTTTTTTTGTTCTAATGTTGTTTCCAGCTCAAAGCTACGGTCGAAATAGTTTTCAATCGATGCTTTTGAAGAATGTGTGACTAAAATAATTTGTTCAATACCCGCAGCAATTGCTTCTTTGACCACATATTCAATTGCAGGACGATCGACTACTGTCACCATTTCCTTAGGAATCGATTTGCTCGCAGGTAAAAAACGTGTGCCAAGACCAGCTACGGGAAGAATCGCTTTTTTGATCGACATATTCAAAGCTCTACAAATATTTAATTTACTTAATTAGTTAACGCGAATTTCAGCACCGCGTTGATATCCATCTACATAGTATTCTAGTCGAGATAACACCCAATCAACATCTTCATGTGTTGCAGTTAAATCATAGAAACGGTCAAATACGGGTAAAATTTCGTCTAAAGGATACGATTTTTCAAACGATCTTAGAATCCGACTATGCTCGGTAATCTTTGTATCCTCTTGATCGATCAATAGTTCTTCATATAACTTTTCACCTGGACGTAAACCTGAATACTGAATCGCAATATCACCTGTTTGTGATCCTTCTTCACGAACCGTTAATCCACTGAGTGAAATCATTTGTCGCGCCAAATCTTGAATACGGACTGGCTCTCCCATATCCAACAAGAATACATCTCCACCCTCACCTAAAGCACCGGCTTGAATCACCAATTGAGAAGCTTCTGGAATGGTCATAAAGTATCGCGTGACGTCAGGATGAGTCACTGTAATTGGACCACCCTTCGCAATCTGTTGCTTGAAAAGCGGAACCACTGAACCCGATGAACCGAGCACATTTCCAAAACGCACGATACTCACCTGAGTGTGATCTTGAGCTTCTGCCATCGCTTGACAATAGAGCTCCGCCATACGCTTGGTAGCCCCCATCACATTGGTAGGACGAACTGCTTTATCTGTTGAAATTAGCACAAATGTTTCCACTTGATTGCGTACAGCGGCATTTAGGCTAAAGGCTGTGCCGACTGCATTATTTTTTACACCTGCAATCGGATTACATTCCACCAAAGGGACATGTTTGTAAGCCGCTGCATGATAAACGGTTTGTACTTGATATTGTGCGATGACACGCTCGAGCTTCTGCTGATCCAGTACTGTGCCTAAGATTGGAATAATGGTTAACTCTGTTTTTTGACGTAATTCTTTGTCGATACTATACAATGCAAATTCTGTCAGTTCATATAACACCAACAGCTTAGGTTGGTTTTTGATAATTTGACGACATAGTTCAGAACCAATCGATCCGCCCGCACCAGTGACCATCACAATTTTATTGGTGATATTTTTTGAAAGTAAATGGGCAACAGGAGGCACAGGATCGCGTCCAAGTAAGTCAATAATATCGACTTCTTGAATATCTGACAGTCGTATTTCACCATCAACTAGTTTTGTTAAGCCTGGAATCTCGGTAATTTTTAAATGTGCAGGTTCTAAATTTTTAATAATTTCTGTTTTACGTTGACGACCCACCGAAGGCAACGCAATCAAAATTTCATTGACTTGATGCTTGTTCAGCACTTTTTGTGCATCCGCCGCATGATAGACTTTTAAACCACCAATATTCTTCGCGGCAAGCGTGACATCATCATCTAAAAACAAAACCGGTAAATGTTCATCAGAATTTTTCAGCATTGCAGCCACTTGTTGGCCTGCAAAACCTGCGCCATAAATCGCAATTCGTTTACGCGGAATATCTGCATGTAATACATATTTCACAAGGGCTCTAATGATCCCTCGACTGAGCCAAATCCATGCAAACATCATAAATCCAAACATCAATGGAATTGAAGTTGGGATAAATGCATGAGTAAAGTAGGCGAGTGCATAAAGCGCGAGCACAGTCAGTGTTGTCGCTAAGCCTAATTGGAAAATGAAAGCCTCGTTAAATGCTCTTACGATAAAACTGTAGATCCGTGCTAAGCCCAATGTACTGACCGCAATCAACGACACCCAAAGAGATCCGAAAGCCAGATTCGGCACTACTTCAGCACCCAAGTCAAATTGGCGAATGGCATAACATAGCCAAATCAGAATTGGAAATACTAAAAAATCCAAACAGACTAGAAAAAGTTGTTTGGTCCCCCTCGGCGCTGATGCTAAATTTATAATCGTTGATTTCACAGTCTAGATCTTATCACTCTATATTATCGCTATTTAGGAGGGGTATTGAGAATCTCCCTCCATGCCTCAAAATTTAGATATTAAAATATCACTTTGATTCTGATATTTTTTGCATTACGTCCTTAATAGCATTTACTGTTTTCGCTATACTTTCTTCACTTAAGGTTGGATGCACCAAGAACATTAAACTCGTTTCACCTAATTTTTTTGCGTTTTCCAAGCGAGTCTCAGGTCGCCACGGTGTACCATCAAAAGCATGCTCTAAATACACTTCTGAGCATGACCCACTAAAGCAAGGTACGCCCAGAGCCACGATCTCGTTCATAATACGGTCACGAGACCAATCCACAGGTAATTGATCAGTATTTACTTGCACATAACATTTATAAGCTGCATGTAAATATTCCTCATTCGGCTGTGAGACAGTTATATATGGTGTTTCAGCAAAGGCTGCATAAATTTTCTGCATGTTTTCGTTACGGGCCTTGGTCCATTCAGCCATTTTTTTCAACTGAATACGCCCAATGACTGCTTGCATTTCCATCATACGCCAGTTGGTACCGAATGAGTCATGTAGCCAGCGAAAACCTGGTGGATGTTGCTTGTTATAAATGCTGTCAAAGTTTTTGCCATGGTCTTTGTATGACCACATTTTTTTCCAAAGATGTTCATCATTGGTCGTAACCATGCCACCTTCACCACCAGTGGTCATAATTTTGTCTTGGCAGAATGACCATGCTGCAATATGTCCAATCGAACCTGCCGCTTGACCTTTATAGGTTGCACCATGTGCTTGGGCGCAATCTTCAATCACGTAAAGCCCCTTTTCTTCAGCCAATTGCATGATTGGATCCATATCACACATCCAACCTGCCAAGTGCACACAGATGATCGCTTTGGTATTTGGTGTCAGGGCTGCTTCAATGGTGCGTCGTGAAATATTTTGTGAATCGAGTTCTACATCTGCAAAAATAGGATTTGCACCAGCGGTGACAATTGAGCTTGCCGAAGCTAAAAAGGTACGTGGAGTGACAATCACATCATCGCCTGCACCCACGCCTAGTGCTTTTAAAGCAACATCTAAGGCAACCGTGCCATTTGCCAACGCCACTGCATATTTGGTTTGTGCATATTGGGCAAATTCTTTTTCAAACTCACGGCATTCTTGTCCTGTCCAATAGTTTACTTTGTTTGACAATAAAACTTGAGAAACAGCATCCGCTTCCGCTTGGGTAAAGCTAGGCCATGGTTCAAATGCAGTGTTTAACATGATGATTCCTAAAATAAAATTATTTTTTCTCTAAAATGCGTGCAGGGTTACCTACAACTGTTACCCCAGCGGGTACGCTTTTGGTTACAACCGCGCCCATACCCACAATTGCACCGCGACCAATCACTAAAGGTTGATCTGGTGTACCTTGTTTTATGACGGCACCTGTACCAATATAGGCATGATCTTCAATATGAATATTGCCATTACATTTTACCCCTGGGGCAAAAGTAACAAAGTCACCAATCACACAGTCATGTTCGACATAGCTATATAAGTTGGCATGAAAGCATTTACCAATTTTTATATTTGAGGTAATGCTCACAAAAGGGCTGAGTGCTGCCCCTTCTGCAATTTCTACCTGATCCATGAGTACCACATTATCTGCCTGAACACTCCAGAGCTCAATTGCATCTTGTTCAAGTTGCATTGAAATTTTTTCACGTACTTGACTATTGGCAATCGCAATTAATACCTGTTTTTTTACAGCAGGGTGTGCTTTAAATGCAGCATAATTCATGGCACGGTGTGAATTAATCATGGCCTCTGCACTTAAGCTATCATCAATAAAGACGATTTCAGCGTCTATACCGGACCGTTTTAATTGAGATCTTGCCACTGGCATCAAGCTACGCCCACAGCCAGAGGCACCATATACTGCATATAGTTCAGTCATGCTGTTGATCCGATTTTGTACCCGTAAATTTAGTCATAGTCGCTTCGCCTGCTTCGTTAATATCATCTTTAGCGAGCACTTTTTTAACCGTTTTCAGCATAATTTTAAAATCTAACCAAACCGACTGATTTTCTACATACCAGGTATCCAGTTTAAATTTTTCTTCCCAGCTAATGGCATTACGGCCGTTCACTTGAGCATGGCCTGTCATACCTGGACGTACATTATGGCGCTTTGCCTGATCTTCATTATATAGAGGTAAATATTCCATCAGCAGCGGACGTGGGCCAACCACACTCATATCACCTTTTATGACATTCCAAAGCTCAGGCATTTCATCCAAACTGGTTGAACGCAGCATTTTACCAAATGGCGTCAAGCGCTCACTGTCTGGCAGTGGATTGCCTTGTGCATCCAGCGCATCTTTCATTGTTCGAAATTTAATCATTTCAAATGGCTTACCATTTAGACCTGGACGCACTTGACGAAATAAAACAGGCGAGCCCAGATTTTTTTTCACTTTATGTGCCACATAAAAATACAGCGGTGACAGTAAAATGAGGGCAATGGAAGCAATAATAATATCGAGGAGGCGTTTTAACATTACATTATCCTTGCGCTACCCACTCATCAAACTTTTGCGAAAGTTCCTGACGGTTAAACTGAGAACGGGCTAAATTCTGTGCATTTTCGCCCATGACCACAAGCTCATCACGATGATCTGCCGCATACTCCAATGCATCGGCAAAAGCTTGAGGATTTTCAGGTGGCACAGCAAAACCACAATGTTTTTGTTGAATTAATTCCGCTAACCAGCCAGGATAGTTATTCAAAACAGGCAAACCAGCTGCAATATAATCAAAGAACTTGTTTGGAGAAGTACCATAATAAAATGCAGGCACATTGGCTAAAATTTGCAATCCCACGTCTGCACTTGCCATGAGGCCTGCTAGCTTGGTTTTATTTACTGGATCATGAAAAACAATATTATTCAGCTTTAAGTCTATAGCGCGTTGCTGTAGGGCCTGCTTTTGCATGCCATCCCCTACCAATACCAATTTAATGTCATCCCTTTTACGCTGCTGTAACTCAACAGCAACATCAATGACTGCATTTAAACCATTGGCTAAACCATGTGTTCCCGTAAAAATTGCCATTAAATCAGTATTTTTTACCTGTTCAGGACGCCAAACCTGTTGTTCTTGGGCAAAAATATCTAAATCACAGCCATTTGGAATAGATGCTACTTTTTGGGGATCAATACCACGTTTGATAATCCCCTCTACAATACCTGGCGATAATCCAACTAAACGATCTGCTGAATGGTAAGACACCCATTCCAATATAGACATCATCCATAATACGATTGGATTTTTAATCACCCCCATCGCTTTAGGCAGTTCTGGCCATAAATCACGAACTTCAAATACGAAAGGTTTGCGTCTAAGCCATTTTGCAAAAATACCCGGAATACCTGCAGTCAGCGGTGTTGTAGTCGCAAATAGCACATCATATTGTTCTGTAAATGCCACTTTAATTGATTTAAAAGCAAAGCTTAAAAATATTAAAATCCGTTTTAAAAACGAAAGACTATTTGAATAAGGCAATTCAAATTCAATAATTTCAATTCCATCGACCACCCCCCGACGCATTCCATTTTCAAATGCCTGAGTTAACCCTGTCTGCCCAGCACCAAATGAGCCACATACCATCGTTACCTGATGACCATTGCGAATAAGTGCTTGAGCCATGGCATAAGAGCGAATACCTGCAGAGCCTTTGGGCGTAGAAAAATGCTGGTGGAAGTATAGAATTTTCATGTTAAGTCTTGAATAACCGTAGTAATACTTGTTGCTTGAGTGGCTTTAATTTCCAGTACAGGTAAAGACTGTTTTTGATAATAGTATCTTGATTCTTCACCCTGCACCAATTGCAGTGCTAACTTTGATTCTGAATGAACCGCAATACTTATGTGACCGTTGCTCAGAACATTGTCTTGCAAGTGCCACTGGTCTGGTTGTAAACGCCACCTTAAAACAGCCTGTGTTTTAAAACCAGAGATTGTATCTATCACTTGAATACTCTGATCTTTGAGTACAACTTCACGCTTGTGTTTACATCCCCAATAATCCTGATATGCACAATTAAACTGGTCTGGTTGATAATTTAATTGACTCGGTTTTAGCCATGCAGCAAACAGAAAACGGCTCAAACGAGGCATTTGCTGATGCCCATCAAATTGTACTGTGTTATGACTGGCAACACCGCTAAAGTACTCTAAATCTTCTGGTGTAGAATTGTAACTATACGTACCGCCATCCCGTAAAATATTTTGCCCTTTCCACCAAACATCTAAATGTAAGGCATCACACTGACTTGGTCTAAACTTAAAAACAGGCAGTTTGAATGCAATAAAAAAATACTGCTTTTCGGCAGTAATTAATCCACTTTCAGAAAAAAATTGATCTTTTTTAGGCAAGCTTGAAGGATTTACTGCTTTTTTATCTAGTTTAAAAAAAGCCAAACTTTCATCATAAGCACCTTGATCTGCATAATAACTCTGCGCTGCAAATAAAGTACTGGCTAATTGTACGCTGGGTCTAAAATCCCGATAATCTGTTGCAGAAACAGCCAACAAGCGTGCGCCATCATTTGCACCAATATTAGGTACATCACCATTTGCTTCTTGTGTAAGCACATACAGCCAGTTGGTTGCTTTTAGCAATTGATGGTAAATAACATCAGAAAATGCTTTTAGATTTAGTTGTTGGCGTACAATCTCTGCCAAACTATATGAATCTAGCATGACCCGATGATAAGTCACTGAATATTGGCTAAACCCACCATCTGCCATAATCAGTTTTTGAGCACGATTTTCCAACCACTTCTGCCCAAGTTCTCGCCATGCTTTATATTCTGGTTTAGGTGTCACATGATTGAGTAATGCCCCACCTATAAAAAGTGCTGTCGCTTCAGAAGTACCATGGTTATTGTCTTGGGCAATTGCATAATCAATGGTAGGTGCAACCCGTTTTAAATGTAATGCTATAAGTTGCTGTATATTTTGACTCGGTTGTGTCAGTTGATTTAAACCAATTAAGCCTGCAATTAAATGCATGACCCGAATAGAGGCTTCTTGCCCACATTTCCAGTTAGGCCCTAAATAGGCAGCATTTTTCTGGCACCAGTCGTTTAACCACGCATCTAACGCATGCAGTGCTTCTTCATTATGTTGTTGAGCTTGCAGAACAAAGTTAAGTACCCAATCAAAACGCGAAGCTTCCCAAATACCTTTAATGTCACCTACATTTGCGTCAAAATCTGGAATTTTATACCAAGCCAAATGACTGTTTTGAAACTCATGTTGGGTTAACGGACTATAAAACCAGTTGGGAATACCCTGTGTTAAAGGATATTCCAAATAACCAAAAGCCTGTAAGGTTTTAGGGAAGCTTTTTGCCTTAGTACATTCGGGCGTAGTACTAAAAAAATGACCCTCAGGCATTTTTGCAGCAAGTTTTTGTACAGGATTTAACCCTGTTTTGACACCTAAACGGTATTTAAAAACCCGAAATAAGTTAAACAGCCCTAATGCTAAGGCTGTTTTTCCCTTGATAAACACACTCATATCTGAGCTCGTAAAATTTCAGCGGCTTGAATTGTCATACGTGCAACTTCAAAAATTTCATCTGCTGGAATAGGTGACTCCTTGCCTTGACGAATACTCTCAACGAAAGCAGCCGCACAAGCATCTTGCCCTTTGTCCTGACGCCACAAATTCATTTTATTAAAGCCAGACCAGCCAAAACCTTTAAGTTTACGGAAGTTATCGAGTTGTAATACACGACCTGCAGCAAAGACTTCTACTCGCTCTTTAGGAAAACTTGATGCTCCGTTCGCCAAGTAGAAAATTGTTCCAAATGAACCATCTTCAAAACCTAAAGTAATGCTTGCTTTGTCTTCAAGGACTTGTACAGCATCGGTTTCACCCATACGTCTAGCTTGAACAGAAACAATTTTTGAGCCTGCTAAAAAGCGCATTAAATCTATGAAATGACATGCCTCACCAATAATACGCCCGCCGCCTACTGCATTATCCTGTGTCCAGTGATCTGCAGGAATCGCTCCTGCATTCATAGTCATAATAAAGCTTTTAGGTTCTTTCACCGTATCTAATAAGGCCTTCATTTTCTGTACTTGAGGTGCAAAACGACGGTTAAAGCCCACCATGACACGCGCATATTGTTTATTTTCTATATTGTGATTATAAGCTTGTTCAACTTTTTCTATTTCTTCTACCGTCAACGCCAATGGCTTTTCTACAAAAACATTTTTACCCGCTAACAGCGCTTTTTCTACAAAATAGGCATGGCTATTATGTCGTGTTGCAATTGCTACAGTATTTACATCTTGATTGCTTAATAAAGCATCTATATCTGTCGATGCTTCTGCAAATCCTGCCTTTTCACCATGAATCACCCCATTAATACCACCAGAAGTTACAATGGTATGCAGTTGTGAAGCCGCTTTTTTAAATGCAGGAATTAAAATACGTGAAGCATAATTGCCTGCACCAATAAAACCAACTACAGCATTTTGTGCATCTATCTGAATTGGTTTTAAAATGACTTTCTTTTCAGTTCGTGTTTCTACAGCCGAATTGTATTTAAGTAAAATACCCAAACCTGATTTATCTTCCGTTAAAACATCATAAGCTTTTGGCGCATCTTCAAATTCAAAACGATGGGTAATTAAGGCATCTACATTTAAAGTGCCTGCCGCCATCATATCCAACACTGCAACAAAGTTACGCTGTTCTGTCCAGCGAACAAATCCTACCGGGTAATCCTGTCCTTTTTCTTCATAAGCAGCATCGTAACGACCTGGTCCATAAGAACATGACACCTGAAAGCTTAGTTCTTTTTCATAGAAGTCTGCACGATTTAACTCTAAACCTGTTACACCAACTAAAATAATACGTCCGCGTTTGCGACTCATACGCGCGGCTTGTGTAACAGGATCACTCACTTTGGTAGATGCTGTAATAATTACTCCATCTACTCCTGCACCACGGCTAAATGCCAAACCTACAGCGATAGGGTCTTCACCTTTGGCAGGGTTACAAACTTCTGCACCAAACTGCTTAGCCAATTCGAGTTTGCTTTGGTCAAAGTCAATCGCCAGTACACGGCAGCCATTTGCTCTTAGCATTTGAATGGTGAGTAAGCCAATTAAGCCTGCACCTGTAACCACAAAGCTTTCACCTATGGTTGGTTGTGCCAGACGAATACCTTGTAAGCCAATACTGGCAACAACTGTAAAAGAAGCTGCTTCATCAGGTACATTGTCAGGTATTTTCGCACATAGGTTTTTCGGTACTTTGACCATGTCTGCATGTGGACCATTTGAAACAACACGATCACCGACTTTAAAGTCTTCTACACCCGCTCCAACTTCATGAACTACACCAACATTGCAATAACCAAGTGGTAAAGGTTGTGCCAGTTTGGACTTTACTGCGTCATAGGTAGTAAGCAACCCATCTGTTTGGACTTTTTCAAGTACCATTTTTACTTTTTCGGGTTGTTGGCGTGCCTTGTCTAACATAGAGGCTTTACCAAAACCGACCAACATGCGCTCTGTGCCAGCAGAAATAAGCGAAGTAGTGGTAGAAATAAGTAAATGTCCTTTAGAGCACTGCGGTACTGGTGCTTCTGTTACAGTGGTTCCACCTTTTGCCATGTCTTGAAGGATTTGCTTCATTTATTAATCCTATTTAAAATTGCTTTAAACTTGCCAGTTGAAGATTTTTGAATAAAGTCTGGATATTTAAAAATCAGGCTCATATCTTCAGAAATATATTCTTTAAATAAAGTCGAAACTTTTTTTTCAAAATCAGATCTATTACCTAAACCTGAAAGAACAGCATTAAATATAACTTCGCCATATTTTTCTTGAACAATCTGTACTTCTAATGCCTCAAAAGTATCTCTAAATAAATATCCACAACGCATTACACGTCGTCCATCAGGTGTAATAAGATAGTCATCCTGACGCCCTTCAACGGAAAATATAACTTGGCTTTCTCTACCACACTCACATTTAAAATTTGATGGGGCAAAAATAGCAATATCCCCTGTATTATAGCGAATCAATGGGAAAGTATGGTTATAAAATGCCGTCCCTATTAACTTACCTCTAATAGAACCATCCTCTAAAACTTCTTGGTCTATAAGCTCAATATGACAAAATTCAAAATCCTCGTGATAAAAACCATGTTCACATTTTGAAAAATTACAATTCCCTTCTGTCAAGCCATATTGATCCGTAATAATTGAATTTGTCCACTTACTAATAGATTCAGCCTGATAATCCAATAAATTTTCCGCCCCACAAAATATAACATCAGGTTTATTCTTTAACACTAATCCTTTTGAAATTGCTAATCTTGATAAATCAGATATAATGCTTGGGTATCCAGAATAGAATTTAGGATAAATCGAATTTAAAAATTCAACTATACTTTCAATATTTTGTTCATTTATATGCTTAGAACTGACTAGATATTGCTTTTGAGCCGCATTGTATCTCCAAAATGGAGGAGATTTTTGATTTTCACTGACAATAGGTTTGCCGGTAAAGTTTACACTTATATCTTTAAATTTTATTGAAAATCTATTTCTATGACGAATCCAAATAGCCCATTGCATAGCTATACTTTCTTTATCCTTACAGATAGTTAATGCCTTACCTGTCGTACCACTCGTACTATAAATTTGATTATTTTCATTTACTAATGCTTTCATATCAAATTTTAGAATATCTTCCTTAGTTAAAACCGGAAAATCTTTTAAAATTTGAAAAGGATTATTGAGTATAGCCTTCTCAGAAATAGATGAAAATTTATCTCTATAAAATGGATGGTTAGTGCAGCCTAATAAAATATCTTTTAATTTATTTTCCTTATAAATCTTAATATTATCAAGACTATAATACTGTGACTCATTAAGAAATTTTAATTTTCGATCAAAATCTTTATTAAAACGAACTTTAGACTCTTTATAGCCATAAAGTGTACAAAGAAAATTTTGAATAAATATAGGAGAATTAATATAAAAATTATAAAACTTCATATTACTTTAAATCCTTAAGAGTTAATTAAAGATAAAATTAATTTTTTTGTTTTTCCCACTTTTCCTCAGGTGAAATATATTGATTCAAAAGTTGATTTTCTGAACTTTTTAATAGTTGTTCTTGTAAAGGTAAATCATTAAGGACATTAAAAATTTTATTAGCAACATCTTCGGGAGAAAATGGATTAAAAAATACAGCTGCATCCCCACATAACTCACGAGCAAAATCTAGATCAGATGTAAATAATAATTTTTTACTGATAAATGTTTCAGGGTATACAGCAGAAGATACTTCTGCAATGGTAGGTAAAATAACACAATCATTTTTTTTATATATTTCACTAATTACATTATTTCTAACGGGGCCATAAGTATTAAAATATTCCTGTACATTCTTGTGTTCAGCTAAAGTGAGAATTTTACTCCATGCTGATGAATCTTTAGCAAGAAGAAAATTAAAGGTAATATAAAGAGAATATTTTTCTTTAAGTATGTATGCTACATCTACTAATCTTTCCAAGTTTTTGTGAGGATAATATGCAGTAGGAACAAAAAAATCATATTTGTTTTTCTTGTTTATTAATTTAAGATCCTCATTCATATTAAATTTATTATTAAAACTATTCTCTACTACAAAAATTTTATTTTCATCAATATTAAATTTACTTTTAACTAATGATTTAAAGGTATTAGTCTCTACTACAACATAATCAAAGTTATTTCTAATTTGAAATTTCCTTAAAAAATGCAATAAATTAATTCTTAATTTTTTCATAAGATTATTTGCATGTAACTTATTTACAGTTTCGCCGTACACCATTAAAGGCAATGCAAAACCTTGAATACTTTTTGCCTTAGGTTTCCAGTATGAAGGACCAAAAACAATAAACACAAGGTCAGGTTTAAATTTTTTTTCAAGTTCACTGAGTTCTTTTCCTTGCTTAAATTTAAAGAAACTTGAAGCATTTGGAAAAACATAATAATTGGTTTTAGGTTTTAAGTTAACATCAATCTGCTCATCAACTTGAGGAGAAACAATAATTAAAAGATCATCTATAAACTTATCATTTAAAATATTATTAATAAAATTAACTGCTACTTGAACACCTCCACCTACAGATTGAAGGGATGCATCGATCATTAAACGCATAATACTAAACCTCTAAAAAACCCGTTCCATATTTTATTACATTTTGCCAAAATTCAATGCTTTTAAATGCAAAATAAAACAATACAATATAGCCTAAAAAATCAACTTTACCTTTAAAATAAATTAAGCATGCTATATAGACAAAAAATGACATTATCAACATTCTTCCAGAACCTAGGATATAAGATCCTATTAGTAAGGGAATCTGCATTAAAATAACTATATTTTTTTGAACAGAAACATAAGTTAATAAAACAAAAATAGAAGATTTTAATAAAGAAATTAGCCCTAAGTCACTTTCAGCTGTTCTATTAGAGTACCCGATAACCTTTCGATCTATATGATCTCTCATATAATAATAAATTATACCCAATAGAATTGAACCACCAATCACTGTAACAAATTTCACCCATAGTTTTTTATTGTTTTTTTCAAAAAACCCATGAATAAAATCTACAAAAAAAATAAAAATCATCTGCATATGTGTTAAAATCATTAATACTTTAGAAAATACAGACTTTAATCCAATTAATAATAATGAGATTAATAAAAATAAAACTGACAATTTTAGTCGTTCAGCAGAAAAAAATAAAACAACGACATAGTAATTTAAAAAAAAGAGAATAAAAAACAAATGGATTAAAATAGTTCTAATATAGAATTTATATACTATTTTAACAAAAAGAAAAACAATAATTGAGTTAAAAATAGACATCAAAAAATTTTTATCAAAAAAAGTATGAAATATTTTAATAACAAGGAAATATATAGGCTCTTGTGTACCTAAAGTTGAATTATAACATTTAAACTCTTGAGATAAACTCACAAGATCGAAACAATTATTATAAAATGCATGATACGATACCTGATCACCATTTATAAAAAGTGGAGCAAGCAATAAACTCATTACAAAGGTAATAAGAGCATAAAGAATCGCATTTATATTAGATTTTTGTACTTTCATTTAGTGATTCACTTTTAGCTTTTAAAATATTTTTCAATATTTCATCTAGATTAACACTATCGTAATAATTAGAAAAATTATGTTTAACTTGAAGGTTTTTAACTATAGACAGCTTAATATCATTTTTATTTTTAAAATCCAATAAATCACAACAACCATGAAGCTTAAAGGAATCTAAACTGCCAACTTCATTACAAATGAAAAATAAATTAAAACCTAAATATTCCCAAACCTTATTGGGTGCACAATACATATGATTTAGGTTTATTAAATCATAACTCATAATACCGATATCAGCATAACTCGTTACTTCCAAATGATATGGTGCTGGGACATAGCCCCAATACTTTACTTTATCACTCATTTTCAATAATTCAGCCACATAACCATGGTCTATCCCCATAAGCCAAAATTCAACATTATCTATATCAGATATTGCCTCAATAATTGGCTCTAAACTTCTCCCTTTCTCAATATGCCCTTGATAAATTATTATTTTTTTAGATGAATCATAGTTCTTAATGATTTCTTTTGTTGATTCATGTGTAGGGATCATATATTTGGTACGTGGATGCGTCCAAGGTTTATTCGGCAGAACAGTTGGTCTTTCTTTTAATTGCAACCAAACCTGTAATATTCTTGCTCTATTTAATTCTGGAACAACTATTTTATATGCTTTCTGGGAGATTTCTTTTATAGAGTTTAATTTTTTTGGATAATTATCATATAACTCATGTAAATGAAGAATATACTTATTCGTATCAAGAAAACTCAAACCTTTACAAGCTTGTGCCGTATCTAGAGAAGCAATCCAAACTAAATCATCCTCTTTTAATTTCTCTGTAAAAGTTTTTTGGACAAATTTTCTAAAAAAATAATAATTGGATATTTTTTTAGCTAAACCCACCTTATGAGTTTGACCAATAATAAACTCTTCATAAAGTGGGTGGTTTATTTCTGATTCTTTAGTAGAAACTAATTTTACATTATATTCTTCAGTGTTCAATAAACAATTAATCACTGTCATTACAGGGGGTAGTGTTATAAGATGAGATCTTAATACAACCCAAATAGTTTTATTTTTTTGCATAATTTAACACCTTATAACTTAAAATTTGCACTATACTTAAAGTCAGGTAGGCTATTAAAAATGCCCACGATAATGCTGCTGAAATTTTATATGTAGAAAAAATAAATGTAACCCCGAGCAATACAACTGCCCAAATTATATTCATATAAAACCCAAACCAAGCTTTTCCAACTGATGGCCAATAACTAGCAAAAACTGCATTTAAGCTAAACAGTATAATTGTACCTAGCATAATATAATAATTATTTACTAGATCTACAGAATGATCATTAACAATTAAGAAAAATATTTTTTGGAAAGCGAATAAACAGAAAGCCACTACTAGAGAAAATAAAAAATTATTCTTGGCTATTTTTAAAAAATCCTTTTGATTACTTTCATTTTTACTTGAGAATTTTGAAATGAAATAACCATTCAATGCATTAGGAATAAAGATTGCGACCAGGTACATTTGATATACTATGTTAAAATATGCCAACTGAGCCAAACCATACTCTTGATCAGATACAATCTTAAATGCAAAACCTATAACGGGCGCAACCAACAAACCTGATAGAATTACAGGAATTGAAAGTTCTTTGAATTTTTTATATATTTTTAATTTTTCATCAATATCATTAGATTTAAATTTTAATAATTTTGATTTATTAACAGAATTAAAATTAATTATAAATAACAAAAACCTATACGCTAATAGGCTAATTAATACACCAAAAATCTTTAACTCAATAATTAAGAATAAAGAAACTGGTAGAAAAATTAGAAAGCTAGTAAGGTTATTAAAAAAAATTATTTTAAAATCTTTAAGTCCTAATAAAACTGCTTCACTAATTGAATTTAATGAACTAAATAGTGAGAAAAACAGTATAAAAGAAAAAATTTGCCATGTAGGAATTTTATTTATATTATTTAAATAGAATATATAAATAAAACTTGCCATAATTATAGAAAATAAACAAGCAAAAAAATAATTATACTTTACAAATAAAGCACTTAAACTAGTAAATCCATCACGGGCAACAACACTATTTACGGCAACTGAAGCACCCATTCCAGAAACGGCACCAATAGTTGCTGTCATAGCTAGCAGTAGAGAAATTACCCCATAATCTTCAGGCAATAATAATCGAAAACTAACTATATTGATCAACAATATAATCATCTTTGAGGAAATATTTGCCCCCAGAGAAAAGAAAATATTATTCATTCGTATTAAATACCTACGGCATTTAAAATATACTCACTTGTTATTATCATAGTTTTAAATTGTCGGTGTGCTACTAAAATCAAATGAATATCTGCTTGTGAACGATTTTTAAAATCAATTAACTTTACATTTGAGGGTAGCTCTGATGGCAATCTCTGAATATTGGGTTCAATTGCACACACATTCAAACCCTGCTCAGCAAGCTGTTTAGTAATTTCTAAGGCTGGGCTTTCACGCAAATCATCAATATCAGGTTTAAATGCCAAGCCATAACAGGCCACTGTGACATCTTTAATGGTTTTTTCAGGGTTGGCTTGTAAAAATTCAGCAATCTTAATTTTTACCTGATCTATCACCCACTCAGGTTTACTGTCATTCACTTCACGCGCAGTACGAATTAAACGAGCTTGCTCTGGTGTTTTAGACACAATAAACCATGGATCAACAGCAATACAGTGCCCCCCTACCCCAGGTCCAGGCTGTAAAATATTTACTCGTGGGTGGCGGTTTGCTAGTTGAATCAACTCCCAAACATTAATGTCTAATTTGTCACAGATAATAGAAAGTTCATTTGCAAATGCAATATTGACATCACGGAACGAGTTTTCAGTCAATTTACACATTTCTGCCGTGCGTGCATTGGTTTCAATGCAATCGCCTTTTACAAAAACTTTGTACAAATTAATTGCCGCTTGCGAACAACGCTGCGTCATACCACCAATAATACGGTCATTACTAATGAGCTCTTGTAAAACCTTACCTGGTAATACACGCTCTGGACAGTGAGCAATTAAAATATCAGCTTGTTCACCAGCTTGCTCAGGGAAAGTTAAATCTGGACGTGCCTCACTCAACCATGCCGCCATTTGTTCAGTTGCACCTACAGGCGAAGTAGATTCTAAAATGACTAAATTCCCTTTCACCAAGTGTGGTGCAAGCGCTTTCGCTGCAGATTCAATATATTTTAAGTCTGGTTCATGGTTATCTTTAAAAGGGGTCGGTACAGCTACAATATAAGCATCTGCAGCAACAGGGCTTAATTGTGCAGAAAGCTTTTGTTGTGCAACCACATCACGCACTAAAGCATCCAAGTCCGGCTCAACAATATGTACCTTACCTTGGTTAATCATATCTACCGCATGTTGGTTGACATCTACACCAGTGACTTTTACACCATGAGCAGCGAAAGTTGCTGCTGTTGGCAAACCAATATATCCTAAACCAATAACACAAATATGCTGAAACTGACTATTCATTAAAAGATGACCTATTTTCCTAAATTAATTAATTTTTCAATGCATTGATAATTTTTTGACAAGATGTCCCATCACCATAAGGATTATGTGACTCTGCCATTCGCATATATAATTCTTTATTTTCTAGCAGCTCACTTACAGATTGTTCAATTAAAGCTGCATCAGTACCCACCAACTTAACCGTTCCGGCTTCCACTGCCTCAGGACGCTCTGTGGTATCACGCATAACCAATACAGGCTTACCCAAAGAAGGTGCTTCTTCTTGAATACCACCTGAATCCGTTAAAATAAGATAACTACGGTTCATCAAATAAACAAAAGGTAGATAATCTTGTGGTGCAATCAAATGAATATTATCAATACCCGCTAATAATTCATTAACAGGTTTTTGTACATTTGGATTTAAATGCACTGGATAAACAATTTGTGCATCAGGATAGCGCTTGGCAATATTCGCCAAAGCTTGACAAATATTTAAGAAGCCTTGCCCAAAGTTTTCACGACGATGCCCAGTCACTAAAATAAGTTTTTTATTCGCGTCTAAGAAATCAAATTGTTGCTCGAATTGGGCAATAATTTCTTGATCATGTTCAACTTTATCCTTAACAACCAATAAAGCATCAATCACGGTATTACCAGTAATGATAATATTTTGAGGATCAATATTTTCTTTAATTAAATTATTATAAGAAGATTGTGTAGGCGCAAAATGATAGTTTGCTAAAGCACCAGTGAGTTTACGATTGGCTTCTTCTGGCCAAGGAGAATAGATATCGCCAGTACGTAAACCTGCTTCTACATGACCCACTGCAATTTTATGGTAATAAGCAGCTAAAGATGCAGCAAATGTAGTTGCTGTATCACCATGTACTAAAACTACGTCTGGCTGCCATTCAGTAAAGACTTGCTCTAAACCTTTTAAGACACCAGAAGTCACATCAGATAAAGTTTGTCCAGGTTTCATTAGGTTTAAGTCAAAATCAGGTTTAAGTTTAAACAACTCTAAAACCTGATCTAACATTTGGCGATGCTGCCCTGTTACACAAACTTTGGTTTCAAAATTTACAGTGTCTTGTTGTAGTTGTAATGCCAGTGGTGCCATTTTAATGGCTTCTGGTCGTGTACCAAAAACCAAAAGAACTTTCTTCACGTAATTTTCCTTAGTATACAAATAAAACTTTCTTAATGTGTGAATTGTTGCTGAAAACAGTTTGGTTTTAAACCCTAATTAATCACTATTAGCTCGCCCACTTATTATTAAAAATATCTAAACATATTATCTGATTCTTTAATCCAACTTAATTGCATGTAATAGGGACTTAGCATAAAAATATTGAAAATCAATTATCAACATAAGAACCTAATCCTAAATCAAATTTCAAGTTAACCGAACCAACCACAATTTATAGATTAATTATGACTAATTTTCATCACTTACCCTTTTATAGGACCAAATAAAGATATAACAATTTAACGGCGCCTAATATAACAGATCCCCAATTAAATATTGATGTAAAATGATGACAATTGAAAAAAATCATTACATAACTCTATGATCTTAATCACAATCAAGCAACAAAAAAGGGTTTTATATTCACATTGGCGCTAGGCGTTATAGGTTTATTCCTATAATATAGCTCAACAAATATCAGCTTAGATTTTTGAATCTATTTTAAATATTCTACTAATTAAAAAATGATAGGAATTCGAGTGAGTTACTACCGCTATAGTTTATTATTAGCACTCAGCTTAAGTTTTACAGGTTGCGCTGTGACTTCAGGTCTGCAAACCTATGATTTGCCTGAAGAAGGTGTTTTTCAGACGGATTTGGGGACTCAAGTCAATGTCATCAAACTCACTCAAGAGTCCCTTTTTGCTGTTCAACCAGCTCAAGTCAATGTCCACCAAGATTTGGGACATTTATTTCTACAAAATCAAAAACAATATCTACTCAGTCCTGGTGATGTATTATCCATTTATCTATGGGCATATCCAGAAATTACACCACCCACCAATACTATTAGCAACGAAGAAGCCATTAAATCCAATGGCTACCAAATCGACTCTCGTGGCTATATTCAATTTCCAATTATTGGACGCTATAAAGCGGCTGGCAAAAGTTTAGATCAAGTCAATCAAGAACTTCGACAATTACTTGCCCGTTATTTAAAAACGCCTGATGTTATTGCTCGAGTTTTGTCTTACCAAGGTCAGCGCTATTCAGTACAGGGTAATGTCATGAAAGGTGGTCAATATACGCTGAATGACCAACCCACCAGTATCTATACGGCGCTTGGCTTAGCTGGTGGCATCAACACACAATTTGGTGCAAATACATCGATTAGTCTGGTTCGCAATGGTCAAACCTATAACTTAAACTCGATTGAACTTGAGAAAGCAGGGTTTTCGCTACACAATCTTTTGGTTCAAGCCAACGATACGATTTATGTGAACTCACGCGAAAATCAAAAAATCTATGTCATGGGTGAGTCAGGTAAAAACCAATCCCTACCAATGCGTGATCAGGGCATGACTTTAAGTGATGTGATTGGGGAAAGTTTAGGGCTGAATCCATTATCTGCAAGCAGTAGTAAAATTTACGTCGTTAGAAGCCAAAATGACACTCCGATGACTGAAATCTTCCATATGGATCTGTCCAGCATTGCCAATTTTGGTCTCGCCAATCAGTTTAAAATGCAAAGTAATGATATTGTTTATGTCGATGCAACGGGTCTAACGCGTTGGCAACGTGTGGTCAACCAAGTTATTCCATTCTCCAATGCTTTATATAATTTAGATCGTTTGGGGAATTGATGAATTTTAAAAATATTTTAGTGGTCTGTATTGGAAATATCTGTCGAAGCCCCATGGCAGAGTATTTCCTAAAATATACGTACCCTGATCGAAAAATTCACTCTGCTGGGATTTCAGGCTTAGTTGGCCATCCTGCAGATGATAAAGCATTACAATGTATGCAAAATTTCGGTATAAATATGCAAGATCATGTGGCGCGCAAACTGAATGCTGAATTGGTAAAAAATGCGGATTTGATTCTTGTCATGAGCCAGAACCAACAGAAGCATATCGAACAAACATGGCCATACGCAAAAGGAAAAACCTTTCGCTTGGGGCACTGGCGTGAAAAAAATATTGCGGATCCTTACCAACACGATCAAGCATTCTTTAATGACACCTGTCAGTTGATTCAGGATTGTATCGCTGATTGGAAAAAACACCTTTAATATTTTGAATAAAGATTATGAGTCAAACCGCGAATACCGAAGATACAATTGATTTAAAAGAATTATTTTTTTCATTAATCGCTCAATGGAAGCTGATTGCTTTGTGTGTGATTTTGAGTCTGGTCTGTGCCCTACTCTACTTACGTACAACACCAGATACTTACTCTGTCGATGCTTTGGTTCAAGTTGAGGAAAGCAAAGGGACTTCAGCAGCACTTTTGGGTGATCTCTCAAGTATGATTGAGCAGAAACAACCTGCTCAAGCAGAAATTGAAATCCTGAAATCTCGATTAGTCCTCAGTTCAGTGATTGAGAGTTTAAATTTAGATCTTAGAGTGTCTGGTACGCAAAACTCTTTCTTTGATCGTTTATTTTCACCACATGACTATTCGACCAGTTATTCACGTCAATCCGTAATTTTTAACGATGACGAAAAATCTTTTGCTATTCCACATTTTGATATTCCTCAGAAATTTCGTGACCGTGCATTGGCGCTGAATTTTACTGAGAAACAGTTTACCCTGACGGATTTAAGAACTGAAGAAGTGGTCCTAAAAGGTTCACTGAACCAACTCAATCAACGTTCTACCCGTGATGGCGTATGGAAAGTTGAGATTCGTACACAAGATCAATTGAATGACCGCTATATCATCACCAAACAGTCTTTGCCTGCTGCGATGAAATCACTTTTGGCTAATTATTCAGTGGCTGAAAAAGGCAAAATGACTGGTGTTTTAGGATTAAACTATCAAGGTCAAGATAAAGAGCATATTACAAAAGTCCTGAATACGATTTTAAATGCGTATAGTCAGCAAAATGTAGAACGTCGTTCTGCCGAAACTGCGCAAACGCTCAAATTCTTGGATGAACAACTCCCAGAACTAAAACAACAACTGGATGTCGCCGAACGTGAATTTAACAAATTCCGTCAAGGCTTTAATACGGTTGATGTCACCAAAGAATCTGAATTGTATTTAACGCAAAGTGTTGCCTTAGAAACACAAAAAGCTGAACTTGAGCAAAAAGTGGCTGAAGCGGGTGCGAAATACACCAATGAACATCCGATCATGCAACAAATGAACGCTCAACTGGGTGCGATCAATAAAAAAATCAATGAATTGGATGGCACCTTAAAACAACTCCCTGACTTGCAACGTCGCTATCTCCAGTTATTCCGTGAAGTTGAAGTCAAGCAACAGTTATATACAGCTTTGCTGAATTCGTACCAACAACTTCGTATTGCGAAAGCGGGGGAAATTGGCAATGTTCGTATTGTTGATACTGCTGTAGAGCCGATTGAACCGATTAAACCTAAAAAAATACAGATTTTAATTTTGTCCATTTTCCTTGGTGGTTTCCTCGGGACACTTCTAGCGCTGTTACGTAATATGATGCGTTCAGGCATCAAAGATTCTAGTCAAATTGAAAATGAATTGGATCTGCCGGTTTACGCTACGGTTCCACGTTCACTAGTGCAAGAAAGCCGCATGAAGATGCTGAAAAAGCATAAGAAAATTCCAATTCTCGCGATTAAGAATAGCGATGATATTGCGATTGAAAGTTTACGCAGCATGCGCACGGCGATTCATTTTGCGCTGAGTTCAGCTCGCAATAATGTGATTATGATTTCTGGTCCTGCACCTGAAGTGGGTAAATCATTTATTTCAACCAATTTAGCAACAATATTAGCGCAAGCCGACAAACGTGTTTTGATTATTGATGCTGACTTACGTCGTGGTTATCTACACAAATATTTCAATATTGAAACACAGCCAGGTTTGACTGATTACATGACAGATCAGCACTCTCTACAAAATATTATTCGAGACACTGAAGTCGCTGGTTTAAGTGTGATCACCCGTGGTAAGAGTCCGAGCAATCCATCTGAGATATTGAGTTCTAAAAAATTCAAACAGTTGCTTGAACAGCTTTCAACACAGTTTGATCATGTGATCATTGACACGCCACCTGTACTTGCGGTGACTGACGGTATTATCATTTCGCAATATGCAGGTGTGAATATTGTCATTGCTCGCTATGCGAAGACACAAATGAAAGAACTCGAAATCACAGTCAATCGTTTCGAACAAGCCGGTGTGAAAGTGAATGGCTTTATCTTAAATGACATTCAACGTAATGCAGCGGGTTATGGCTATGGTTATGGTTATAACTATGCGTATGCATATAAAGCCTCAAAGGACAATGATTAATTATTGTTGAATAAAGGCCTGATCTATTCAGGCTTTTTTTATGCCGATCAAACACTGTATATTTGTGAAATTTTGTTGATTTCATTGAAATTCTATATCGCTGAAAGTGAATTGACGCTATGCTGTTTTAGTTCCGCGATTTTAGAATGTCGCACATATAATTGAAAAAAATTGGAAATCTCATGAGTAAAGCTTTACCCATCGCTGTTGCTGTCGTTTTAGGCGGTGCTGCGCTCGTCCCTGTTTATTATGCAAGTCAACATCCAACATCTGCGACAGTTTCTAGCATGACTGCTGATGCAAAACCGATTGATAAAATCAGTTATGCACTGGGTTATGAAGTTGCCAGCCAAACTCCTCCTGAAGTTGCCATTGATCCGTTTATTGTCGGTGTCCGTGAAGCGCATGCTAAAAAAGAACGTGCTTATACCGATGAAGAACTGCAAACTGCTTATGTGGCTTTACAAAAAGAATTAGAAGAAAAGAAAGTCGAAGACTCTAAAGCTGCCAATGCACAAAGCAATAGCTTCCTTGCTGAAAATGCAAAAAAACCGAATGTTAAAACAACTGCTTCTGGTTTGCAGTATCTCGTCAGCAAAGAAGGTACAGGAAAACAACCTGCTGCAAACTCTGTGGTTAAAGTGCATTACACCGGTAAATTACTTGATGGCAAAGTCTTTGATAGCTCGGTTGAACGTGGTGAACCGATTGAATTTCCGTTGAATCAGGTCATCCCTGGTTGGACCGAAGGCCTACAATTGATGAAGGAAGGCGGTAAAGCAACCTTATATATTCCATCAAATCTGGCTTATGGTGAACAGGGTGTTCCTGGTACGATTCCACCAAACAGCACACTCATTTTTGATGTTGAATTAATCGAAGTCAAATAAGTTAATCAAAAGGAGAGCCTTCAGCTCTCCTTTTTTGGATTTGAATGATGAAAAAAATCTCTATATTAAGCAGTCTGCTGATCCTCAGCTCTGCCTCATTTGCGGCAAACATTAGCAATAAAAGTACTGAAAAAGATCAGCTCGGATATAGCTATGGCTATGTGATGGGACGCACTAATGCGGATACATTAAAAGATATTAATTTGGATGCTTTTATTGAAGGATTGAAACAAGGCTCAACCGGTCAAAAATCGAGTTTAACCGATCAAGAAATGGCGCAGGCTTTAACCAAATACAAAAAGCAAAGCGAATCGAAACAGCTGATTGAATTTCAAAAATTAGCTGCAGAAAATTTAAAATCTGGGCAGCAATTTTTACAAGAAAATGCCAAAAAAGCAGGCATTGTCACACGACCAACAGGGCTGCAATATCAAGTGATTCAGCAAGGTCAAGGCAAAACACCTAAAGCGACGTCAAAAGTGAAAGTTCATTATGAAGGGCGTTTGATCGATGGCACAGTATTCGATAGTTCGATCGCACGTAATCAAGCGGTTGAATTCCAAGTGAGTCAAGTCATTCCGGGTTGGACTGAAGGTTTACAACTCATGAAGGAAGGTGCTAAATACCGCTTCTTTATTCCTGCTGATTTGGCCTATGGTGAGATCGGTTCGGGCGATGCGATTGAGCCAAACAGCACCTTAATCTTTGATGTCGAACTTTTAAAAGTTTTGCCTTAAGGTTCACATGACTTATAAAAAAAACATCGCTTCCGCGATGTTTTTTGTTTTATTTAGGATCTTTGTAAAGCATTAGCCATGTTTTAACTGTCTTGGTCTAAAGCCAGTCGCAAATAACCCCAATACATAGGCAACCACACCTAATATACAAAGAGCAAGCACTTCAAATACACGAATCCACGGTGCTACATCAGGGTTATACCAGCTGAGACCATACCATAGGGCTGCGATCATCACGGCGTTACCCACCACAAATTGGAAAAATAATTTTTTCCAATGCGGACCAAATCGGAATATTTCACGTTTGTGTAAATAGAAATATAGCATTCCTGCATTAACTAAAGCAGAACCTGTAGATGACAACGCCAATGCCATATGGAGTTCTTCCCAGCCCATCCATTTGAAGATACCAATAAAAACCACATTGAGAATGGCATTGGCTGCAACTGCCATTAGGCCAACACGTACTGGGGTTTTGGTATCTTGAATCGCATAAAATCCAGGAGCAAAGACTTTAATTAACATAAATGCCAAAACACCACCACTCATACATTGTAATGCCAAAGCGGTCATTTCTGTCGCTCGTGCATCAAAAGCACCGTGTTGGAACAGCGCTTGAATAATCGGTGTAGACAACATAAATAAAGCGATACTGGCTGGGATACCTGCAAATACGATGACACGTGCAGCCCAATCTAACATGGCCTTAAATTTAGTTTGATCCTGTTCGGCTTTACGCGCAGAGAGTGCAGGCAAAATCACCGTTCCAATGGCTACACCAATTAAGCCTAAAGGCAATTCGGTCATCCGTTCTGCAGTATAAAGCCATGAAACAGACCCATTTTGCATAAAAGACGCCCAAATGGTATTGAGCAGTAAATTAATTTGTGTGACTGAAACCCCAAACAGTGCAGGCAACATTAATTTTAAAATACGCTCGACACCTTCATGCTTAAAATCAACTTTGGGTGGAATCAGGAGTTTTTTGCGCCAAAGCTCCGGAATTTGTAGGGCTAATTGCAAAATGCCAGCAAACACCACTGCCCAACCCAATGCCATAATGGGTGTTTCCATATATGGTGACAGCCACAAAGCCCCTGCAATCATAGCAATATTCAACAACACTGGCGCAAATGCCGGTGTGGTGAACGAGCCATAACTGTTTAAGATACTGCTAGCAAATGCCGTCAGCGACATAAACATCAGGTAGGGAATGGTGAGACGGAATAAGTCGACTGATAAATCAAATTTGGCTGCATCGGCATGAAATCCTGGCGCATAAACATACAATATCGCAGGTGCAACAATCATACACAGCAAAGTTAATGCAGTCATCACGGTAAGCAAACATCCAAATACCCGACTAATTAGGATCTGAACTTCAGCATGGAGTTTGGTGGTTTTATATTCTGTGAGAACAGGAATAAATGCTTGGGAAAATGCACCTTCGGCAAAAAGACGCCTAAAAAAGTTGGGAATACGAAACGCTACGACAAAAGTATCGAAGTCTTTACCTGCCCCGAACACATTTAACAGCACCATGTCTCGAATAAGCCCCATGACACGAGACAACATGGTCATTGCACTAACAATAAAGGTGGATCGCCAAAGCGCCATCATATTCACCACTTAAAAAGATTGACGATATTGTAATAAAACTTCGCTTTTAAATTGTTATTTCATTCGACAAAGCATCACATTTTTCGTTGTTTTAATTGATCTCTAAAATAAGCCCATTGAAAATGCGGTCCTGGATCGGTCTTTCGTCCAGGTGCAATATCTGAATGCCCTGCGATATGACTTTTAATTTTAGGATAAGCGTGTTGAAGTGTTGCCACGACCTCAACTAAAGCTTGATATTGTTGTTCCGTAAAATCTTGATCATCACTACCCTCGAGTTCAATGCCAATCGAATAATCATTGCATTCTGGATTTGCCATGTACGTAGAGCGTCCTGCATGCCAAGCACGGTCTTTAAAATTAACAAACTGTAAAATTTCGCCTGACCTTAAAATCAATAAATGTGCTGAGACCTGCATCCCTTCAATGGTTTTAAAATAAGGGTGTGCATTCCAATCTAATTTATTTTGGAAAAACTGCTCAATATAGCCTCCTCCAAACTGTGAGGGCGGTAAGCTAATATTGTGGATGACCACCAGTTGAATGTCAGTATGGTCTGGTCTTTGATTAAAATTTGGTGAAGCAATAAATCTTGCACCTTGTAATACACCATCTACCACTTGAAGCTTGGGTACATTCGACATGTGTGATCTCAATCCGTGTTTGCAACTTATGACAATTCATCCACGCTCATCTTTGGAAAAGACTTGGACGAAAAAAACAGCACCATTACTTGAGGTACAATGGTAATATATTGCTCATTTTTCTGGTGCCTACAATAGGGATTTTATGAGCATACCGCAATCTTTGCTTGAACAATCAATTCAAATCAATATCCAACAAGCATTGCAAGAAGATATTGGTGAGCGTGATATCACCGCATTGCTGACACCTGAAGATGAACAAGCAACAGCAACCATTATCAGTCGCGAGACGATGATTCTTGCAGGGCAACCGTGGGTGAATGCTTTAATTAAAGCCTATGATCCAAGCGTTAATGTGATTTGGTTAAAGCAAGATGGCGATCAAGTTCAAGCCAATGAGGCATTTTTAAAACTTGCCGGCTCAGCACGCAGTCTGTTAACCGTTGAACGCCCAGCACTTAATTTTATACAAACCCTTTCTGCTGTTGCTACAAAAACGGCTGAATATGTGAAACATTTGGAAGGTTTAAATACCAAACTACTGGATACACGTAAAACATTACCTGGCTTACGTATTGCGCAAAAATATGCGGTGGGTGTAGGTGGTGGTCAAAACCATCGTTTAGGTTTATTCGATGCTTTTTTAATTAAAGAAAACCATATTATGGCTGCAGGTGGCATTCAGCAAGCAATCGACAAAGCACATGCCATTGCACCAGGTAAACCTGTGGAAGTCGAAGTTGAAACTTGGGATGAGTTAAACCAAGCTTTAGATGCTGGTGCCGATATCGTTATGTTAGACAATTTCAGCCAACAACAAATGATTGAGGCAGTCAAGCATGTGGCTGGTCGTTGTAAATTAGAAGCATCAGGTAATATTACCATCGACAACTTACGTGAAGTTGCTACTTCAGGCGTCGACTTTATTTCCATGGGTGTACTGACTAAAGATGTCAAAGCCATCGATTTATCTATGCGCTTTAACGCTTAATTGATTCAATCGTATCTCTCAATAAAAAAGGGGCTTTGCTCCC
>NZ_JFYL01000034.1 GCF_000632455.1 Acinetobacter sp. Ver3
ACTAATAGAAATATAAGGTTATTTCAGCTGTTTCATCAAATATTTAATGCTTTAAACAAACATTCAAATCTTAAAGGCAAAAAAAAAGAACCCATATTTCATGGGTTCTTTTTTATGAATTATATTAGGAGAGTTGTTGAGCAACATCCAAAATCAATTGCTCTGTACTTAACCAACCCAAGCATCCATCAGTCACTGATTGGCCATAAGTCATGTGATCAGAAATTTTCTGATTGCCATCGACTAAAAAGCTTTCTAGCATGACGCCACGGACTTGTGTTTGAGGTCGTTCATTCACAATTTGCTTTAATACAGCAGGTTGATTCAATGGATTTTTAGCACTATTCCCATGGCTACAATCAATAATCAAAGCTGGTAATACATGGTTATTGTTTTCTTGAATCTTTTTAATTTCAGCGAATTGGTAATTTGTACCCTGATTCGATCCACGTAAGATCAAATGTGCGTGCGGATTACCCTTTGAAGATAAAATGCTTGGAGCACCATCTTGACTTAAACCAAGAAATTGATGCGGTTGTGAAGCGGACTGAATGGCATCCAATGCAATTTGGATTGATCCATCTGTACCATTTTTGAACCCAATGCTATAAGGCATATGGCTAGATATTTCACGGTGAATTTGCGATTCGCTTGTTCTCGCCCCAATCGCGCCCCATGAAATCAAATCATCAAAATATCCTGTTGCCATTGGGCTTAAGATTTCTGTGGCCAACGGCAAACCCATTTCAGCAATTTGAATGAAGAGTGATCTAGACTGTTCAAGTCCTTTTTGCATATCTGCTGAACCATTTAAATCTGGATCATACAAGAAGCCTTTCCATCCTACAGTGGTGCGAGGTTTTTCAATATAAGTACGCATCACGATGAAAATCTGATCTTTGACTTGTTCTTGCACTTGTTTTAATTTTTGTGCGTATTCGAGGGTTGCTTTAGGATCATGAATCGAACATGGACCAGTAATGACCAATAAACGTGGATCATGACCCGCTAAAATGTCTTGTATTGTTTGGCGATGTTGACGAATTTGAAGTGAAACTATCGGACTAACAGGTAAAGTTGATTTTAGTTCTAATGGTAAGCTTAATTTTTTTTCTAAAGTATGTTGAGCCGTGGTTATAAGCTGAGAATTAATTGCATTCATCTTGAATTCCTTTGGGCAGCAATGGCCCTATCTTTTATTTGAGCGTGAGGTGTCTATTGGCTGGGTTTTGTTCTTGACTAAAATAGAACCAATAACCGTTGCTAAAATAAAAAGTATTCAATGTTTTCATGAGATGCTCCTATATTTGTTGAGATGAAAAAAAACCTGATTGGTGTTGCCAATCAGGTATAAACTTGATGGGCAACATTTTTGTTGCCCGAACGCGTCTAGGCAACTAGATGTTAAATTGCCAAAAATAATAATAAGCGTTAGTAATCAAGTGTGTCGTTTTCATCAAATTATCTAAAATATAACCTTTAAAAGTAAAATACGCATAAATAGACTGATTGACAAGCAATTTATATAAAAAATATCGTTATATTAATCATAACTCAAATATATCAATGGTTTATTGCTTATCTGTAGGAAGCCAATCTTTTATAGCACATACTTGTTTGAGCATCAGTTGCTCAGCCTCAGACTTACAAATCGCTTGGCTAAATAAAAAGCCTTGACCATATGCACAGCCAACATCCTGAAGACTTAAGAGCTGTTGGCATGTTTCGACACCTTCTGCGATCACATCCAATGACAGAATAGGTCCGAGCTTAGCAATGCCCTCTACAATTGAATTGATTGACTTCTCCTCATTCATTCGATTCACAAAAGCATAATCAATCTTGAGACAGTCGACAGGATAATCTCTTAAATGCGTCATTGAAGAATGACCGGTTCCGAAATCATCCAATGAGATTCGAAGACCATAATTTTTGAGCTTTTGTAGTGCTCGAATCACAAATTCTACTCCACGCTCAGACAGAATATGTTCTGTAATCTCAACCTCGATTAAATGAGCAGGAATTTGATGTCGTTCTAAACGTTGAATTAACAATTCTGCATAATTGTCACGCATGAATTCAACTGGAGAGGCATTAATTGAGATCGGTACAAGTTGAACGCCCTTAGACATCCAATCTGCCATGTCACTGAAAATCTTTTGATGCATGATTTCACTGATTTTACTGGCCAGCTCATAATCGTTAAACGCTTCTGAGATTGAAGCTGGATACTGAAGTTGCTGCTGTGTATCATGCCAACGCATCAAAGCCTCAAATCCGATTAGCTGACAGTTATCTAAGCGAACCTTAGGTTGATAATACGGCTCGATTAAATTGTCCTGTATGATATAGCGAGCAGTATCAAGTTGTTGCATCTTCTTTTCAGCAAGTGCAAACATTTCGTCATCATACATACGATACCCACCACGACCCTTTTCTTTAAGATCATTTAGAGCGGTATCCGCACATTTCATCAATCCGAATACATCTTGAGCATCTTTAGGATAAATGGCACATCCAATACTCATCCCACTATTAATCACTTTTCCTGCATAAGTGATGGGGGCAATATTTTGTTTAAGCACTTTCTGTGTGGTTTGATGTAATTCTTCTTCTGATGTCATCCCTGGGACAATAATTGCAAATTCATCTCCACCTAGACGTGAAACAATACACTTGCAATCCAAACTCTTTTGCAGACGTTTAGATAAGACTTTAAGTAGATGATCTCCAGCAGGATGACCTAAAGTATCGTTAATGTTTTTAAAATGATCGAGATCAATAAACATCATACCAATAAGTGTTTTTTCACGATTTGCTTGTGAAATCGCCGCTTTTAATTTATTTTTGAAGGCACGACGATTCATCAGACCAGTCAGATCATCATATTCACTGCTGATTTTTAGTTTAGCTTCGGCAACACGTTGACGGGTAATATCACGTGATACACAGAGAATACTGGTCGTATTTCCTTGTTCATCATGCACAGGTGTTAAAATATTATCCCAATACATCACAGTATCGCCGTGTGTGCTCATCCCCGCAAAACGGGCATTCTTCCCTCGAGCTGCTGTTTTAATCGCTTTTGCCCCCTGTTCACGTACTTCAGGTGGTAACAGCGTTAACCAATCTATTCCAAATTTCTTAACACGCTCTTGACCCAGTAATGCCATGCATCCAGATTTGTTCATGTGTTCAAGCTTGCCATCTGGTGTGATAATTTTTATACAGTCTACGCTGACATCGAGCATATCTGTATTGGCACGCAAGGCCTCAGCAGTTTCACGCATTTTGATTGTACGATCATGGATATTTGTGCAACTTATCATCCAATTTTGCTGGTTGGATTGAATCACCTTAGGTTCAGCAAGCATTAAGAACCAAAGATATTCACCTGATTTATTTTTTATACGACACTCTTTTTCAAATTTCTGACCGTTTTTTTGAGCATCATTCCAAATCTGATAAAGATGTTCAGCATCATCAGGATGAACAAATTTAAGCCAGTCTACGTCACGTAAGATTTGCGTATCCGCACCGATATATTGTTTAAGTGCGATATTACAATACCCTGAGTTGGTGTGACTGACCCAAATCAAATTGGGCAGTAAATCAAGTGCAAATTTAAAGTCATCTGACAGTGTTAGATGCAAAGGCACAGCTTTGGACTGTAAATGATCAGCTCTATTCAGATCCAGAATGCTCATAGTTCACCTATTTGAAAATAACAACCCATCAAAATGACGAATACAAAAATCAGCGTAAAAATTTAGAATTTAATTAATCAGTATTTAAATTTCGTTAATAATGATTATTAATCATCATTAATTTTAAAATACGTGATAATAATAACACTTAAATGGATTAAATTAATACAAATACCATTTCTGCATGATACATAATTTTTATCACTTGTGAATATTAAATAGACAAAATGCATAAAAAATAATGAAATACGACACAATAATGAATTTATTTGATAATTCGACATCTTAGAATTAAATAATTCCGATTTTAATTAAAAAAATACCTACTTATATTAAGTAGGTATCGACTAATATAAAAATAATCTAAACTTATTATTAATTTTTTATAAAAAATCTTTAATGTTCTTGATAACCTCACTTGGTTTTTCTGCATGTAACCAATGTCCAGTGCCATCAATCGTCACAAATTTAGCTTTAGGATATTGAAACCGAATAAGATCGTTATCGCGCTCGAGATTAATATAATCGGATAATTCTCCTTTTAAAAACAAAGTTTCATTCGATTGTGGATTAAGACGTTCCCATGACAAAATCTGAAAATATTGTTGTTTAAGTGCATCTAAGTTAAATAGCCACTGTCCATTGCGGAAAGATTTGAGCAGAAATTGAATAACGCCAATTTCATTAATATATTTCTGCATCAACTCGGTTGCCTCCTTTCTTGAAACAACTTGAGCTTTTTGAACTTCTTCTAAAGCTTTGAAAATTTGATCATGATGAGATTTTTGATAAGCGACGGGTGCCATATCAAGTACAATCAACTTAACTACTCGATGTGGTACAAGGTTTGCTAAGTGCATGGCAACTTTCCCCCCCATCGAATGACCAATGATGTGAAATTGTTGCACATTCATATCATCTAAAGTTTCTACAACATCTTGCGCCATGAGTTGATAACTCATTTGATTAGAATGAGGTGATAAACCGTGATTACGCAAATCAATTTGGATGACATCATGCGTTTCCTGAAATGCTCTCGCGAGCATGCCGAGGTTCGATAAACTACCAAAAAGACCATGAATCAGAACAAGAGCAGGTTGAAGTTGATTCGCATTTGATTTGGTGATCTCAGCATTTAGTCGCATATATATACTCAAATAGCTTTAAAAATGTGATTCAAATTCTAACAGTAGATTTTGTATTTTAGTGTTAGTTTAATTTTTATTTATATAATTCAGTAAATTAAAGACAATCAAAAAAATTCGGTTATAAGTAAAAGTATTGAGTTTTATAAAAATTAGTCCTGTAATTCGATCTTGTGATCGTGCGGAAATTATATATATTATCCGATTAAACTTTTTACTTTGAACATTTTAGGAAATTTAGACCATGTTTCATCATGTAGATGCTTATGCAGGTGACCCTATTCTTTCACTTATGGAAGAATATAGTAAAGATGAGCGTACTCAAAAAGTGAATTTGAGTATTGGTCTATATTATAACGAAGACAGTATTGTACCTCAGTTAAATGCGGTCAAAGCTGCGTACAAAAATATTGAACCGAGCAACGATAAAGTTAAACTTTATTTACCAATGGATGGTTTGAAATCTTATAACGAAGCGACTCAAGCATTAGTTTTAGGTCCTGATAGTCAAGCGCGTAAAGATGGTCGTGCTGTCACGATTCAAACACTTGGTGGCTCAGGTGCACTTAAAGTTGGTGCTGATTTTTTGAAAAAATATTTCCCTGAGTCAGATATCTGGGTAAGTCAGCCAACTTGGGATAACCATATCGCAATTTTTAATGGCGCTGGTATCCAATCTCATTTCTATCCTTATTTTGATGCTGATACAAATGGCGTTAACGTTCCAGCAATGCTTGAGGAATTAAAAACACTAAAAGCAAAAAGTATTGTTTTGCTTCATCCTTGCTGCCATAACCCAACTGGTGCAGATTTAACGCCAGCAGAATGGGATCAAGTGATCGAAGTACTTAAGACGAATGATCTTATTCCATTCCTTGACATCGCTTACCAAGGTTTCGGTAAAGGTCTTGAAGAAGATGCATACCTTATTCGTGCTTTAGATAAATCAGGTATGAATTTCATTGTGAGTAATTCATTCTCAAAAATCTTCTCACTGTATGGTGAGCGTGTCGGCGGCTTAACATTTGTCTGTGATGATCAAGCTACTGCTCAAAAAGTGCTTGGACAATTAAAAGCAACTGTACGCCGTATTTATTCTAGTCCAGCAAGCACAGGTGCATTGTTGGTTGAAAACGTGTTAAACAACGCAGATCTAACTGCTCAATGGCAAGCTGAATTACAAGAAATGCGTGAACGTATTATTAAAATGCGTGAATTGTTAAATGCTAAATTGAGTGCGGCTCTGCCTGAACGTGACTTTAGCTATCTAGTAAAACAACAAGGTATGTTCAGTTATACAGGTTTGACTGGCGAACAAGTGGATATTTTGAAAGATAAATATGGTATTTATTTAGTCCGTAGTGGCCGTATGTGCGCAGCAGGATTAAACTTGAATAATATTGATTATGTGGCTGAATCAATTGCAGAAGTTTTGAAAGCTACCGCTTAAAAACAAAAAAACGGGCATATCGCCCGTTTTTTATTGCCCAATTAAAAATGTACAACTGTACGGATTGATTTACCTTCGTGCATTAAGTCAAAGGCTTTATTAATGTCTTCTAGCCCCATAGTATGAGTAACAAAAGGTTCTAATTGAATGTCACCCTTCATCGCATCTTCAACCATTTTCGGTAATTGAGTACGACCTTTTACACCACCAAATGCTGTGCCCATCCATTTACGTCCAGTCACTAATTGGAATGGACGAGTTGAGATTTCTTGACCTGCACCAGCCACACCGATAATGACAGATTGCCCCCAACCACGGTGTGCACATTCAAGCGCTGAACGCATCACGCTTGTATTACCGATACACTCAAATGAATGATCTACCCCCCATCCAGTCATTTCTACAATCACTTGTTGAATAGGTTGATCATAGTCCTTAGGATTGAGGAAATCTGTAGCACCAAACTGCTCAGCCAATTTAAATTTTTCTGGATTAGTATCCACTACAATAATCCGGCCAGCTTTGGCTTGTTTAGCACCTTGAACAACTGCTAAACCAATACCACCTAAACCGAACACAGCAACAGTGTCACCTTCCTGTACTTTTGCAGTATTGTGAACCGCACCAATACCAGTCGTCACGCCACAACCCAATAAACAAACGTGTTCAGGGTTTGCTTCAGGATTAATTTTTGCTAACGATACTTCGGCAACAACTGTGTATTCACTGAATGTTGAACATCCCATATAATGGTAGATAGGTTCGCCGTTATACGAGAATCGAGTCGTTCCATCAGGCATAACACCTTTACCTTGAGTGGCACGTACAGAGACACATAAGTTTGTTTTATTTGATTTGCAGAACAAACATTCGCCACATTCTGCAGTATAAAGTGGAATGACATGATCACCTGGTTTTACACTGGTTACACCTTCACCAACTTCAACTACAATACCTGCACCTTCGTGACCCAGTACCGCAGGGAATACGCCCTCTGGGTCTTCACCAGAAAGTGTAAATGCATCAGTATGACAAACACCTGTATGCGTAATTTTCACCAATACTTCACCAGCTTGTGGTGAAGCAACATCTAATTCAACAATTTGTAATGGCTGACCTGGACCGAATGCCACCGCTGCACGTGATTTCATGATGAAAACTTCCTTTGTAAATTAAGATTTAACAGATAAGTTACAGTAACCGCTTTTGATAAAAACATTCAACTATTTGATTGATGATATTATAGCCATACAACTGAACAATAAGATTTAGGAACGACAGCTTTGATGCATATGTTGCGACATATATTGTGTTTACTCACATTCTTTATTTTAACTGGATGTAATTTGGCGATGAATACAAGTATAAAACAAGCCCCAATCCAACCTCATAGCACACATTGGCTCAGCAATACACCAGAAACAAGACGCAATATTGAACAAGGTTTAACCGCATTTTTACCACTTCATGATCCTTTTATGAGTATGGCCTCACGTGTTCACTTAATACGTGAAGCGCAACATACGATCGATTTACAGTACTATATCTGGGAAAATGATGTGATAGGTCAGCATTTATTGTCTGACCTACTCAAAGCAGCTGATCGTAATGTGAAGGTTCGACTGTTAATTGATGATCAAAATGGCACTCAACTAGACTCGACCTTAAGCGCATTGTCTGAACATCCTAATATCGAAATTAAGCTATTCAATCCCTACAAATTTCGCAGCTTTAGAGTTTTGGATTATGTGTTTCGCTTTAATAAAGTCAATCATAGAATGCATAACAAACTGATTATTGCTGACGGAGCGATTGCTGTTACTGGGGGGCGTAATATCAGTAATGAATATTTTGATGCCAGTGACAATTTTCAATTCGCGGATATGGATATTTTATTTGCAGGTCAATCAGTTTCAGCCGCAAACACGGTCTTTCACCAATTTTGGAATGATGAGCTGAGTTATGATATTCAGCAAATAATTCCTGAGTCTCAAAAAGAATTGGCGCATTTAAGATCGTATTATTCAACCAAGCAAAATTTTCAAGGTGCTGAAACTAAAAAACGTATTGATCAAGCAGAACATTTTTTAGAAGAAAATTTAAAAAAACATCCTATTCGTTGGTCTAAAGCTCATTTTGTTGCAGACAGCCCAAATAAAATCAGAGCGAAAGCTCAATCCCATGAACTGCTGTTTAATCAGTTCAAATCCATTATGGGGAAACCTGCTCAAGAAATAAACTTGGTGTCTGCCTATTTTGTTCCTACTGTTCATGGTGAGTCTTTACTCAAACAATTGAGTGAGCAGAATGTCAAAGTTCGAGTTTTAACAAACTCATATTTGGCAAATGATGTCCCGATTGTTCATGCATTTTATCAAAAATATCGAACCTCACTCTTAAGGTCAGATGTAAAACTTTACGAGTTTAAACCTTATATTGAACGGTCTTATCGGACTTGGTATGAAATTATGACGGGTAATGTTATTCCTGCGAAAGGAAAAAATGCGTCGCGGCTTCATGCTAAATTTTTTACTGTAGATGATAAAGTTTTTATTGGAACATTCAATTTTGATCCACGTTCAGCGTATTTGAATACTGAACTTGGACTGATCATTGAGTCAGCCGATTTTAAAACAGAGATATCTCAATCTTTAAATGAAAATCTTCCCAAAGTTGCCTATCAACTACATTTGGATGCACATCAAAACTTAAGATGGGAAGAACAACGAGGTGAAGAAAAGTTAATACATGATCATGACCCTGAAACGACTCGTTTTCAGAGATTTATGTTCAAGTCTTTGTCCTATCTCCCAATCGAATGGATGATGTAAATTCTTTGTTGTGACTGGTTTGTACAACCAGGATAAATTGCATTATTATTCACGTTTTATTTTTTGAACCCTTGGTTCTACTCTACTCCCATGCAATTTTTTTATCTTAGTCGACAGTATAATCTGAACGACATACTCACGCCTTTTTTATCCCTTGAAGATTTATCTCAGCATGAATGGTATTTAGCTAAAATCAGTGTTGATTATGATTGCCTTACTGATGAAGACCTAATTGAAGGTTCTATCACCTTAAAGTCTAACCATAATGTTCAAATTGAATTGGCTTGGTTAATTTTAGACAATGGTCATGAGTTACAAGTTTTGTTCAAAGGCATTGAAACCTCTGTCTCAGAGCAAACACTCGTGATTGTGAAGGGTGCCCGCTTAGTTGATGAAAAAGGACAAGAATTATCTGCTCAAGCATTATCTTTATGGATTGATGGTACTCTACTCAATATGCTTCCACATATTCGTAAAGAAATTAAATCACGTTTAAACTTGTGGGATTATGTAGATTATGATGTGTAATAAGCATCTCGATTGACTTTAACAGATTGTTAAATTAATCCAATTGACTGGAAAAGTTCACGATAGTATTCGGCTTTCTTTTCGAGAGCTAAAGGATAAGCTCTTGAAGAAGATGGCATACGATGAATTCGGATATCTTTGTTATCAAATTGCAGATCCACGACTGTACCCATTTTAACTTTAGTGTGTACAGATGCATTCATTGACTTTAATAAGGTCTCAGTTGCTTTATCACCTGTGGTCATAATATCTCGACAATATGGAATTTTTTTAAGCAATAGAAACATATCTGTCGGTGTAACGATTTCTAGAAATTGATCTGAGGCATTGTCTTTCAAACGCCGTATTTGATAGGCTGTATCAAATATTGCAATGCCCAACTCATTTAGAAAATCTTTCAGCATTTGCTCTTTGAATTGTTTATTTTCACGGTCTAGAAAATAATGAGAGTCTTGAAAAAAGATCAACCCATATATTTTCCACATATCATTTTGAAAATTCGGATAATAAAAATCCATTTTCCATCTTGCTTTCGGCGGAGGAAAACTGCCAAGCATGAGTAATTTGGCTTGTTGAGGTACAAATGGCTCAAGTGGATGTGTTTCGATATCAGTCATATCAAATTTCGGTCTAACTTTTCGATCTAAAGTGATTTTGAATAATCGAACTAATTTTTTTTGCCCAAAGCTGATAGATTTCTTTACTTGGATGAAATCCATCCTCAGCCATCTTTAAATTGAGTTGTTTATACTCATCCAAATCATATTTAACCAATTCAAATTTTGGTTGTGGTTCAATCCAATTTTCCAATTCAACATTCATTTGATGGGCATATTTTCCAAACAACCAAGCTAAAGGATTTGGTAATGCAGGAAACTCATTCATCGGTGGAACTCCAGTCGCGATAATGAGCTTGGGTGAAAATTTCTCAGCGATCAGTGAATATAATTGTTCTTGTAGGCAGATCCATTTATGTGGTGAGATGAGCTGTGTTACATCATTGACCCCTATCGAAGTTACTACAATATCAAACTGATCGTCATTAATAGCCTGTATAGTTCGAATTACATCTGAAGTACGATTTCCAGTTTTTGCAATTAATGACCAGCGAATTTGAAAATGATCTCTTAGTTCTTGTAACAATGTTCCGCTTAGCGCATCTTCTTGAAATTGCACACCCACACCAGCAGCAGCTGAATCACCTAAAATTAAAATTGATATTTGAGGGCCATTCCCAACCAAACCATTTCTTTCCCCCAAAGCTTCTGCTAAACGAGGTGTATTTTTCTTGACTTGGTAACCTTGCACAAGTAATGCTGGAATGAGTGCGATTGTCGCTAATTTAAGAAACATGTATTTGATTTTAGGTTTTGATATTTCCTATTTTAAACGATTTTTTCATATTTTCATTGCTATTTATTATTGAAAATAATTATCATTTACAATGATTAATTCAAAGCTATAATCTATGAATCATCCTATCAAATTTTTTTCTATATTGATGTTAATGAGTGCCGCAGTAAGTGCTGATCTTTCTGTAAATCATTCATTACAAGTCAGCACTCAACCTTATGCCCCTGCATGTGAAGATATGGATGCCAAAAGTAAAGTGCTTCAGCAAATCCAAAACAAGATTCAGATGCATCCTGAGCAAAAAAATCATCTCCTCGATCAATTTTGGTCGGAAATTCGTAAAAATCAAACCCCAATAATTGAAGATTTTAATGAAACACACCAACGTGTCATTTATTTATATCGTGGTGCAAAACACAATGTGCGATTAATCAGTGGTCCGAGTAATGATCATGAATGGTTAACTCGGCTTAAAGGTACTGATATTTGGTTTAAAGAAAGTATTGTCGATTCAAGATTTATCGGAAGTTATAGTTTTGCTGTGGATTCGCCGAATATCGATGGATATTTATCAAATTACTGCCCACATTTAAACCCAAATTTAAAAGAATCACGAGATCAGCGTCGATCTATTTTAAAGGTACAACAACTCGACCCTTTCAATCCTCATAAGTGGTTTGATTCTAAAAACATTGCCTTAAAAACGAATACCACGCTGAGGAATGAAAATATCGCAAAACTCAGTCGAGCGCCCAATTTTATTGATCCAACTCAAATGGCTGAAAATAGTGAAAAACAATTAGTTTCATCCGTGTTGAAAAGTAAAGTTTTGGGAAATGATCGTCTTATTCAGATTTATGCAACTCCACCTCAAGTCGGAAAATCATATATCACTCTGATTTTTTTTGATGGTGAGCAATATGCGCATTTAGTTAAAGTTCCCCAGATATTAGATCAGTTGGTTCAACAACAGCAACTCCCACCTATACAGGCTGTTTTTGTTGGACACCCAAATGATCAATTACGTGCTAAAGAACTTAGCCCCAATCCAGAATACACACAGTTTTTTCAAGAAGAATTATTGCCTTGGATGAGTCAACATTTGCCCTATCAACATGATCACAACAAAACAGTCTTATTGGGTTCAAGTTTAGGTGGTCTGAGTTCTGCTTATTTGGCGTTAAAAACATCCAATGATATTAGTCACGTCGTGCCACTTTCTGGTTCATTTTGGTGGAAATCTGATCCAAACGATACAATCAATGGTATGAGTAAACTGATCAGAGCTTCAACATTAGACAATACAAAGAAACTCAATTGGTATATTTCAGCCAATAGCTATGAAAATTCGAGACAAAATAATAGCTTAAGCATTCTAGAAACCTCTCCGATTGTCGCTCAGGATTTAATCGATCAGGGACACAATGTTCACTATCAAGAATATATAGGCGGACATTCATATGCCGTTTGGCAAATCGTCATACAAGATGCTTTGAAATATTTCTTTAAAAATAAATCCCACTAAATGTGGGATTTATAAGACGTTATTTTAACTCAGCTTATTGACGAGCTGAAGCGGTAAAACCTTCATTGCAAAACCCAATGGCAACCATGGCCACTTTGGAACATATGCTTTGACTGGTTGCTTTTCGATTGCTTCAGCTAATAGTCGTGATCCTGTGGCTTGATCGACCTCAAAAGGTAATTTTCCAGCACCTTCATTAATTTCAGTTCGAATGTAACCAGGATAAATCGTTGAAACTTTAATTGGTGTTCCAAGAAGTTCAGCTCGAATCCCTTCGGCTAAATGCGCAATTCCCGCTTTACTGGCAGCATAAGCTGTAAGATGTTTTGGCATACCACGCAAAGCACTCATCGACGAAATTACAACTAAATGTCCTGAATTTTGAGATCTAAAAATTTCGACCGCTGCTTCACATTGTGCCATCGCAGAAATAAAATTAGTTTCAACTGTTGCTTTATTAATCGAAAAATTACCTTTACCGATACGACGTCCTTCGCCCACACCAGCATTGACTATCACTCGATCGATAGTGCCTAGCTCATCTTTAAACTCTTTAAATACACGGAAGACTTGCTCATCATCCTTGACATCCAATGCCTTCGCACTTACTTTTACCTGATAGCGTTGTTCTATTTCATCTTTTAAAGCATACAACCTTTGTAAACGACGTGCACAGATCGCTAGGTTATATCCTTTTTTTGCAAACTCTTGTGCCATCCCAGCACCGATACCTGAGCTTGCACCTGTAATTAATATAGTTTTGTTCATTCCATTTTCTCTCTATGGCATATAGCCTTGATCAAATCCAAGTGAGCAAATCACGATCTTGTTCTTTTAAATAATGATGTTCATTTAAACTGAGTAATTGTGGTTCTGTACCAACCAATCTTAAGGTGGTAAAACTGGTATTGGTGATTGCCCAGTTCAATGCAAAAGTTTTGTCTGCACTTAAACCAAGTAAATGCCCTGCAACAACAGATATAACACCACCAGACGTATAAACTACGGCATAGCGAGGTTTTTCTGTTTCAAGTTGTATACATAGTTTGTTCAAGCCTTGAAGTACTCTTTGCTGAAATTGAGGCCAGCTTTCATCATAATCATGATGATGATCACCCTTGGTCCAACGTTGAATTGCACCTTCAAAAATTTTTCCTAAATATGCACGAGGATCTACCGCTTGACCAACATCTTTTTTAAGTAATGCAGGATCTGCAAAACGTGGTTCATATTTTGCAAACACTTGTTGATGATTGAACTCGTTCCAATGTGGATCGATATCAATATGACTGTCAGGAAAACACTCATTCAAAGAGATATCCGCCGTCTGCTGATGACGTTTCATCGAGCCAGCTAATACATAGGGCTGCTCTTGTATTAACTTTTGAAAATATTGCCCCAACACACGTGCTTGAACTTCACCTTTCTGAGAAAGCTGATCATAACTTTCAGCACCAAATGAAGCTTGACCATGTCTGACCAAATATATTGTCGTCATCTTGGCAGAATATCCTGTAATTTTGCGAGATAAGTTTTTGCAATTTCATTCGCTTCAAGCTTTTGTATACCTATGAGTTTTAAAGCACGAATATGTAATGCATGAATCACAATCCAAAAATCCTTAAATGCAGGATTATCCGTTTGTTTATGGTAATAACGATAATAAATTTGTTGTGCTATGACCGCTAATCTAAAGATCCCAAAAACTTCATAGAACGTCCAGTTAGATGGCTTTAGTCCCGTTTTTTCTAGGTAATAATCCACAACTTCTTTACGTGTAAACATGCCTTTAAGATGTGTAGGTTGTCGACGTGTCGATTTAAAGATCATATTGTCGTTTTCTTCAACCCAATATGCTAAGGCTGATCCTAAATCCATAAGTGGATCACCAATTGTCGCCATTTCCCAATCCAACACCCCGATGACCTCAGTAGGCTGTTGAGGATTCAAAATGACATTATCAAAACGCCAATCGTTGTGAATAATACAGTTGGTTGAATCCTCAGGAATATTGTCTTTAAGCCAATTTCGTACAAACTTAAAGGTCGGCACATTGATGGTATGGGCTTTGTCGTAGCGACTGTCCCAACCTTCGACCTGACGACGGCAGTAACCCTCACCTTTTCCAATTTGCTCAAGTGCTGTTCCTTGATAAGGAACTTGGTGCAATTCAATCAATTTGTCTAAAACATTTATACAAAGCTGATGCACATCAAATTCAGTGAGTTTTAGTTCTGGTGGAAGCTTTGCCCTTGGTATAATTCCCTCGATTCGCTGCATCACATAAAAATCGCATCCGAGTACAGATTCATCCTGACATAATGCCAGCATTTTGGGCACGACTGGATATAGATCTTTTAAAGCTTTCTGAACATTATGTTCTCGAACCATATCATGAGCAGATTTGGCTTTGGTTCCTGCGGGTGGTCTTCTTAATATCAGATCTGCATTGCTATATTTTAGCCGGTATGTCCAGTTTGAAGTTCCACCAGAATATTGTGTAACTTCTACAGGCTCAATCACTTCCACACCATTTTGATTTAACCAGTTTGTGACTGAAACGATATCGAGCTCTTCACCACGTCTGACTTGCCCTGCTGTATCTATAACTGACATATTTCTTCCTTAAATCGAGTGCTCATCTTATTGAGAATGACGAGTTGAAAAACCATGTTTCGCAAGTTCCAATTTTGCAATCATGCCTTTATGCACCTCATCTGGCCCATCTGCCAAACGTAATGCACGCGCTTGTGCAAAAAAACCTGTCAATGGCGTATCTCTAGATAGACCTGCACCGCCGTGAATTTGCATTGCCATATCGACAACTTTTTCCAAAACACTAGGTGCAACGACTTTAATTGCAGAGATTTCAGTGAGTGCAGCCATATTGCCCAGTTTATCCATTTTATATGCCGCATATAAGGTCAAAAGACGTGCTTGATCGATGGCAACACGCGCTTCCGCGACTCTTTCCAAATTACCACCAAGTTTCAAAATTTCCTTACCGAATGCTTTTCTTTGCATTCCACGATCAATCATTAATTCCAATGATTTCTCAGCAGCACCGATACAACGCATGCAATGATGAATACGTCCTGGACCAAGTCGCCCCTGTGCAATCTCAAACCCTTGACCTGCTCCACCAATAAAATGAGTGACTGGAACACGAACATTATTAAAGGTTACTTCTCCATGACCGTGTGGCGCATCATAATCACCAAATACAGGTAACATTCTTTCAATTTTTACGCCCTCAGTTTCAACTGGAACTAAAACCATTGAATGTTGTTGATGTCGACCTTTATTTGCATCTGGTGTATGTGCCATAAATATAATGATTTTTGCATTAGGATCGCCTAAACCCGAAGACCACCATTTGCGTCCATTTAAAACAATTTCGTCTCCCTCAATTACAGCAGTGGCTTGCATGTTCGTCGCATCTGAAGAAGCAACTTCTGGTTCAGTCATGCAAAATACGGATCGAATTTTTCCGTCTAAGAGAGGTTTTAACCATTGCTCTTTTTGTTGTTCTGAGCCATAGCGCCAAATTAACTCCATATTACCGCTATCTGGCGCATTACAATTGAAAACCGTAGGAGCCAATAAACTACGGCCAGTTAACTCAGCAATGTGTGCATATTCTTGAACTGTTAAACCTTGACCAAATTCTGGGTCTGGTAAAAAAAGATTCCACAAATTTTGCGATTTAGCTTTATGTTTGAGTACTTCAAGTTCTGCTGGCCACATCCATGATGTCCAATCATCACTTGAATTTAATTGATGAGCTTTATGCCAAAATTCTTGTTCTATAGGCTCTATTTCGTCTTGAATAAAGCGTTGTGCTAAATCATAAAAGTGTTTAGCTTTTTCCGTTAATTGAAACATTAATCCCTCGAACTATATTCTCTTCACGCTTTACATCAACATAGCTTGAAACCTACTATGAATGAAATGATTTATTTAAATATTACTTTATGAATAGAATTCATCAGGAGTCTGTGGATCTGAGCGCTTTTTCACACATTGATATCAATCTATATCCATTATTTATTGCGATATACGAACATCAAAGTATTACTAAAGCCGCAAATTTGATGTGTATTACACAATCTGCAGCCAGTCACGCTTTACAGCGATTAAGATTACAATTGAAAGATGATCTTTTTATCCGAAGTGGTATAAAGATGGTTGCGACACCCTTTTCACATCAAATTTATCCACGAATAAAAGAAACATTAATCGCAATTCAGCATATCTCGACTCATCATATATCTTTTGATCCACTGACGATTCAATCTATTCGTATAGCAATTCATGATGAAATTGAGCCTTTAATTTTTCCGCAGTTAATCCGTCATTTTCGTGATTTAGGACTAGCGACACGGTTTCAAAGTATCAAATTAGATCGAACTAATTGGGCAAAAGATTTATTGTCACAGCAACTTGATTTAGTGGTCGATCTTCAACAGAAAGTTGATGAGAAAATTTATTTTAACCCTTTAGTGAATGATCGCTTTGTCATATGTGGTTTGACAACCATCGAAAATTTAGAACAATACAAACATGCCCAACATATTGGTGTTTCATCAAGGCATTCTGGTGTGCTTATTGAAGATTTACATTTTAAAAAGTTGAATATTCAACGTGATATTTTTTTACGCTGTCAACACTATTCAACAGCACTACAAATTTTGAAGGAGTATCCTGACACATTGCTAACCTTACCTTTTAGTATTTTAAAAAATTTGAAATTACCTCAAGATTTAAAAATTTCTGAACTTCCTGTTGAATTTCCTTTAATGAAAATGGGAATTTATTGGAATTCACAATTAGCATCACATCAAAAGTTTGAATATTTAATTTCAGAAATTAATAAAATTTTTGCTTAGGCTATTTAGTTGAAAATCTGTGTGAACACCATCTGTTCAATATTGAATCAAACACTCACTTCGAGTTGATTTATCATATTAATGCTTGTTTTCTCTTGTATTTTCTATGTTTGATCAACTCCCTGCATCATGGCTCATTGGGCTTGGTGCAATTTTATGCTTGTTACTTCTTATTATCTTCAGACAAATATGGATTTATCTTCTTCAAGTATTTAAACCTTTTAAAAAAGGAAAAACTTATTGGTGCCGTGTTACAGCGGTGAGTGATGGTGACACCCTCTCCTGCCATCGTTTGAATTTAAGGCGTTCTAAAACTAAATTACGCTTTGCTTTTGTAGATGCGCCTGAATCTAATCAAAGTTACGGGCTTGAATCCCAACGCTTAGTTAAGAAAATGGTTCAAGGTAAAATTGTTCGTGTAAAAATCACGGATATAGATCGTTATGGACGTTGCGTGGGTGTGGTCTACCGCTATCGCAAGAATATGAATGAAGAATTAGTGAGGCGTGGTGGTGCGTGGGTTTACGAAGAATACATACGTGATCCAAAGCAATTAAAATATATGATCTCGCTACAAGATAGTGCAAAACGCAATAAACGAGGTCTCTGGCGCGGGACCCGTCCTATTCGACCAAGTACTTTTAGAAAACAAAAAAACTAATATTTTCAGTACCCTGATTATCAATAAGTGCATTACGCTTGATTCGTCTAATAATTGAGCGTAAATTCAAGCCAATAAACTAGTTAGCTTGGTTAACTATATGCAAAACTCTCCCAAATTCCGTGTCGTATTGCTGCGAAGTGCGCGACTCTTTAGTGATCGTTTAAATGATATCTTGGCTCAATACCAACTGAACTATTCAATGTGGCAGTTGATTTATCATATCTATGATCATGACTCCATCACTTCAATTGATTTGGCTCATGAACTCAATGTATCTAAACCATCAATTGCAAAACGCATTAATACTTTACATAAATTAGATGTTATTCAGTTTTTAGAATCATCTGATAAACGCCAAAAATTAATTCAATTAACCGAAAAAGGTAGAGATCTTTATCAAATTTGTACAATTCAGATTGATCAATTTGAACAACAGTTTTTGAATCAAGTAAATCCTGAAGACATTGCTCAAAGTGCTGGGACACTTCAACTGTTTTTGTCTATTTTAGAGCGTGATAAAAGCTTAAATATCGTGGAGGAGTTATGAGTACTTCCTCAAATCAAGTTAATCAGCCTCTTTGGACACGTAACTTTATTTTGGTCAGTTTAATTAACTTTCAATTGGTATTGACTTTTTATCTTCTCGTCATTGTCATTGTGGGATTTTCGATAGCAGAACTTGGAGCGACGACGGCGCAGGCTGGTTTAGTATCAGGACTTTTTATTGTGGGTACACTGATTGGTCGTTTATTGGTGGCTAAGTTCCTCGTTAAATTCGGTTCTAAAGTCACCATGCTGGTCGGACTCACTGGATTTCTCATATTTTCAGGCTTTTATTTTCTCCATTTAGAGGTTGGAGCTTTATTAATCGTTCGATTCTTGCATGGCTTTATGATGGGGGTTGCCTCCACCGTATTTGGCACAATTATCGCTCAAATTATTCCAGCTACTCGTCGTGGTGAAGGTATAGGTTACTACAGTATGAGTAGTACTTTAGGAACTGCAATTGGACCATTTTTGGCAATCTGGCTAATGCTTCATGTCAGTTACAACATTATTTTTGCCCTATCTTCAATCCTTGCAGTTTTATGTTTAATTACAGCTTTATTTATTCAAGTTCCTCAATTGCAACAGGTTTCGTCTATACCTGATCAGGCCCATACTCAAAATAGTTTTCTATCTCAATATATTGAAAAGAGCGCCTTACCCATTGCTCTGATCATGTTGGTAAGCTCCCTCTTTTACTCTGGTGTTCTATCGTTTATTAATTTTTATGCCAAAGAAATTGATCTGGTTGAAGCAGCATCATTTTTCTTTCTCATTTATGCGTTGACGATTCTGCTCTCTCGTCCTATTACGGGACCACTGATGGATAAAAAAGGCGAAAATATAATTATGTATCCGGCCTTTCTCATTATGGCACTTGCATTCTTCTTGTTGAGCCAAGCTAACAGTTCGGGCCTTTTGTTGATTTGCGCAGGATTATTAGGTTTAGGCTACGGTAATATCCAGTCAATTTGCCAAACGATTGCAGTGAAAAGTACTAGTTTGGAACGAATGGGATTTGCAACCTCAACTTATTTTATCTTTTTAGATGCAGGTTTGGGATTCGGTCCTTTTTTCTTAGGTTTAGCTTTAGATTTGATCAGTTACCAACAACTCTATTTATATAGTGCTATGGGTACTTTATTTTGCATTGTCTTATATTATGTATTACATGGGAATAAAGTTAGAAATATGAATATTGCTTAGGCTATTTATGGGTTTAAAAAAAGCACTCCAATGAGTGCTTTTCCATATTTTATTTAAACATTTTAAAACGTGTGGCGTCGTCAATATAGCCTTTATCGAAAGCCTCTCCTTCTTTAGATCCAAATACCAATTGTGCGCGTAGTTTCCACGAAGCCGGTACAGCCCATTCAGATTGGACTTGATCATCTACAATCGGATTATAATGTTGAAGGTTTGCACCTAAACCTTCTGTATGCAAAGCTGTCCAAACCGCAAACTGTGCCATTGCTGTTGAATGTTCCGCCCAAATTGGAAAGTTTTCCGCATACGAAGGATATTTCTCTTGTAAGTCAGTGATCGTATCCATTTCTTCGAAAAATAATACAGTGCCTATGCCTGCAGCAAAGCTATCCATTTTTGCAGAAGTTTTTGCTGCACTCGCCTCGTCCTTTGCATATGACTTTAGCTTCTCTTTCACAAAGCCCCAAAATTTTTCATGTTCAGCGTTAAATAAAATTACAGCGCGCGAAGATTGAGAGTTAAAAGATGATGGGCTTTGTTTAATCGCATGCTGAATAAGATCTGTTAAGTACTCAGGAGATTGTTCAACTGCTTTTCCTAAAGCATAAATCGTACGGCGTTTTTGAATTAAAACTAAAAATTGATTCGACATTTTCTGAAATCCTTTGGTATTTCCTCGGGGAAATACGATACTATGACCTTTAATTCATTAGAAATACTTAACCAAAGATTAAATATTCAACAAATCAAATATGTTGTAGTGTTACATTAAGCATTTATCAGACCAACATCTATCCATTTTGAACCCTAATTCGAAGATTTGATTTTATTCGTATTTTTTTACCCAATAGTAAAAAGCCCTCCATGATAGAGGGCTTTTCTTGGTATATGTAAGCTTAAAATTTAGCTTCAAGAACCTGAGCCGATACTTGGTTTTTCCATAGGGAGCGTAAGGTTGGCAAATAGAATTTTTCACCTAACTCCACTAATTCAGCATCAATCGCCGTATGGACTTCATGCATGAACAAATAGTCTAAATCTACCGTACTGAGCTTAGGTTGTTCTTTAGAAAACTTCGCTCTTTTTTGTTGAGCAGTTTTTACTAGCTGATCTGCAAATTCACGATTTTTGAATTGTGTAATAGCATTCAGACGCAGTTCAATCACACCCCAACCTGTCAGTAGCAGTTTGAAGGTTTCAAAATCTTTTGTTGTTGATTCCCATGTCATGTCTTCTAGATTTTCATCTTTAGGTAGAACAGGAAGTAGTAATTCCATAATACTTGGGAAGATTTTTTTAAAGTTAAGAATAAATTTAACAGGATGTTCACCTGGATAATCTTGAAATTGAACATTTTTTTGAACATCTGTTAAATATATATCGAGCATTGAAAATTTCCGTAGATTGGCTGTCTTAAGTCTAAGATAAGAACTTTGATACAACAGCAATTAAAAGCAATGCGTATTTTAACAATTGTGACGAGTTAATCAATCTCATAATAATTACATGACTATGTGATGAAGTTTTTACTTATTTTTTTAATGTTTTGCAGTTATCGCATAATAAATCTTCCTCTGTTGAATATTTCGTTAATTTCTCTATTAATCTCATGATAGCTATCATTATTAGCCACCCTGAGCCCGTTAAAATTGTTAATGTAATGTTCCGAAGATTATTAAATTTATGTTTCTTTCTATTCTGAACTTCATCATCAATACCTTGCTTACAATTGATACATTCTGGTTTTTTGTTCTCTTCCCACCTTTTATGCAAAATTTCGAGTTGATTGTAAATTTTAGGACTATCAATCTCTCTTAAATATTCAATTACAGGTTGGAAGAGATTGTAATTAGCTTTAAGTATTGATTTGAAACTACTTTTTATTAAGTCTTCATCTAAGTTGTTATGTCTGATTCCAATTGCTACAAATTCCAAAAAATTTAATAAATATGTTACAGCCGATTTTTCCTCATCTTCCAATGAATTAAATTTTTCTCTAGTCAATTGCACTTTATCTTTCGACTCTACGTTTTGATCCTTCCCCAAATTCCTTCTTATTTTGGTTGCAATATCAACCTTAGCAATATACGCAGTAGAATTCCTACTATTCATCAATACTTGTACTGAATGACTTCTTATAGTGTTTATAATTTGCACCCTTGAAGTAAAAATCCAACCAAAAACGGCAGCTATAGCTGCTAAAACCGTAACTAATGCTGTCGTTTTAAACTGCCCATCTGTATTTTCTATATCAAAATTTAGAAATTTATAATCTTCAAAAAAACTTTTCCAAATTAATATTTCTACAAACGTGATACCTAATAAAATTAAGATGAGAAGGAGTTGATTACTACTTCTAATCTTAATAAAGAAATTATCTCTACGATAAATATAAAAATAAGCAATTACAGTGACATATGGAATAATCAAAAGATAAGTATAAAAGTAATTCAATTTTATTTTACTCAAAAATAAAGCACCCTAATGGATGCTTTATTACACAAATTTAAATGAGTCTCAACCTAATCCATAGCCTTCTTCAAGGATTAGACGAGCTTTATAATTATTCATGATTGTCTCCTTTATAAAAGCCTTAAGTGACGTATGAAAGGTCGTTATATAAATAGTATTCTGAAATGAATAATTGGTCAATATATTAAAGACAGTTGCTTGTCAATATATGTTATCAACATTCAAATCATAAAATTCACCAAATCAAAATCACTTCACATTAGGTGAAACCATATTCTCAGGTACAACGACTTCATCAAACTGCTCAGCTGTGACTAAATTCAGCTCTACAGCAACTTGTTTCAGAGTCTTTCCTTCCTTGTAGGCAGTTTTCGCAACCTTAGCCGCGTTTTCATAACCAATCACAGGATTCAATGCAGTAACTAACATCAACGAGTTATGCAAGAAATAATCGATCTTATCTTGGTTTGGCTCAATCCCCACAGCACAATGCTCATTAAAGCTATTACATGCATCACCTAGCAGTTGAATTGATTGCAGTAAATTATAAGCAATAACCGGCATAAAAACATTTAGTTCAAAATTACCTGAAGCACCAGCGATATTAATTGTCGTGTCATTACCCAAAACCTGCGCAACAACCATCGTCATAGCTTCACTTTGAGTAGGATTCACCTTACCTGGCATAATACTCGAACCTGGTTCATTTTCAGGAATACGAATCTCCCCAAAACCACAACGAGGACCACTCGCTAACCAACGAATATCATTGGCAATCTTATTTAAACTCGCAGCAAGTGTTTTCAGTGCGCCAGAAGCAAATACTGCAGCATCACGCCCTGCTAGTGCTTCAAACTTATTTGGTGCAGTCACAAAAGGTAAACCCGTAAGCTCAGCCAATTTTTTTGCTGCATTTATAGCATAATCAGGATGAGCATTTAGACCTGTACCGACAGCTGTACCACCTAATGGCAATTCATATAACCCTTCTAAAGCTTGCTCTAGACGCTTTAATCCATGATCGAGTTGGGATACGTAACCACTGAATTCCTGGCCTAAAGTTAACGGCGTTGCATCTTGTAAATGTGTACGCCCAATCTTAACGATATTTGAAAATTCTTGAGACTTCTGATGTAAAGTTTCACGTAAAGCTTGAACTGCTGGAATCAGTAACTCATTGATCTGTAAACTAGCAGCGACATGAATCGCTGTTGGAAACGAATCATTTGTAGATTGAGCTCGATTAACATGATCATTTGGATGAACGGGTTTCTGTGCTCCAAGCGGATTACCCAGTTTTTGATTCGCAATATTTGCAATGACTTCATTACAGTTCATATTACTTTGAGTACCAGAACCTGTTTGCCATACCACTAATGGAAATTGACTGTCCCATTGCCCCGTAATCACTTCTTCTGCAGCACCCACAATATAATTCGCCAATTCAGCAGGAATCTGATTTAACTCAGCATTAGTAAGTGCAGCCGCTTTTTTGACCAGCCCCATACCACGGATCATCGCACGAGGAAGTCGCTCACCACCAATTTTGAAATTTTGCAAACTGCGCTGGGTTTGAGCCCCCCACATCGCATCACTTGGTACTTCTACATCACCCATCGTGTCGTGTTCTATACGTGTTTGCATATCAGCCTCAAATATTTCGCTATTTCTTGGAAGAATCATGTTTGATTCGGATTCATCCACCGTTGATTTGATGCTAATCAAAAAAACCATAAATGTAAATGATTATCATTTTAATTATTAAAGGTGCTTTGATAGTATCGCCATTGATCTTCAATCATTTGTTCTAGTGATCGATGTGCTTTCCATTTCAATAATTCAAATGCTTTTAAACTATTCGAACCAATTTGATCTAATTCTTGGAAAACATAATCAGTTTCCTCAGTTCTAATTTTTGTTTCAGTCACTTTTTCTACCGTATTGATCAAGTTTTGAATTGAACTTGGCTGACCTGCGATATCAAATGCTTCGCACGTTGATCTTTGATTAAATAACCACTTTAAAGTTGCAATGACAGCCTCACACACATCAATGACATGCACAAAACTTCGTTCAACCGTTTGGTCTTTTGTCTTGGCATTCTTTTGTAATTGAATGGAATCGCGCTGCATGGCTGCGACTTGTAACACCAAAGGCAAAATATTTTTAGGTAAAGGGGCAACCACTTCACCCAAAACTCCATGTTCAAAAGCACCAGCTACATTTGCTAGTCTCAGGATCGCAATACTCCATTCTTCGTCCGTTTTAGAGGTATCACGGATGATCTCTTCAATCATTTGCTGGGATTTAATATAAGGGTTTGGATTGGCAAAATTGAGAGGATATTCTTCATTTAAATTCAAACTCGAAGTGCCATAAACTGCCATACTTGAAAGATGCAATAATGTTCGTACACCAGTTCGTTGCATTGCACGCATCAGACTCATAATGCAACTGACATTATCATTATAATATTCAAGTGGTTTTAAGCGAGATTCCTCTAAAGACTTAAATCCTGCAGTATGTATAACAGCACGGATTGAGTACTGCTCAAAAACTTTATTCAGAGCAGGCGTATTTCTAACATCTAGCTTTACAAAAGGTACATACATCCCAGAAATGTATTCAAGACGTTCAAGCGTTTGTAAATTCGCATTGGCAAGATTATCTACAATGACGACTTCTTGACCATGTGCCAATAAGCTTAAAACAACGTGTGAACCTATAAAGCCTAATCCACCTGTCACTAAAATCATTGTATACTACCTTTTTGTTTAAAAGCCTGAACAAGCTATTTTCAGTTTGATCACCCTATGCGAAGTTTTAAATGAGTACGTTATTACTAATTACCTCGGCACCTAGCTCAATCCATGCTTGGCATGCATTAGGACTCGCACAATCATTGCAAGCGAAAGGCGAAATTTTTCGAGTTTTCTTTTATCAAGACGGCGTTCAAGTTGCAAACAACTTACAGTGGTCGCCAGATGATCAAAGAAGTCTCACACAAGAGTGGCAAAAATTAAATATCAAACTTCCTGTTTGCGTAAGTGCTGCCCTAGCACGTGGAATCACTGATGCTGAAAATGCTCAACGCCATCACATTGAGTCCCATAATCTGGCTGAAGGTTTTCAGCTGGTAGGACTCGGTGAATTGGCAGATGCTGTCTCATCTTCAGCACGTCTAGTTCAATTCTAAATTATTCATTTTTCATTGATTGTTGCAATTGAAAGGTAAATTGTGTGAAATCTGTACTGGTTATATTAACCCAATCAAATCTCAACTCGCTACAAGTTCATGAGAGCCTTTCTGCAACCATGGTTTTAGCAACTTTTGGCGCTGAAGTAAAAGTTTTATTGCAAGGCGCAGCCTTAAGTTTACTCCGTTCCGAATTAAGCTTCGAACCCATTAAACATGCGTTTAAACTGGCTTCCAACCTCGTCGATAGCTTTGAGTTTTATGATCTAAGCCCTATTTTGGTTGAATCCAATCAACAAGATAATCCCTTTGTTCAACATACTACGCATGAAATTAAATTTATTGAATTTAATAAAGAGTTAATTCAAAGCTTTGACCATGTACTGTATTGGTAACTCATATGACCGATAAAACGCTTTATTTAATACAATCTCAATTTGCAAATACTGAACATTGTATTCAACAGGTTCAAAAAACACTGGATACCAATGATGCTTTAGTGCTTATGGGGGATGCGGTGTTGGCATTGTTTACACCATCTGTACTTACGATTCAAAACAAGGTCTACGTTTTAGATCGAGATGCTGAGTTATTACCTTCGCATCTATTGAACGGCGAGTATTTTCAAATTGAAGTGATTGATTACACCACTTTTGCAGATATCATTCTGGGCTTTACACGCTGTATTAGCCTTAAATAAAACAAATTTATTGACTTAGGTTTTACCATGACCACTGAATTATCCCTTGAACTCGATCAAGATGGTCATTTAGTTGACTATACCATTTGGAATGAAAATGTAGCGCAAGTACTCGCGAATACGCTCGAGCTTGAGCTAACAGCTTGGCATTTCGAAGTATTGCATGCGGTGCGTCAGTTCTACGCTCAATTTGGTCATTCTCCTGCAACTCGTCCCTTAATCAAATTTTTAATGAAACACGTCAGCGCTGACATTGATAATGCAGTATTGCAAGAAAAGTTTAAAACAGGCCTAGTTGCTCGCCATCTAAGTCGATTAGCCGGAATACCAAAGCCTGCCAATTGTCTGTAAACCAAAACTACTTTTTGATTTACATAGCATATCGAGTCAGTTCGTAGCTTTAAAAAATGAATTAATCAGTGAAATAGACATTAAAAAACCCGCTATGCAGCGGGTTTAGACATCACCTAGACTAATGATGGTTAAGATGTCGCGTGTCAATCAGGGAAATTGGAATACGTCAACTCAACGCAAAAAATTATAATAAAGTTCGAGTTATCAATTCAGTCCAAATTCATATCAATATCTGACACATTTGCTAGTTTGCGCTACACCAATCATCAATTGTCATGCCCGATTGTTGAAAACTCGTAGATTGCTGATTTAAATAAAATTGCGCAATACGTTTCATTACATGTGCTTGTTCAACTTGAATGAACTGGTCTGCTAAACCAACAATGTTTTGATAGGCCTTTAACCTTCCGCATAAAGCAAGTTGTTGCTCCATCGCTGTGGCTGTACTGTGTTCATCATCTAAAATCTGCTTGGTTTGTTCGATCAGCTGCATTTCATGATCTAGTTTTTGCTGATACACCATCTGTTGTGCATCAATCAAATCATTCGCTACAACCTGTTGTGATACAAAAAAACTTAAACCTACAAAAATCAACCTCACCCATAACATGCGCATTAGATTCCTAAATCAGGCTCAGCTTTCCAAACATCCTCATAATCATCTCGATCAATCATAAAACGGAAACCTGTTTCCAATGCAAGAAATGGAATGGCATCGGGTAAAATTTCTTCAAGCTCTTTCACCGTCATCGTCTCAAAAAAATCTTCGCCCTCGCCTAATTCACCGCCATAAATAAACCATGCCACTTTCTCACCAGGTTCAGGCTTATTACGCAAACCGACGATTGGCTCTTGATCTAAAGTATGCTTAGCCACAGCAACAACATCATCTTCATTCACTTTGATGTAAGCAGAATCAAACTCCTCACAGACTAATTTTTGCTCTTCAATAAAATCTTGCAACATGGATGATTCCATTTTCATCATAAATTCAGACCTAATTTTAAGCATAGTGTCGTATAAGCACAATCAATCCGACGAAACAATCTGTTTTTACAATGTTTTTTTTGCCATCTTGATTTTGTTACATATTCAAGATTAAATGGGGGGAATTTCATATGAGCAGCAATTCAAATATTTCAGCAACAAATACCGCTTCTCTACATGGTGGTAAACGTGCCAATGCAGGTCGAAAATCACAGTTTTCAGAAAAAACAGTAGTAATGCGTGTTCCTGAATCAAAAGTGATTCAAATTAAAGAATGGTTAAAAATACGACCTGAAGATGATTTCAATCAACAAATTGAAATTTCACCAATCCAATTTAGAACACGTTTAAAAATCGCCTATCCTATTGAATCTGTGGCAGCAGGCTTCCCTTCCCCAGCACAAGATTATGTAGAAGGACATATTGATCTAAATGAATTCTTGGTTCACAACGTAGCATCTACTTTTATACTACGCGTAAATTCGTTATCAATGAAAAATGCAGTGATTGAAGTTGGTGATCAAATCTTGATTGACCGGAGTTTGAATGCAGAACATGGTGATATCGTCTTGGCGCTGATTAATAATGAATTCACAGTAAAAAGATTAATGTTAGAAAAACAAAATGATGGAACGATCCTTTTATGGTTAAAAGCAGAGAATCCAGACTACCCTGACATCTATCCTCGTAGCGAAGAACAAATCATGGTCTGGGGTGTAGTGACTTGTATTTTAAAAAAACTGAAATAAATTGATCTAAGCAGTTCACCCTACTCCTATGCAAAATATTTATCATCAAGAGATTTTTGCGCTCATTGATATTAATAACTGCTATGTCAGTTGTGAGCGTGTATTTAATCCAAGTTTAAATGGTCAACCGGTCGTTGTTTTAAGTAATAACGATGGTTGTGTCGTATCTCGTAGTGAGGAAGCGAAAGCTCTCAATATTGGCATGGCCGTGCCATGGTATGAAATTGAAAAAGATATGCTTAAGGCTGGTGTTAAAGTATTTTCAAGCAACTATGCCCTCTACGGCGATATGTCTAGTCGCTTTTTCACTATTTTAGAGCAACACTTTCATGCAGATTCAGATCTAGAGCCCTATTCAATTGATGAATGTTTTATTCGCCTAACACATTATCAAAGTCTTTTTGATTTAGAAAAATTTTGTCGAGAATTAGTCGACCGTATTCAACAATGGATCGGTTTACCTTGTTGTATCGGGATTGGTTACAGTAAAACACAAGCTAAACTCGCCAATCACTTTGCCAAAAAACGTTCTGGTTTTAACCGAGTGTGTTCTTTATTGGATTTGGATCCATGCAGTTTTGATCAATTACTTATAGAAACCTCAGTATCGGAAATTTGGGGCGTAGGTCGAAAAATTAGTAAACAACTTGAAAGTTACGGTATTTATAATTGCTATGACTTAACTTTTGCCAATGAACACTATTTGATGAAGCAGTTTTCAGTGCTCATGGGGCGTACCATTCGTGAGCTAAAAGGTCAGTCCTGTATTTCACTAGAAGATCCTGATTTACCGTCTAAACGAATCTTAGCATCACGAAGTTTTGCATCAGCATTAAAGGATAAAGCATTAATCAAGCAAGCCATGATTTTTCATTTAAGTCGGGCTCATGAGCGTTTAACCAAGCAAGAACAATTATGCGCCTGTGTCCATGTGTCTCTTTATGAAAAAATTCCAGTAAAACCATTCAAGAAATCACATTCTCATGTAATTGGTTTGGAATATCCGACGGATGATTTATTAATCCTGACCCATGCAGCACAACAGCAAATTGATGTTTTATTTAAAGAAAATATACGTTATGTAAAAGTTTCCGTCATGTTTTCTGCTTTGAGTGCTAAAAAAACACATACACATGACCTTTGGCAGCCTCATGATTTAATCCAGCAGCGAGATTCACTCATGACAACAATTGGCGCTATGAAAAACCGCTTTGGAAAGCATTGTATTCAAGTGGGCTATCATACCAATCAACAACAATGGAAAATGAAGCAATTGCACCACTCTCCACGCTATACCACCTCATGGTCAGAAATGCTGACTATTGATGACTCACATATGGCGGTTACACAAAACAAATGAATACTTTTGGTCAATTCGGTTTAAAATAGCAGACTCGAAGAATTAAAAGAAAAATGTAATTTTTTAACATTGCCAATTGACTGCAAAGTTCTCAAAATACAGCTCATTGACGACATTGTTTTTTTGCTATTTTTGAAACAAAATATAAATGAAAAGCTTAAAAACATGCCATAATATGCAAACTTTGCAGACATCTTGCAAGGTTATATTGCAACTTTCATATTGGAGCTGTCTTCATGAGTTCGACCATTTTGGTCATACATGGACCAAATTTAAATTTGCTAGGAAAGCGAGAACCTGAAGTTTACGGACATTTAACTTTAGACGATATCAATCATCAACTCATACAGCAAGCTCAAGAAAGTTCAATTCAACTTGAAACCTTCCAAAGCAATTGGGAAGGTGCCATTGTCGACCGAATTCATCAAGCCCAAATTGATGGTATAAAATTTATCATCATCAATCCTGCTGCACTGACCCACACCTCAGTAGCAGTACGTGATGCCCTATTAGGTGTTGCGATCCCATTTATTGAAGTTCACCTTTCAAATGTTCACGCACGTGAAGCATTTAGACACCACTCTTATCTCTCCGATAAAGCTGTCGGTGTCATTTGTGGACTAGGCGCACAGGGTTATTCATTTGCATTAACTCATGCCGTGCAAAAAATTCAAACTTCTACACATCTTTAACCTTAGGAATACGAATTCATGGATATTCGCAAAATTAAAAAGCTCATCGACTTAATGATTGAATCGGATCTTCAATCTATTGAAGTAAAAGAAGGTGATCAATCCATTGCTTTAGCGCGTCGTAATCCTATCGTAGCCGCTGGTGTTGCACCAATACAATCTGCTGCGCCAGAAGCTCCAGTTGTGAAACCAGCTTCTCGTGGTGCTGTTGAAACCTCACCAATGGTTGGCGTGTTCTATGCTGCACCAAGTCCAGGCGAAGCACCATTTGTAAATGTAGGACAAACTGTTTCAGCAGGCGAAACGCTTGGAATTATTGAAGCAATGAAAATCATGAACCCAATTGAGGCAACTCAAAGTGGTGTGATTGAAGAAATTTTAGTTAAAAATGGTGATGTAATCCAATTCGGTCAACCTTTATTCCGCTACCGCGCGTAATCGTTGGGGGTTGGTATGTTGCAAAAAGTTCTCATTGCCAACCGAGGTGAAATTGCACTGCGTATTACACGTGCTTGCAAAACACTCGGTATTAAAACAGTCGGTATCTACTCGGATGCCGATAAAGACCTCATGCATTTACGCTTTGTTGATGAAGCCGTTTGTATTGGTCCTGGTGCAAGTAGCGAAAGTTATCTAAATATTCCTGCAATTATTACAGCAGCGGAAGTGACTGGTGCAGATGCAATTCATCCAGGTTATGGCTTTTTATCAGAAAATGCTGAATTTGCTGAGATTGTAGAAAGTTCTGGTTTTATCTTTATTGGTCCACGTCCTGAACATATTCGCCTTATGGGGAATAAAGTGTCAGCGATTATGGCGATGCGTAAAGCTGGTGTACCAACCGTTCCAGGTTCAGCTCATGCTGTAACACCAAACAATGCCTTGGCCGAAGCAAAAGAGATTGGCTTCCCACTTATCGTTAAAGCTGCTGCTGGTGGTGGCGGTCGCGGTATGCGAATTGTTGAACGTGTTGATACACTGTTGGAGTCTGTACAAGCAGCTCAACGTGATGCTGAAATGTGGTTCGGTGATGATACGGTTTACATGGAACGTTTCCTTCAAAAGCCACGCCATGTTGAAGTACAGGTGATTGGCGATGGTAATGGTCACGCCGTACATTTATATGATCGTGACTGTTCATTACAACGTCGTCATCAAAAAGTTCTTGAGGAAGCTCCTGCTCCGAACCTTCCAGAAGAAGCTCGTGCTGAAATTTTAGCAGCTTGCGTAAAAGCATGCGAATTAATGCAGTATCGTGGCGCAGGCACGTTCGAATTCTTATTTGAAGATGGTGAGTTCTTCTTTATTGAGATGAATACACGTGTTCAAGTAGAACATCCTGTGACTGAAATGGTAACGGGTGTCGATATTATTGAACAACAGCTTCGTGTAGCCGCTGGTCTTGGTTTAAATCTAGAACAAGATCAAATCAAAGTACACGGTCATGCAATTGAATGCCGTATTAATGCAGAAGATCCAACCACCTTCCTTCCATCACCAGGTAAAATCGAGCAATTCTACACACCAGGTGGTGCAGGCATCCGTTTAGATTCTCATATCTATCCAGGTTATAGCATTCCACCTTACTATGATTCGATGATTGCTAAATTAATCGCACATGGTAAAGATCGCGAAACCGCTTTGGCTCGTATGAAACAAGCCTTAGATGAAATGATCTTAACTGGAATCAAAACCAATATTCCGCTACACAAAGATCTCATCCTTGAAGATAAGAACTTTGCAGAACAGGCTATGGATATTCACTACTTAGAGAAACATTTGTTGAAACAGGTACAAGGACATAGCGAAGCTGAGTAATTACAGCTTTACAAGATGAATAAAAAA
>NZ_JFYL01000035.1 GCF_000632455.1 Acinetobacter sp. Ver3
AGTTCTCCACCGACGATATTCTTAAGTCCTGCGAGTAAATCACGCCCGACGTGTTTACTTCTGACGGTACTGCCATATACCACGTCAAATTGTTGTTGAATTTGATGACCAGGTACAGATTCTAAATTACTTAACAGCATGTGATTGAAGTCGTTATAAAAAGGATAATTAATGACAAAATATCAGTATTTGGGACAATAAAAAAGCCCACCGAGGTGAGCTTTGTTTAAACAAAAAATTACTTCTTGTCGTATTTTAAATCTGAGCTTGAAGGCTGATAAATCACTTGATCCGTAGTATTGGTTTTTAAGCCACCACCGAGTGATTTATAGAGCTCGATTTGGTTGTTAAGGTTCGCTTGTTCAAGCAGCAATAAACCTTGCTCAGCACTATATGATGTACGTTGCGCATCTAATACAGTTAAGAAACTGTCAATACCAGCGCGGAAGCGGGCATTTGAGAGTTTGTAGGTTGTATTGGTCGCATCAACTAAACGGCGTTGTGCAGTTAAACGTTCACCGATATTTTGACGCACTGCCAAAGCATCATTCACTTCACGGAACGCAGATTGAATTGATTTTTCATAATCAGACAATGCAATCTGTTGCTGTGTTTCAGAGACTTTAATATTGGCACGACGTGTTCCCCAGTCAAAGATTGGAATATCTAGACTAGGACCAACTGACCAAACAAAAGCACCAGACTTGAATAAATCACTTAAGTCTGTTGATGCATAACCTGCTGATCCTGTGAGGCTAATGGTTGGGAATAAACGCGCTTTTGCAGCACCGATATTCGCACCAGCCGCACTTAGCTGATATTCAGCCGCTTTAACATCTGGACGGTTGTTGAGTAGATCACTTGGCAAACCAGCCGCAAAAGCAGTGGTTGATGTCACACGTGTGATTCTCTCTTTAGGCAATAAATTGTCAGGTAGTGGTTGACCTACAAGGAGGTTTAACGCATTAACCGCTTGTGCAATTTGAGTCTTGTATTCAGCAACATCGCCACGTGCCGTCTCAACAGAAACTTGAGCCTGACGAAGCGGAACTTCACTGTCGATTCCCACATCAAAACGTTTTTTGTTGAGATTGTAAGATTCAAGTTGAGCTTTCAGCGTCTGTTCAGCGAGCTTAAGATTCGCTTGCGCATATGAGTAAGCCAACCAAGCTTGAGCTGTTTGGCTAATCAAGGCAATTTGAGTGGCATCACGTGCGCTTGCAGTTGAAAGATAAGTGTCTAGGGCATTGTCTTTCAAGCTTCTAACACGACCCCAAAAATCAATTTCATAAGCCGTTAAACCTAAACCTACATTATAGGTTGTTACTGGGCTTGGCGAATTGACCGTGTCTTGTCGTAAAACACCACCACTTGCACCAATCGTAGGCAATTGATTGTTTTGGCTGATTTGAAATTGTTGACGTGCTAATTCGATATTTAGCGTCGCTTTACGAAGATCACGGTTATTTGCCAAGGCTAAATCCAAAACTTGGATTAAGCGTTGATCTACAAAAAAATCCTTATAACCTTGCTCCGCAATAGATGGACCAGAAGCATTGCCAAGATAACTTCCTGGAATATTGGCTTGAGTGACCGGTTCTGGACCACGCATGCTTTGACATGCTGTCAAAGCAAGCGCAATTGCAGATACCGCAATGCTACGACCTGTAATAGACCATACGTTTTGCATCACGAAATTTGCTCCTGTTTATTTTGTTTTGGTTTTGTTTTAAAGATACTTCGGATCCATACGTAGAACACTGGAATAAAGAAGATCCCTAAAAGTGTTGAGCTGATTACACCACCAAGTACACCATAACCCACGGAATGTTGACTTCCTGCACCTGCGCCAGAAGCGAGAGCTAGAGGAAGAACACCAAAACCGAAAGCCAATGTGGTCATAATGATTGGACGCAAACGCATTTTCGCGGCATGCAAGGTTGCTTCGAAGAGTTCTTCACCTTGATCTTGAAGCTCTTTCGCAAACTCTACAATCAAGATCGCATTCTTCGCGGACAAACCAATCACGGCAATAATCGCCACTTGGAAGTAGATGTTATTTGAAAGGTTTGGATCTTTCAAAATAATCATTCCCAAGAATGTTAAGGCAAGTGCACCAACAATACCCAATGGCACAACCATGAGTACAGAGAATGGGATAGACCAACTTTCATATAAGGCTGCCAAGCAGAGGAAGACAATCAATAACGAAAGAGCATAAAGGAATGGTGCTTGTGCGCCAGACTCACGTTCTTCGAGAGATAAACCTGTCCATTCGTAATCGAAGCCTTGTAAGCCCATTGAAGGAAGCTTTGCAATGATTTCTTCAACCGCGGCCATTGCATCACCCGAACTCACACCTGGAGCTGGAGTACCTGTGATGTTCATGGAAGAAACGCCGTTATAACGCTCTAAACGTGGTGAACCATAAGTCCATTCGCCTGTTGCGAACGCTGAGAATGGAACCATCGTACCTTGGTTATTGCGGACATACCACTTGTCTAAGTCTTCAGGCATCATACGAGAGCTCGCTTCACCTTGGACATACACTTTTTTCACACGACCACGATCGATGAAGTCATTAATGTATGAACCACCCCATGCCATACCCATCGTACTATTGATTTCAGCAATGCTGACTCCCATAGCACCTGCTTGAGCATGATCGACGATGACACGATATTGAGGCGTATCTTCTTGTCCGTTAGGACGAACACCTGTTAAGCGCTGATCTTGAGAAGCTAAGCCGAGTACAGCATTACGTGCTGCTAATAATTGCTCGTGACTTTGACCTGCAGCTGCTTTTAACTGTAGGTTAAAGCCTGCACTCACGCCCAACTCCGGCATTGCTGGAAGTTGAAGAGGCATGATATAGCTGGCATCTTTCACAATCATATTCAGTGCCATACCACGTTGGATAATTGCACCGACCTGAGATTCAGGAGAGGTACGGTCTTTCCAGTCTTTCAACTTAATGAAGGCAAGACCCGCATTTTGACCAATACCCGTGAACGAGAAACCAGCAACACTAAATACAGATTCAACATGTTCTTTCTCGTTGTTGAGGAAGAAGCCTGTCATTTGATCAATTGTTTTGCCAGTGCGTTCAAGCGTTGCATTTGGTGGTAGCTGAACGAGTGTCATCACCACACCTTGGTCTTCATCTGGTAAGAATGAAGAAGGAAGGTTGACAAATAACCAGCCCATCACAGCAATCACAACACCATAGACCAATCCTGCAAATAGCTTGGCATGTGTTAAACGGTTTACGCCGTTTTGATATTTCACCGAAATTTTGTCAAAACCATTGTTAAACCAACGGAAGAAACGGGCAAAAATGTTATTGCTTTGAGGTTTGTTGGCATCATGTTTTTTCAACATGGTCGCACACAATGCAGGGGTAAAGGTTAATGCAACAATCAATGAGAGAATCATTGCTGTAACGAGCGTGATAGAGAACTGACGATAAATTACACCTGTCGTACCCCCCATGAATGCCATAGGTACGAATACTGCAGTTAAGACAGAGGTAATACCAATCAATGCACCAGAGATCTGTCCCATCGACTTTTCAGTCGCTTCCACAGGCTCAAGATGCTCTTCTGCCATCACACGTTCAACGTTTTCTACGACGACAATCGCATCATCCACCAAAAGACCAATGGCGAGAACCATTGCGAACATGGTTAATGTGTTGATCGAGAATCCGAACATGTTGATCACGGCAAATGTACCCAATACAACCACTGGAACAGCCATTGTTGGAATAATGGTTGCACGCCAGTTTTGTAAGAACAAGAACATGACCAAGAATACGAGGATAATCGCTTCAATTAAGGTTTTCACAACACTTTTAATTGAGAGCTCAATAAATGGTGTTGTATCAAAAGCAAGTTTGTCCACCATACCTGTTGGGTAGTTTGGACGTAATTCTTTTAAACGATCTTCAATCGCTTGGGCTGTATCTAATGCATTTGCACCTGTTGCCAAACGAATCGCTACACCACCTGCAGGTTGACCATTAAATTTAGAGTCAAATGCATAATTATCTGCACCTAATTCAATTTTAGCGACATCACCTAAACGAACTTGTGCACCATTTGGTGAGTTCTTAAGGAAAATATTTGAAAATTGTTCAGGTGTTTGTAAAAGACTTTGAGCAGTTACAGTCGCATTTAAAACTTGACCTTGTACAGAAGGTGCACCACCTAACTGACCTACCGCCACTTGCGCATTCTGAGTTCTTAATGCATTTGCAATATCACTTGGTGTAACTTGCAAGTTGGCCATTTTGGATGGGTCCATCCAAATTCGCATAGCATATGAACCACCAAATACTTGCACTTCACCAACACCAGTCACACGGCTAAGTGGTTCAGAGATATTTGAATTTACATAGTCTTTAATGTCATTTGCATCTAATGCATCTGACTCAGAATAGAAAGCAATAACTTGTAAGAAGCTTGCGCCAGACTTGGTAACTTTTAAACCTTGACGTTGTACGTCTTCAGGCAAAAGTGCAGTCGCTGATTGAAGTTTATTTTGAACTTGTACCTGAGCAATATCAGGATCGATACCTTGTTCAAAGTTTAGTGTAATGGAAGCTTGTCCATTACCTGCACTGTTAGATGAGATGTAACGCAACCCATCCAAGCCATTCATTTGTTGTTCAATAATTTGCGTTACTGTGTTTTCAACAGTTTCAGCAGATGCACCCGGATATGTTGCAGAAATCGATACCGTTGGGGGTGCAATCGTTGGGTATTGCGCAATTGGCATCTTGGTGAGGGATAAAATACCCGCCAACATGATGACCAATGCAATCACCCAAGCGAAGATTGGGCGATGGATAAAAAAGTGAGCCATTCAGTCTACTCCTTATGCATTTGAAGTAGCTTTTTGTTCAGATTGAGCTGCTGGCTTTGCTTGTTGACCATCTTTGCCGGCTTGAGGTGCTGCAGCTTGAGGTTGGTAAGGTTTAGCTACAACTTGTTGTTCGGGTTTAACTTTCGCCACACCATCTACAATGACCTTATCACCCGTATTTAGACCTTTGGTCACAATCCAATCTTTACCTTGCACACCTGCAGTCTCAATTGGACGTACTTCAACTGCACCTTTCGCATTCACGATCATCGCAGTCGCTTGACCTGTTGGTGTACGGGTCACAGCCGCTTGAGGCACTAAAATCGCATTAGGAATTACACCTTGCACAATTTGAGCATTAGTGAACATTCCTGGCAATAATAATTGGTTCGGATTTGAGAACACAGCACGTAGGGTAACTGTCCCTGTTTCTGGATTTACACTTGCATCAGAGAATGCAAGATTACCTTCAATAGGGTAGATGCTGCCATCTTCAAGTTTTAAACGAACTTTAGTATTGTTGCTGCGGTCGATGCTGCCTTGACTTAACTGTTGACGTAAACGAAGAAGCTCAGCACTTGATTGGTTGATATCGACATAGATTGGATCAAGCTGTTGGATTGTTACCAATGCTTCAGGTTGATTAGCCGTTACCAATGCACCTGCAGTCACACTAGAGCGACCTGATTGCCCTGAAATTGGTGAGCGAACAGTAGAATAACCTAAGTTAATCTGCGCATTTTTCACCGCTGCTTCTGAAGCTGCAACATCTGCTTGTGCCAATTTTACTTGTGCTTGTAGATCATCAAATTCTTGCTTAGACACAGCATTGATACCGACAAGTTGGCGATAACGGTCAGCTTTAACTTGAAGCGCATTGAGATTGGCTTTTTGACGAACTAAGGCTGCTTTTGCACTGTCTAGGTTCGCACGGTTGGTATTTGCGTCAATTTCGTACAGAGGTTGTCCTTCACGCACAAAACTACCTTCAGCAAACAGACGCTTTAAAATCACACCGCTTGCTTGCGGACGTACTTCAGAAATTTGATAGGCTGAAGTTCGACCCGAAAGCTCGACAGTTTGTTCAACACTTTGTGGTTGAGCAACGATGACACCAACTTCAGTTGGCGGCATTTGCTGTTGTGCAGCGGCTTGCTCTGCATCTTTTGGATCTTTGCTACAACCCACAAGTGCAATACTTGTTGCAAGAGCACAAGCAGTGAGGGCAGGGGCCCAAAGCTTTGCCGACATCATTATTCCACCTCGTTAGATTTTTCTCTAAAAATAATTGTTTGCTTTGCTATCCGTTGTGATAGGACTAACCACAGTATAGTCAGCCATATCAACGCAATACTCCAACCTGCAACAACATCTGTCGGGTAATGAGCACCGAGATAAACCCGTGAAAAACCCATGCCAACAAACCATATACAGGCAGCGACGAAAATGATTCTACTTTGATGATGGTTTCGAAAGATCATGATCATCAAACCAGCAATCACTGCTGCATAGAGACTATGTGCGCTTGGAAATGCGGCTCCATAAGTTTCAACGATTTGATAAATTGCATTTGGACGAGGTCGGTCGAAAGCATATTTGAGTAACCAGCCAAGACAGGCACCACCAACGAGACCAAGTGAGATAAATAGACAGTTAGCATATTGTTTTAATCGCCATTGCTGTAAGGTCCAAATCGCCACGCACATCAGCATGATCGGTAAACCGCCAACATGAGACAATAAAACCGCAATTCCATCTATGAGGGGATTGCGGTGTTGACTCATCCATGAAACAGCAGTGAGATCGAGCTGTTGTATCGTTGGAATATAGATTCCTATACTACTTATCGTTATTCCTAAACAACCTATTAAAATCAGTAAGTAAGGCATATAAAATAACCTAAGTTATATTATAGTGGCATACATTTATTGCATGAATGCGTCAAAGTGTACTCGCCAGTACACTTTTTTTCAAGTCAGTGTAAAAGCATAATTTATAGTAATTTCATTACAATGTGCATCTTATTTTTAGCACAAAAAATAACACAAATATCTAATGAGAAGATTTCTTTGGTGAAATTGGATCTTCGACCTCTAAAGGTTGTTTTGGGGGCCAGAAAAAGTCCATTGGTCGTGTAACAAAGTGAGTAAATACTAATTTTGCCAGAGGTTTCCATTGTTCAAAACGAACACGTCGTGCGCGTAATGCCACGATAATAGTGAGACTAAAGCTGACAAATAAGTTGGTCAAACCAATTAATAATACACCAAGGAATGAAACAATAATGAGCCCTATTTCAGGCGTGCCATTGATACTCAATAGGGCCTGCATAAAGTTTGCTGAAGCAAAGGCAATATGACGAATATCTAAAGGCAGACCAAGAATAAAGCCAATTGTCCCCATGCTGCCTAGCATGATTCCGAACAGGAAATTCCCGGCTAGTGCGCCTAAATTACGTTCAATATAGTTTGCAAACTTTTCTAGTCTGTCAGCACCTAGCCAGTTTTTTAAGCGATGATGTGCTTTTAAGCGAGGTCCGACTTTACGATACACTGCCATGTTGTCGAAGTAACCTGCGATCAAACCAGATAAAAATAGACATACACCTGCAATAGCTGCATGTGGTACTGCGAGGGATGTAAAAGGATTTAAACTATGAAGTAAATATGTTGCTTTACTGTGATTGAGTAATTGTTCACCCAAAATCAACGGCCACATCATGGTGATCAATGCTGCAACCGGGATTGCAATGGAAATATTGCCGAGAATAGCGACAAACTGCGTACGGATAATATTGATAATCAGCGCAGCAAGTTCTGCGATTTGTGCAGTTCGAGACCCTTTCTTTTGTTGAACTGTCGCGGCTAGGGCAGCTGCAGTCATAGCAGGTTGTTTGGTTGCAACGGTAAAATGCAGTACATGGATTAACATGAAACCTAATGCATAGTTCATGCTATACGCGAAGGCTTGCATGATAGGTGCCATGGCGATGCGCGCAGTGAGAATCTTCAAGGTCGCCATGATAGCGATAATGACGCCTGCACCTGCGGCTGATTTGTACATACTGAAGAAACCAGCTTTATTGGTACTTACATAATGTTCGCCTGTTTTACTAGCATTTTCAGTGACTTGTAATGCGATTAATTCACTGTTTGTTTTTAAAAGCTCTCGAACACTTCGCTCCTCATAGTGAGCCGCAACTAAATCTTGACATAACTCAGCGAGTGCTAAGTATTGAACTTTTCCAGTTTCAGTCAATAAGTTCAGTAATAGTTCAATACGATCTAAACATTGCTCAAGCAAAGACAATAAATAAGTGAGACTTAAACTCACCCCAATTCTTTTCGTAGCACGACGAATCTTTAAGACAACATCGCGACACTGCTCGATCATCACCAAAGCCTGGTTGGCGTCGGGTACGACCATTTCAGTAAGATCATCAGCTTCACTATAATGTTTTTTGTATAGCTCAATAAATTCAATGATTTCACGATTCTGCACCAAAAAAGGTGACTCATATTCAGTCAGTTCTGGTTGTGCATTAATAAACTCAGGATAAAGTCCAATACCGCTGATACGGTAAGATAAAACTGTAATGGCTTTAATCATGTCGCGTTTGATGCCAAATTTTGCATCTAAGCTGCCATTACTTTGATTGACAATCTGAAAAAACTGAATCCATTGCTGATCTTCAATATTTTCTAGCCAATATTTATCGCTACGTAAATGAAAGACACGGAAGACTAAATCTTTTAGATCAGTTTCATCGGTCAAAAGGGGAAGAACATGCGCTCCCATTCGTTGACCCAACTGATTCCAAAAACCATCTAGAGAAAGAATCCCACTGTCCGCATAAATAGTGGTTTGTTTATAGCGATTGATCAGATGAACGATATAGGCTTGAAAAGTGGTGGCAGCAGTCGGCGTAATTAATAACGCTTGTATCAACGCCTGAAATTTTTGATTAATTTCTTCTAGGTTATAACTGTCTGATGGACGGATGCGATTAACGAGTTCAATGAGTATGTTTTCGTCTGGAGCAGCTTGATGATGGTCAAGTTGCTCCTGCATTTGTTTAAAAAGATCATTAAAGTTTATATGCATACGCAAATTTTTTTAGTTGAAGTTTATTGGATTCGATCTAATGCTAATTGCGCCAAATTATCAAGCGCTTGACGATAAATACTTTCAGGCAGTTGTAACAATGCCTCACGAGCTGCTGTAGTTTCTTCAACAGCACGTTCGCGACAGTAATCTAGTGCACCAGAGTTTTGAACAATCTGAATCACTTGATCCAAATGTTCAGTCCCACCTGTAGTGATGCTACGACGGATAATATCGTGCTCTGCACCAGAAGTTTTTTGTAGAGCAGCAATCAGTGGCAGTGTTGGCTTACCTTCCATTAAGTCATCGCCAATATTTTTACCAAGTGTTTCTGCGTCAGAGGTGTAATCGAGTATGTCATCTATGATTTGAAATGCATTCCCGAAATGACCTGCGTATTTTCTGAGTGCTTCACGATATTGATGTTGATTGGCAAGAATCGCAGCGCCTTCAGTCGCCAATTCAAACAAACGAGATGTTTTGCCGTGAATAATGTCTAAATACGTCGCTTCAGTGGTTTCAGGCTGATGTTGAGATTGCAGTTGAAGTACTTCTCCTTCAGCAATTTCACATGTTCCTGTTGAGAAGTCTTTTAATAACACCATATTGTTCAAATCTACGAGCAAATCGAACGCTCTAGAAATGAGGAAGTCTCCAACGAGGACAGCGGTTTGGTTATTCCATGTTGCATTCGCTGTAGGACGACCACGGCGTAACCCAGACTCATCTACGACATCATCATGTACAAGTGTAGCGGTATGCAGCATTTCAATAATTGCAGCTAACTTTTGGGCATGCTCTAGGTTGGTTTCACCGCAAGCGCGAGCAGCCAATAAACACATAATAGGACGCATGCGTTTACCACCTGCCTCAACCACATGTTTGCTGACTGACATCACCAAAGCAACTTTAGAGCTGATTCCTTCATTAATAAGTTGGTCCATCGCAGCAAAGTCTGTAGCAACAGGTGCGAGAATGTCTTGCTTAAAATCGATGGCCATAACAATGAAGTCCTTATACAAACAGTAGATGTTACTCAGCTAGTGTAACAATTTAAGTGAAAGTTTTGGTCGCTTTGCCACATGAATATGCATGATTTTCTTAAAGTTGTTCAGTTTCTATTCATGTTTGTGATTTAATCTTCATAATACCAATAAAACTTGATACGTTATTTGATATTAGAAGTAGTTCATTTTGTGAATAAATATAGTTTAATCAATCAGCAAATTGTTATTTTCATGTAAGAAATAGATATTTCGGGATGAAAGTTAACTTTTAGACAAAAGACCTTGTTGTTTATTTCATTATCACTTAAAATCTTTGCCCTTGAATAACCCCCAGTGGCGTTCGTTTTAAGATCGATATATTCCTTTATCGGCACGACGACACGGGCCTGTTGGAGTACATTATGTACGCAGTAATCCAAAGCGGTGGTAAACAACACCGTGTTGTTGAGGGTGAAACCCTTAAAGTTGAATTATTGAAAGCTGAAACTGGTTCTACTATTACGTTTGATGACGTATTAATGTTAGTGAACGGTGATAGCATTCAAATTGGTGCTCCAGTTGTTGCTGGTGCTAAAGTAACTGCTGAAGTAGTTAGCCATGGTCGTCACGACAAAATCCGCATCATCAAAATGCGTCGTCGTAAACACTATCGTAAACAACAAGGTCACCGTCAATGGTTCACTGAGTTGAAAATTACAGCTATTTCAGGCTAATTACGAGGAGTAAATAGACATGGCAACTAAAAAAGCCGGTGGTTCGACACGTAACGGTCGTGACTCAAATCCTAAAATGTTAGGTGTTAAAATGTTCGGTGGTCAAGCTGTGACTGCTGGTAACATTATCGTTCGTCAACGTGGTACAGAGTTCCACGCTGGTGCTAACGTTGGTATGGGGCGTGACCATACTTTATTTGCTACCGCTGATGGCGTGATCAAATTCGAAGTTAAAGGTCAATTTGGCCGTCGTTATGTATCTGTTGAAACTGTATAAGTTTTATCAGGCATAACCAAAAAACCCACTCTTGAGTGGGTTTTTTTATATCTGAAAGAAAGTTTTTGAACTGAAGTGAATCTTCATCATGATGAAGCATTTTCAACAATTTAGCTAAATAACAATACAAAAGTTCTTATTTTCTCAATTATTAGCGATCAAATTTGGTTTAAGATGACTCCATATCAAATGATGATCAATAACAAAAGGTGGGATCATGACAATGCTTCGTAAAACGATTGGTGCAATTACAATGAGTGCTGCAATGATGGCACCAGTCGCAAGCACTCAAGTTTTCGCAGCGCCAGTGGCTGCTTCGGAGCAACAAGCGACCGCAAACTTGGTTCGTCAATTAAACGGAATAAAAAGTTTAACGGCAAATTTTGAACAAACAACGAAAGCAACTAAATCTAGTAAAGCACCACAAAAACAAGGTTTGAGTGCTCAACATATGAATCAGACTTTTACTGGGGTGATGAAAGTTGCTCGTCCAGGTAAGTTCTATTGGGAAACTACAGCACCAGCAAAACAAACAATTGTGACTTCTGGAAAGATGATTTGGATCTATGACCCAGATCTACAGCAGGCAATTCGTCAAAATATGGATGAGCAAGTTGCCAATACACCAGCATTATTATTGTCTGGTAATACCAACCAAATTATGCAGTCATATCGTGTAACACAGCCAAATAAAGCTAAAACTTATTACACGTTATATCCTAAGCAGAAAGATGGTGCCTTTCAGAGTCTGACCATTAGTTTCGGTGCAAATAAAGCGCCAAGCTTAATGATTTTAGAAGATTCATTAGGACAAACTACACACGTTAAATTTAGTAATGTGAAAGTGAATGCAGGTATTCCGGATTCAACATTTAACTTTACACCGCCTAAAGGCACAGACATTATTGACCAATAATATAAAAGCAGCGTTTATCGCTGCTTTTTTTAACTACAAATTTCAACTGAATTGATGTCTGCTAGAATTTATAGTCTCTGTGTTAAACACTCATTTTTATTGGAGGCTATATGCTAAAACACATGAATCGGTTTGGAAAATTGAGTGTTATTTGTGCATCAATGATCATGTTAGGCGCTTGTCAGCCTAAATCTGATGCAGAAACTAAAAAAAGCAATGAGACTGCTGCGCAAGCAAAACAATCAGAATCTTGGTATATCGAATCGAAGAACGTCGAATTAAAGCCTAAACAGAAGCAAGTATGCGATGAGGCAGAGTGTACAGAATATTCATTCCAAACGGTTGAAACTAATCATCCGTGGATTAATACGTATTTTAAAAATCGAATTGAAAAAGCAGACCCTATACCATTCCAATCGGCTACTAAGAACACAGAGACAACTACTGTGGATCCGCTGAAGTTGAGTCAGAGTCAGACTGTGGTACGTTATTTAAGTCAACATCAGAATATAGCGAGTTTTGAATATCTGAGCTATGTATATCCTGCTGGTGCAGCACATGGGATGTACCACAAAGAATATGTTCATTTCGATTTAAAAACTAAAAAAAGAATAGCACTACAAGATTTAATTGTGAAAGGTCAAAATAAAAAGCTATTAGAAACACTTTATAGTGCTAATAGTATGTGGCTTACAGATCACAATATTGAACAAGATAAACTCGAATTAAGTGACAATTTCTATTACGGAGTTGATGGTATCGTCTTTGTTTATCCGCTGTATGAACTCGCGTCCTATGCTGAAGGAATGTCTGAACTCACTTTACCTTATGTGAGTGTGAATGGTTTGATACAGTCAGAATATCTTCCAAACCTACCCAAACTCACTGCTGAGTAGTTGACTCTATTTTAATTTGATTCAATAAGCTTCAGCTGTCAGCGCTTCGACTGTATTTTTTTCAACGAAGCGCTTACACTATAGGCAGTTTTTTTCCCTGAAAAGATTAACCATGATCGACCCGAAATTACTTAGAAATAATATAGAGGCTGTAAATTTAGCCTTAGCTAAACGTGGCGTGCAACTCAACGTAGAAGAATGGGCATCTTTAGAGGCTCGTCGTAAAGAAATTCAGTCTAAGACTGAAGCTTTACAAGCAGAACGTAATTCGGGTGCTAAACAAGTTGGTCAAATCAAAAAAGCAGGTGGTGATGCCTCTGAAATCATGGCTCGTATGAGCGCGATCGGAGATGAAATTAAAGCCGCTGAGCTTGCGTTAACAGAACTACAAGCTGAAATTGAAGCAAAATCACTTTCTATTCCAAACCTACCTCATGAGTCGGTGCCAGAGGGCAAAGATGAGAATGACAACGTTGAAATTTTAAAATGGGGTACGCCTCGTGAATTCAACTTTGAAATTAAAGATCACACTGATCTTGGTGAGTGGATGGGTGGACTCGAGTTCGAAACAGCGACTAAGTTAACAGGTACTCGTTTCAGTGTGCTCAAGGGTCCGCTTGCACGTTTACAACGTGCACTAACGCAGTTCATGTTAGATACACATACATTGAAAAATGGCTATACAGAAGCTTATGTACCGTATTTAGTAAATGCTGATTCATTACGTGGAACTGGTCAGTTGCCTAAATTTGAAGAAGATTTGTTCAAGCTTCAAGGTGACAAAGAATATTACTTGATCCCAACTGCTGAAGTACCTGTGACTAACTTTGTGCGTGATGAGATTATTGATCCTGAGCGTCTACCGTTAAAATATGCTGCTCATACACCTTGTTTCCGTAGTGAAGCTGGTTCTTATGGTCGTGATACACGCGGTTTGATTCGTCAGCACCAATTTGACAAAGTAGAAATGGTTCAAATTGTTAAACCTGAAGACTCTATGCAAGCATTGGAAGAGTTGACAGGGCATGCTGAGGGTATTTTACAGGCGCTTGGATTGCCATATCGTAAAATCATCCTATGCGGTGGTGATATGGGCTTTGGTGCAACGAAGACTTATGACTTAGAAGTTTGGGTACCAAGCCAAAATACCTATCGTGAAATTTCATCGTGTTCAAACATGGGGGATTTCCAGGCTCGTCGTATGAAAGCTCGTTACCGTGCTGATCAAAAGAAAACAGAGTTTGTTCATACTTTGAATGGTTCAGGTTTAGCAGTTGGTCGTACTTTGCTTGCGGTGATGGAAAACTATCAACGTGAAGATGGTTCGATTGAGATTCCTGAAGTCTTACGTCCTTATATGGGTGGACAAAATTTTATCGATTAATCGATAAAACACAAAAAAGCTAACTCAATTGAGTTAGCTTTTTTTTTAGTGTTTTAATGAATGAGTTGAGCACTGCCTGTTTGCCTTTCAATAATTTTTTTTAAGGTCTCACTCGGTTTTTCCCCAAATGCATCTTTATACTCAAGTGAAAAACGACCTAAATGTGTAACACCCCATTTATAAGCAATTTCAGTAATATTAATTTTATGCGTAGACTGTGAAATTTCATTATAAATACATTTAAGTCGGTAATGGCGTATATAAGCATTTGGACTGCATTTTAAATATTTTTTGAAAATTGTATTCAGCTTTTTTTTGCTTAATCCAGATGCATATTCTAAATCTGAAATTTCAATTTTTTGATGTATATTTTTTTTGTATGAATTCTAATAAGCGAGTAAAGAAGTCAGGATAATCTAAAGTATTTTTATAAATTAAATCACTATAGTTATTGGGTTGAGATAATAATAATGACTTCACGATAATATATTCAAAATCTGAGCGCATTTCTTGAAAAAATGAAGTATTGGTAAAATTGTTTGTGAAATTTTTAATACTGTCAATTAAATCCCACCATGCTTTAATTTTCGGGTTGTTTTGATCCATCACATTTTGAAATACCAAAGGTTCGGTAACTGGCTGAGAAATTAAATCTGAAAGTATTTTTTCAACAAAAGTCTTTGAAAAAGAAATGAATGTTTGCACACAGTCTTTGTCAATAATTAGTTCAAATTTATCTTCAGGTGAAACAATGGATGCTTGATCATAACAGGCGTAAAAAGTTTGACCATCTTTTTTAAATAGTGGTCGCCCATTTTTAGGGCGCGTTATACAAAAGTGGTTCATATTTTCATGCGTATGCGTTTTGAAAATTACATCTTTACCATATGTTAAATCCCCAATAATCATACGACCGATTTGCGATCCATTAAAACTAAAATCCAATGGTTCATATTGATTAAAATCGACTAAATCATGTGGGCCAATGATTAAATCAAGACAATGGTTGGCATCATGAATATTCTGCGTATGTGATTGAATCGTAGAAATAGACCTGTGTTGCTGGCTATACATAAATACCTCTATCCTTAGCTTGCTTATCATTACTTATGCAAAAATCAATCCATGATTTTGCTTTTTTTGTTTTATCTCAAATAAATAAATTAATCTAAAATAGTAGAATATAAAAATACTCTTTTGGTACTAAATTAGATTAATTTGATATGTTATTTAAAAGTGGTAAGCGACACGTAACATAGGGCTACTCGCGGTCGCTCCTGAACCAGCAACACCAGATGCATCATTACCATATTTATTTTTCCAGTATTGATAAGCAATCCCAGCTTTCAATTTTGGTTGATTGGCAGATTTATCTTTAAGTAAAGAATACATTAAAGACATGTCTACAAAGATTTCACTGGCGGTAGGCTCACCAAAAGGATCTTTCCCTTTGGTACTCATCCAAACACCTATGCCTTGATAATTCCAATTCGATTGCATAATAGGAAAATCCCAAAGCACTTGAAGTGCTAAGTAAGGATCATAGGTATATTTTTTACTCAGTACATTAGCATCATTGCTCTCGTAATAGCCTAGCAAACTGAGATTAAGATAGCCTGGTGTATTTAATGTAACACTTGGACCAGCAACATACATTTGTCGATTTGAACCATAATCATCATTCTTTGTATTCCAGTCAAAACCTACTGTAAAACCATATGTCTTGAACCAACTAGAATCATTCGGTTTGTGTTGCGTGATACTTGGGATATCTAAGGTATGACGATAAATTGCATATGCCTCTTGAGCTCCTCGACCAGAAGCTTTGTTTGCATTTGGTTCAGCTGAGGATTGATGCATATTGAGTTGAAAAAAATTGGTGCCATATTTATAGCCGCTTAGGTGTACAAGACTAAAAATATACTTGTCAAAATCACCGTCTTTAAATGGTTCTGAGAAATCTTGACCATAACTGACAGCCAGTGAAGTATCACTCCAATTTGCCGCTTGAACTGCAGTGCCTAATGCAAAGCAGATTGATCCAGTGAATAACCCCTTTAAAATATAATTCACAGCTAAATTCCCTCTTAAAATAAATAAGCCGACAGTGAAACTGTCGGCTTAAGTGGTGGATTAACGAATATTATGCTTTTCCAAAATTGGTAAAACATGATCACGGAAATACGGAAATTCGCGGCTATAATCGAGGAATGAAAGAGTCGTTCCTCTAAAACCAGCTTCATGTAAATCTAAAATACCTTGCGCGACTTGTTCAGGTGTACCGACTAATGGAAAGCCACCATGGCCTACACTCATTGCATCACGAATGGATTGTTGAACCTCTTTTGGGAAACTTTGAGCATGTGCAAACATTAAGCTCATCAGATTGTCAACGGCGACAGTATCAGCATTGTTTAATTGACGATCCCATTCTGCTTTGGCTTCCTCTTGTGTAGGTCTGCAAATGACATGGGAGAAGGTCATTACATTGACTTCTCTGTTTACGTCGCGACCTGATTGTTTAAGCTCATCAATTTCAATCTTGCTTCTGCCCAAGTCTGAAGCTGGTGTAAAAAGAAAGTCCGCATTATTAACGGCAAATTCACGTCCATTTTTTGAACCAGCAGCATTGAAGATAGGCGGATGTACAAGTGGTTTTGGTTTTCCATAAGTTCCTTTGGTTTTGAAAAACTTACTTTCAAAATCAAATTTTTCTTCACTGGTCCATACTTTTTTAATCAAGTCATACCAGTCTTGTGCATAACCATAACGAGTTTCGTGATCATCAGGTAAATGTAGACCGAGTGCTTCATATTCAGGTTTATTCCAGCCTGCAACAATGTTGAGTCCAATACGACCTTGACTAATCTCAGATAGCGTTGCAATCTGCTTGGCAACTACAACTGGATGATTGGGGACAGTCTGAATTGTCGCAAAAACTGTAATGTCTTTGGTTAAAGCCAATAATGCGGCCGCCCAAGTCATGGTCTCTAAAATTGTTCCCTGAAAGTCTGTTTCACCGCCATAGCCTGTAAAGCGAGCAATCGGTAACATGAAGTCGATACCAGCTTCATCTAGCATTTTTCCAAGTTCGAGATTCTTTTCCCAGCTCGCACTCCATCGATCTTCAAGAGTTGAAATGGTCATTCCACCTGAGCAGTTAGAAGCAAATGAGCCGAGTAGAAAGCGATTATCATTGAAAAAGTGATGTTGATTCATTTTAAAAAGTCCTTAAATTTCGTGAATTCGCTATACACCAGCAAATGCTTGATGAAGATTTGCTTGTTTATATTGCCCGTTATGGAACACCAATGGATTTCCAAGCTGATTACGGGAGGCTTCAATTTGTCCCACAATAATGTAGTGATCCCCAGCTTCATGAAGCTCATACTGACGACAAACAAAAGTGGTTAAGGATTTATTTAGAATGGGGATGCCCATATACTCATCAACGTCATCTAAGCCTTCGAATTTGTCATCAGAAGATTTTGAGAAATGCTTAGACTCTTGATACTGATCTTCACTCAAGATATTGATGGCAAAATATTCTGCCTGTTTGAAATCTTCGAAATGTGTCGCAGATTTTGCGATGTTCCATAAAATTAAAGGTGGATCAAGCGATACAGAAGTAAATGAGTTCGCTGTCATTCCAATTTTTTTATGATTTGAATCTAATGCAGTTACTACTGTAATCCCAGTTGCATACTGACCTAAGAGTTGGCGTAACGAGCGTTGCTCCAACTGTATTACAGGTGTCATTTCATTTAACATGATCATAATCCTTCATCTTAATTCTGATTGTCAGAATGAGTTCCTTTATTCGCCAATCGGTTTATTTTCACTGGATGGCCAAGTTGGCATCAGTTCATTTGAGGGTAAAGTTTCATCTAAAAGTTTCTTGGCAGTTTCAACACCTGCAACAGGTAGTCCAGTTGGATCTAATACGCCAATTTGCACCAGTAAACTTGCCTGATCCCAATAGATATGCTCATGACATAGTTTCGGTCCACGGAACTTGATAATGCCGAGCATTGGAATCTCTACATATTTTCCCGTCGGTTTAATTCCAGGAATTAACCAATCAATTTCCTCATCATGAGTAAAACTCATAATGAATTCATCAACGACTTGAGTTGCGCCTACAGTTCGTGAAATAGGCGTTAGTTTCATATCTTTTGGATTGTTATGAACAAAATGGTATTGATAGAAGCGAGCTAATTGCTTGTAGCCGACGCCACCTGTCAATGTTGGAATGTGATTGACATAAGGCTCTGCCACCATTGTTGCCATCGTGTCTGGAACATTTCGAGTGTCAAATTCAAATCGAACATGCTCTTCCCATAGCGCAGCAAGGTCGTAATTTGGTCCTATTGCTTTGCGTAAAGCTGTAATGGTTCTTTCATGTGCCATGAGTGCACTAGGCTTGTGATAATGCATACTCTGTGGGCGAGCAAAAGCATGATCAACATCTGGATAAATATATGTTTCGACTTTTGAGTTGTTTTGCAGAGCAAGTAGGATTTGATCACGAGTGTTAGAATCACAGAACTGATCTTGTTCAGCAAAATGAAGAACCAGTTTGGATTGAATGTTGACTGCTTCTTCTAGGTTTTGCTCGATTCCTACACCGTAGTAAGAAACAGAACACTTTAAATCTGGAATGCGGCAAGCTGCGAGATATGCCAATTTACCGCCTAGGCAGTATCCGACCAATCCAGTACCTGCATCTTGATCAACTGTTTCAAGGGATTTGAGTGTTTCAATTGTAGATTTGATATCCTCAATACCCAGATCTTGATTAAATTGAGTATATAAGTCATATGCTTTTTGAAAGTCTTCTTCGGTATAACCGAGTTCTACATTAGGTTGAATACGCCAAAATAAATCAGGAACAATAACGGTATAACCTTCTTCAGCCAAAAAGTCTGCCTTTTGACGCATAACTTCATTAACACCGAAAATTTCCTGACATAACACAAGACCAGGACCTTTACCTGCTTCAGGTACTGAAAGATATGCTTTAAACGAACCTGCTGATGAATGTACATCAATATATGAACCAGCCATCTCGATAATCTCCTTTACTGTTGAACTTATCATCGGCATCAGCAGGATTTTTGACTATCCAAATAGAGTTCAAGTTTTATCCGTTTTAGGTCCCTTCATCGATATGCATCTGTTAAAAAAGCTACCACTTGCTTACTTTTAAGCAGCTTGAGTCGTGGAGAAGGTGCTAAAATATAGTAGGCATATGAGGATCGATTCAGTGGATATTTTTCCAATTTCATTAAAATTGCAGCAGCAACCTTGTTTGATTGTCGGTGGAGGGCATATTGCATATCGCAAAGCACTGTTACTGCAAAAATCAGGAGCAAAAATTTCGGTTATTTCACCTGAGATTGAGGCGCAACTTTTAGAAATTGTCGAGAAAAGCTCTGGTCAATATATTCAAGCTCATTTTGAAGATCACGATTTAAAATTAAACGATTACCGTTTAGTGATTGCTGCCACAGATCAGCCTTTAGTGAATCAACAAGTTTTTGAAGAATGTGAAAACTTAAATGTATTGGTGAATAGTGTTGATGATCCACCACATTGCCGATTTATGGTCCCTGCAATTGTTGATCGCTCTCCACTTGTTATTTCAATTGCGAGTAATGGGACATCCCCAGTATTGTCCAGACAGATTAGAACTCAACTTGAGACTGTAATCCCCCATGGAATCGGAACATTAGCTAAAATCTCTGGTGAATGGCGACAACGTGTAAAACAAAAAATTAAAAATCCTGATGAACGCCGTATCTTTTGGGAAGAGCTGTATGCTGGACCTTTCAAAGAGCGTGTATTTAATAATAATCTGGCTGAAGCAGAAAAAATTATTCATCAGTCTTTAATAGAATGGAACAAACCCAAAGGTGAAGTTTATTTAGTTGGGGCAGGTCCAGGTGATCCCGAGCTTCTCACACTCAAAGCTTTAAGGTTGATGCAACAAGCAGATGTTGTGATTTATGACCGTTTAGTTTCTGGTGCTATTATGGAGTTATGCCGCCGGGATGCTGAAAAAATCTATGTGGGTAAAGCAAGGTCAAATCATGCTGTTCCACAAGAAGGTATTAATGCTTTACTCGTGAAATATGCGAATGAAGGCAAACGTGTCTGCCGTTTAAAAGGAGGAGATCCTTTTATTTTTGGGCGAGGTGGTGAGGAAATTCAAGAACTCTATGAGGCAGGAATTTCATTTCAGGTCGTTCCCGGAATTACCGCAGCATCAGGGTGTTCAGCATATGCGGGTATCCCTTTAACTCATCGTGATTACGCACAAAGTGTTCGCTTCTTGACTGGACATTTGAAGGAAGGTTCTCCTGAACTTCCATGGAATGAACTCGTGTATGAACACCAAACATTGGTACTGTACATGGGGCTTGTTGGATTAGAAAAAATCTGTGAAAAGCTTATTCAACATGGTCAACGAGCAGACATGCCTGTTGCTTTAATTTCTAAAGGTACGACACCAGAACAAAAAGTTGTTGTGGGGACTTTGGCAGATATCGCTTCGAAAGTGTTAGAAAATCAAATTCAGGCGCCAACTTTGACCATTATTGGTGAGGTGGTGAAATTAAGAGAACAGTTGAAATGGCAAGACGAACTGTAAAAGTCTGCTATAAAGTTGAGAAATTATTGTGATTCATGTTGTTTTATACGAACCAGAAATTCCTGCAAATACAGGAAACATTATCCGTTTATGTGCAAATACAGGAGCACAATTACATTTGGTCAAACCGCTAGGTTTTGAGCTGGATGATAAGAAGTTAAAGCGTGCTGGATTAGATTACCATGAATGGGCTCGCATGCAGATATGGGATAATATTGAAGCATGTCTGGAAAATCTAGCGAGTCAAGGTGTGGATCAAGATTCGATTTATCCTTTAACGACCAAAGGTACCGAAACACCACATACCTCGAATCTGAATAGGCCAGTTGCTTTACTCATGGGGCCTGAAACGCGCGGACTACCTGAACATGTCCGTATGATGTTCCCAAAGCAACATTGGATTCGTTTGCCCATGGCACCAAATTCTAGAAGCTTAAATTTATCTAATGCTACGGCAGTGATTGTTTATGAAGCATGGCGACAACAAGGATTTAAAGATTTAACTTAAGTCAGTAAGGTCATCGAAAGGTGACCTTTTTTAATGCATAAAAGTTTAGTAAAACTTGGCTAATATAATGAAATATTCATTAAGAATAAAATTAAAATAATGATTTTAAATACGATTTGATTTTATATTTCGGGAATCCAATTTTTTTGAGTAAAAGTTTAAAAAATATACAAAATGGTCAAATTTTTTATTTGTTAATGAATTTAATATTTATATAAAACATAGTGTTAGGTTTGATTTTTGTTGATCTTAAACTAGCTGTCATCCAAACGAGATATTAGAAATTCGACCAATTGGTATATTTGTTGCTTAGTTAAAGTGAATATATGGTTCCGATAAATTTGATAGACGAACTGTGATTTGTACTTAAACGAAATGAATTTATCATTGTACAGCCAATGTCTAAAGATGTTCGACATTGGCTCACATTACCAATGGGGTGGTATGTGATGAAAGAGAATTGGTTTTCCAAATTTACTCCTTTTCAAGGGGATATTGAAAAAACTCCCGTTGCCATGAACGAGTACTTGCCTGCAGGACAAAGTATTGTACTTGGACTTCAACATACATTTGCCATGTTTGGTGCAACAGTGTTGGCACCGCTGCTCATGGGGTTTGATCCTAGTCTAACGATCCTGTTATCTGGTATTGGCACGATATTATTTTTCCTTATCACAGGTGGGAGAGTGCCAAGCTATCTTGGGGGGAGTTTTGCTTTTATTGGTGCTGTGATTGCTGTAACAGGCTATACCGGTTCAGGGTTAAATCCAAATATTGGGATTGCCTTAGGTGCAATAGTGGTTTGTGGCATTTTCTATGCCTTGATGGGTTTGCTTGTAATGAAAACGGGTTCTCAATGGATGGAGAATCTTTTACCACCAGTTGTTGCTGGTGCAATCATTATGATTGTTGGATTAAATTTAGCACCTGGGGCGATTAAAGCCGTATCAGGTAATGAGTTTGATACATGGATGGCTTTGTTGACCGCAATGTGTATTGGTGGTGTCGCAGTATTTACAAGTGGAATGTTGAGACGATTATTGCTATTGGTGGGTTTGATAGTTTCGTATCTTGTATATTTTGTTTTAGCTAACATGATGGGAATGGGTAAACCAATCGATTTTAGCTCGGTTTCAAATGCGGCATGGTTTGGTTTACCAACTTTATATCAACCTGAATTTCAAATGAATGCAATTCTGCTGATTCTACCTATCGCATTTATTCTTATTGCTGAAAATCTTGCGCATTTCAAAGTTGTAAGTGAAATGACAGGCAAAAATATTACGCCTTATATGGGTAGAGCATTTTTGGCAGATGGGGTATGTACCTCTATGTCTGGTGCTGTAGGAGGAACTGGATTAACTACATATGCAGAGAATATTGGGGTCATGGCGGCAACGCGTATTTACTCTACAGTGATTTTTGTAATTGCGGGTATTGTCGCCATTATTCTGGGATTATCACCAAAATTTGGAGCACTCATTAGCACATTACCTGTCGCAATTTTGACAGGGACTTCAATGATTGTTTTCGGCTTAATTGTAATCGCTGGTGCGAAAATCTGGATCGAAAATAAAGTCGATTTTACTCAAAACGGCAACATTATTGTGGCATCAGTGACTGTGATTATGGGCGCAGGGAACTATTCGATTATGGTTGGTGGACTTGATCTCGGCGGCATTACAACGGCGACATTTGCTGGAATTATTCTAAATCTGATTTTTAATCGAGCTAAGCAAAAGCAGAATCAAATAGTAGCAGACGTTGTACCAGAAAAAACTTAAGTTTGAGACTTAGCTTTTAAGACAAATTTTAGTCAATCCTAAATTGTCGAAAGTTTCAGCAAGATAATGAAAACGTAAAAGATGTATACCTGATACAAGGGGATAAAAATGGGAATACCAGTAATTGATTTAGCAGGCGTAGATATAAACAAACCAGAAAGTGAGGCGACTAAACGTGCAGTTGCTGAACTGAGAAAAGCTGCGATGCATTCAGGTTTTTTCTATGTGAAGAATCATACAGTTCCTTTAGAAATGATGACGCGACAGTTTGCATTAGCAAAAGAATTATTGGCGCTTCCAGAAGACGTTAAGCAAAAATATGATGTACGTAATTTTTTTGGATTCCGTGGATTTGATAAACTAAATGGTCAGCAATTAGACCCTTACGGCAAGCCAGATTATAAAGAAGGGTTTTATTGTGGTCGTAATTATCCTCAAGATCATCCTTTTGCAATCGCTAAATATCAAAACTATGGTCCAAATCAGTGGCCTGAAGAATTACCTCAATGTGAATTGATTTGTCAGGAGTACATCGATGAAATGTATAAACTGGCAAATTTTCTGATGCAACTTTTGGCATTAACGTTAAATCTGCCATCGAACTATTTTGATGCTTCTAGTAAAGATCCTATGGGAACATTACGTATGTTGCGTTATCCACCTACACCTAGAGATGATGATGAAACATATGGCGTTGGCGCGCATACAGATTGGGGGTCAGTCACCATTTTGGCACAAGATCAAATAGGCGGATTAGAAGTGTGCATGCCTGACGGAGAGTGGGTTGCAGCACCACCAATTGAAGGAACATTTGTAGTTAATCTAGGTGATATGATTCCAAAATGGACCAATGGTCTATATCACTCCAATCCACATCGAGTAAAAAATAGTTTTTCAAATGGTGCTTATCGTTACTCAATTCCATTTTTTTATGAACCAGACTATCACGCTGTGATTGAGCCAGTTCCAGGAACATTGAAAGAAGGTGAATTACCTTTATATGCACCATGTACAGTAGGGGAGCATTTAGAAGAAATGTATAATCGTTCATATAAAAAAGCGGAAGAGAATGCAGTAGCTTAAATCTCGCGATACAAAAAAAGCATTATCTATATAATGCTTTTTTTTAATTATTCTAATGATTTATGAGCGATATTGATTGATAAAGTCCTCAGAACTTAGCCCTTTTTTAGCATAATGAATTGATGCTCTTTCCGCATATATTTGTCTAATATAGCGCGCTATGTCGCAGCTATCTGCAAACATATTATATTTCCAACCCAAACCATAGGACCATAAATTAATATTATCCACGGTCATGATTTCAATATTTGTATCCTCATGATCCAAATAATGGTCAATCATCTTGCGAATGACCTCTTGGGTGCAGCTTAATTTATATGCATGCCATTCATCATGGGGACACGCATTTTTTGGTGGCTGCCTAAATGGGTATTGAATGCCTCTTCCAGGGCGATTAAGACCGTGACCTTCCCATGGGCTGTATTCTTGGGACCATGTATTTAATGGCCCGTTTGGAACCGCAGGACGTATTTGCCCCCAATGTACCAAATTTTGATTTAACCAATCATCTGCAAAACTATCGCAGTTGAAAGGATCAAGCTTTCTAATGGCTTCTTGGTCATGTTGAAAAGAGATATAAGATTCGATTGGATTTTCGATTTTGAAAATACAGTGGCTATAGTCCATCGCCATTTTAAATGGAATACCTTGATGATTGACTAAAGCTGCAACTTTCTCTACCCGGCGATAATCTTCAGACCAATTATCTACGTGATTTTCAAAGGTAATGGTTATACCCTTACTTTGAGCATACTCATAAAAATATAAATAGGCATCAGCAACTTGTTGATCATTAAGATAGTTGAATTTACTGTCTTTTGCTGCAAGCATAATGTTGTGGTATTTGGCGCCTACGGCACATGTAAGCTCGATATTTTCTTTGAATATTTTTTCATGTTCTCCCCAAATATAGCATCCGTAACCTGAATAAACTGGAATATTGTATTTTTGACTCCCTTTAATGTAATCATCAATCATTTCACGATGAGTCGGAATGTGATCGATAAAATCCCACACGCTCGATTCTGCAAGTAGATCGAATTTTTCCATTATTGATGGTTCTTCAAGAGATACTGGATTTTCAAATGATGAGGCTTGTATGCCTAGTCCAGCACAGCCTAATGGAAACATTTTTTTCATAAATTCAATACCAAAAATATATAATTAAATCAGTGAATTGATAATGCAAAAAAAATGCCTTAATCCCTTAATATTTCAATCTATTACATTATTAAAATGGCTTTTTTAAAATATCAGTTGTCTAATACGAACATAAATTTATCGAAATAAATTAGATACGGGGATGTATGATTAAAAACATTAAAAAATACAGCTATGGAATTATAGTAATCATCTGTGCAGGAATGACGACCTCTAAAGTGATGGCACAAAATGAAAATAAAGAACAAGCGGATTTAAATAATATTAATCCATTGACTCAACAGGAAATCGATCAAGCATTAGCTCAGATGAAAGCAAAAATGTTCAAAAATTTGAAAAATTGGAGTGCAGCGTTAAAACGAAATGATTTCGAGCGGACAGGAAAAAATTTGGTGTTAAAAAGTAACAAACAGCTTGAATTATGTCATATATATCAAGCTTCTGTAGATGAAACATATTCTTTAGCGCAAAAAAATCGCCATCGTATGTCTATAGATGAACAGAAAATTGTGGATGATCGAAACAGGTTTATTGAGTATTTGGGATTCAAAGATAATCAAATTGATACTAAATTAGGTTTTAGTTGTCGATTAATTTAAAAAAAAGCACGGATGAAAAATCCGTGCTTTTTAAACTCTAGAAACGGTAACCAATTTTAAAGCTATATCCAATAGCTGTATTGTCTTTAAAATCTGCATCATAGCGATCGGTTCCGAACCAACTAGCAGATTGAGCTTTTGCATCACCTAACCAAAAATATCGTGCACCCGCTTGAATGAATGTATTTTTATTAAAGCTGTACTGACCACCTAATCCTGCACTCCAAAAACCTTCAGATGGACCTAAGGTAGAAACATATTCACCTGCACCAGAGTCCCATCCTCCGATAATGGTCAATGCGAGTTTTTCATTTAATTTTCTTGCGATACCGAATGTTGCAGATATTTGATCTTTTTCATAAGCGATTAAGTCGAAACCACGAGGTCCTTTACCTTGTCCCTCAGTAATCGAAGAAGTTAAAACTCCAAATTTGTATGGACGGATTTTGAACTCAGACCAATCTACCCAACGTAAATTGATATAAGCTAATGTATCAGCCATGATACCTGATTGGAAATCAAGGTTAACTGATTGTGGAGTTGATGCTGAGGTTTTACCTTCTGCATATTGGTAGTCGGTACCAAGTGCCCCAATTTTATCTACAATATGCCACCCTGGATGTACAATAGGTAATGTATCTGTAATCACTTCAGGCATACTTTCTTCAGCTTGAACTGAATAAGAAATTTTTGATCTGTAGGTTAATGAAGCTCTTAATGCTATTTCAGGAATTTGAAATGCAGCACCCGCTAGCCAACCAAAAGCACCTTCTTCAGGCATACTTGCTTTATAGCCTTGATAATCTTTTCTTGTATCACGACCAAGAAGATCTCTTGAACCTGTACCTTTTTCCTTAAAAGTACTACACAGTGCTACACCACTAGTCTGTGAATTACATAAATAACCACCTAATAGACTGTAAGCAGTTCCTTGTAAACTAAGATCACCTTTTACTGTTTGATAAACTGGGCCTGCATAAAAATTAAGGTGTTCATTAGGTTGGAAGCCTACGACTAGAGATAAACTATTTGTCGATACTTCAGCCTCTGTACTGCCATACTCACTGTGAAATGCACCATATTTTGTCGCAGATTCAAGGTCACCTAATGGCAATCGTCCTGAGCTGTTGACTCTGGAATGTTTTTTATCAGAATTTGAATAAGAGGCTTTTGCTCCGAAAGGTTGGTCATAAATTAAACCTAATGAAATATTGTCAGTCACTTGAAATTTTAAATTAATATTTGCAAATCCGAACGTGTCTGCAATATCACTTAAATTTGAGCCCGCAATTTCCCCACCTGCGTTAATATCATCTGCTGTAGGCATATTCCAACCATTCGGGTCTCTTAATCCTGCAGATGCAGGACCCGAAGGTTCAGTTCTCATTGTTCCTGAAAGATCAGCATCCAAAATTGAGTAACTAAAATCTACATAGTTTCCTGGCTGTAAAAAGCCATTCATCGATTGGCCTGAACGATCCATAGCTGCAGCATAAGCGCCCGCGGTTGGAAACATTGCGACCAAAATCGCCCCAGTAAGTGTATTCAAACGCATTATTACATTCCCTGTGTAATGAATATTATTAGAGCTTTTACTCAAATATTTTGCTCTTTATACACATCGTGTAATTTTTGGTCAATGAGTATCCTGACAAATATGTAATTTTTTGCCAATCATTTTTTATTTAATTTCATGTATTTGCGTTTAAATGTGTTATTTGTCTCATTATTTTGAAATAAAGCTGCATATTATGATGTAGAGTTTATTTTTTAAATAATAAATTTTGATTGATGTTTGATCATTTTGGTCAATTTCCATGATAAAAAAAGGCGCCTAAGCGCCTTTTCTAAAAAATCAATTTTTAACGATCATTAAACTCATCATGTTGTGGAGCAGGGTATTTAAAGCCTTTGGTTTTATAACCTAAATACAAAATACCACCAATCGCCCAAATCAAACCATATTTAAGCGATGCTTGATCGACCTCTAACCACAATGCAAATACTGCAATAAAGCCGAGTAATGGTACGATAACGAAATTAATAATTTCTTTCGCTGTTTTAGTACGACCATCGCGTAACGCATAGCGTGAGATAACAGATAAGTTCACAAAGCTAAATGCTGTTAACGCACCGAAGCTAATTAATGAAATGACAAAGTCTAAATCCATAAAACCAGCGGTTAATGCGACTGCACCTACAATCATGATGTTATATGATGGAGTGAAGTTTTTAGGGCTGATGTGACCAAAAATTTTCTTATTGATGACACCATCGCGTCCCATAACATACATAAGGCGTGATACACCTGCATGTGCAGAAATACCTGATGCCATAACAGTAATGATGGCAAATGCAAGCACATAAGACTGGAACAAAGATCCACCAACCAACAACAAAATTTCAGGTTGAGTTTCTGCAATATTCTGGAAGTATGATCCCGGATTATTAGGGAAATAGATCTGCATGAAGTAAGTGCTGACGATAAAGATAATCCCTGCAATTAAAGCAGTTAAGAAAATTGCTTTTGGTAGCGTTTTCTCAGTATCTTTAGTTTCTTCAGCGAGAGAACTGAGTGAGTCAAATCCTGTAAATGAGAAGCAGAGTAATGTTGCACCTGTGATCAAGGCACCCACTGAAGTTAACTCATTCCAAAATGGTTCTAAACTCCAAAGTTGGTAGCGTTGTTCAGCAGAGATTGGACCATCCGCGTTATATCCCATTTGGAGCTTGGTATAGACCATCCATGTAAATACAGCGATCACAATTAATTGTACGAATACAATTAAGCTGTTGAAATTTGCAACAAATCGCGCACCACGAAGGTTAATACCTGTCATAAATGCTGTTAACACAATGACCCAGACCCAATGATTGACATCAGGGAATAAAGCCTCAAGATAAATCACCGCAAGGATGATGTTGACCATGGGGGAGAGCAGGTAATCTAACCATGATGACCAGCCAACCATAAAACCAACGTTAGGGTGGATAGATTTTTGAGCATAGGTATACGCTGAACCTGAAGATGGATATCTACGGATCATATGACCATAACTCAATGAAGTCAGTAGGATTGCAACAAGTGCAAAAATATATGATGTAGGAACGTGGAAATTACTTTCTTCTGATACCAAACCGAAAGTATCAAACAACGTCATTGGCTGAATATAAGCTAAACCGATAATAATGATGTGCCAGAGTCCTAGCGTTTTTTGCAGTTTAGCTGCCGATTGAGTCCCAGTTATATTAGTCAACGGCTTTATCCTCTTAATCGTTGATCAAGGATCAGTCAAATCAATTAAGGATCGTTTGAGACGAACGATCCCCCCTAATGTTTTTTCAAAAGTGCGCCAATCTAAACCAAATTGATGCAGTTTGTCAGTAGTTTGTGCGAGTTTTTTTAGCAGGATTTATGCCAAAGATATTGAACTCATGAGTTAAAACAACTAACAAATGAAAAGCCTGATGTCTAAAAAAACATCAGGCTAGTTTTAAGCGTATCTTTACTTATTTTGAGAAAATTACCAAGCTTTTTCTAAGATAGATTTCAAATCTTTTAATGTCGCTTCTTTAGGGTTGAAAATGATAGATCCGTCATTTAACGCTTTTTCGGCAACTTCATCTAATTGAGATTGCGTAACTTTGCCTGTCTCACGTAATGTACGTGGCAGTTTAGTTAAATCATAAATGCGATCACGCATTGTGTTGATAATCGCAATAGCTTTATCTGCACGTTGATTTGCTGGTGTCTGTGCATAGATATCAGTACCTGCAAGCGGTAGTAACAGGTCAGCAATCTTATCGCCATTCACATCCTTATTGTAATCAAGTACATAAGGGAGGAATAAGTTCATGCACAAACCATGTGGTAAGTGAGCAACTGCACCTAGAGCGTGTCCAAGGGAGTGAACAATACCGACCATTGCATTTGAGAATGCAATTCCAGCCATGGTTGATGCTTGAGCAAGTTCTAAACGGGCATCAGCATCTTTTGGATTTTCCAAAACTCTAAACAAGTTTTCACTAATTTTTTTAATTGCAGCAGTAGCGTAAGCATCACTGATAGGATTCGCTGCCAAACACGTATAGGCCTCAACTGCATGTGTCATTGCATCCATTCCTGTCATTGCTGTCAGGTGTGGAGGTAATGTTAAAGTCATACGTGGATCTAAAATTGCAGCACTAGGCATTAAATATTTTGAAGCAAATGCCATTTTTTGATTATTCGCTGTATCTGAAACCACAGCAACCATCGTGACTTCAGAGCCTGTACCTGATGTTGTTGGGATAACAAAAAAAGGCTTTAATGGGCGAGGTAGGTTGTGAGCTCCTGAATATTTCAGCAGATCATCGCCTCCTTCGGAGACGAGAATATTGGCAGCTTTTGCTGTGTCGATGACTGAACCACCCCCAATTGCAATGATGGCATCGCATTGATTGTTACGATACATCTCAGTCACGGCTTTTACTGTTTCTAAACTTGAGTCCGGTGGAACTTCATCAAAAATTGAGCCAATTTTTACTTCTGTCGCTGCAAAAGCAGCTTCCACTGGTTCAAGTAGACCATTGGCACGTACGCCTTTGTCTGTGATGATGAGTGGTTTTTTTGAACCCATTGAATCTAGCTCAAATGGAATGTGTTCAAGCGCAGCATTACCAGCAATCACTTTAACTGGACAGAAAAATTCATAATATGGTTTAGCCATGCTTAAGCACTCCCTTTAATATATGACTGAGCTACTTTGAGATAAATATTTGCTGCACCTGTCAATTTTTCTTTTAATGACAGATTGACCGGATATTCTTTGACTGCAAGTTCAGCGACTAATTTTGGAAGAATAAGGGCTTCCATTTTATTCAGACAACGCACTAAACGTATTGCATGACCTAAATCGCCATCAGCAATCATACGGTCATTTGCAAATGCTTGTGCAGTACTTTCTTGGAAAGAAAATACCAAAAAAGCATGATGCATATGTTTAAAGGTAATCGTTAAATCTGGTTTTTTTGATGCATGGTCGATTAAGACAAGTTGATGTTGTGGATTCACTTGTGCAATAAATGCTGCATCACTGTTGAAAACGTCCATTGAAATCGTGAAGCCGACAGGAAATTTAGCAATTTCCTGTTTTATTTCTTCATCGACTTGACTTGCCATCGCTAAGCCTCTGCCAATCACGTCAAGCATGAGTTTGACATAAGCTTGTTCTAGCGCGGGCTTTACAGAGTTAATAGAAATCACTCACTTGTCCCTTATCACATAGTTTTATAATTTAGAGTAAATACTCTAAAATTATCTAATGACAAAGTAAAGGAGTTTTAATGATCATTCACGATAATTTGACTGAACAGGTCACTTTTTTTTAGATAGGCAATGAGGTCTTGAACTAACATATCAAAACTTGGGTAGGGATTTATCAAATCAGAGATTCTGACCATTTCAAGACCTGCATAACCACATGGATTAATAGTTTGGAAGCCTTCCAGGTCACAATCTATATTAAGTGAGAGTCCATGATAACTGCGACCTTTTCGGATTTTAAAGCCCAGAGATCCAATTTTTCTACCATCAACATAAACACCAGGTGCATCTGGTTTAGCATAAGCTTCGATACCGTATTTTTTTAATAAATCGATCATGACATTTTCTGCATAGCTGACTAAAGTACGGACATTCCAGCCTAATCGATTTAAATCAAACATAAAATATGCAACTAATTGTCCTGGACCATGCCAAGTGACTTGTCCACCACGATCAGTTTGAACAACTGGGATATGGCTAGGCACTAATATATGTTCTGGTTTGCCAGCTTGTCCTTGGGTAAGCACAGAATTGTGCTGCAAAATCCAAAATTCATCTGCTGTTTGTTCGTCACGCTGTTCTGTCATCAGCTTCATTTCTTGGAAGCGATCTTCATAAGAAGTGGTTTGGGTATAGTGACGAATAATCAATTGAGGTTTGGTTTTGACATCCACGGAGGTTAAGGCTCACATTCAAAAATGAGTTTTATTATAGACAATATTGTTGAATTAAGTGTGACCTAGGCACATACTTGATGAATAATTAACAAACATAAAAAAACACG
>NZ_JFYL01000036.1 GCF_000632455.1 Acinetobacter sp. Ver3
CATTCCTCTCCCAATGCAACCTCTTTTTTAAATATTTTAGTATTTTTTTAAATTATGAGTATTGAGTGGGTATTTAATAATCAAATTCACATCATTCAGTATGATATTGATAAAAAATCGAACACTTTAACTTTATTAAAATTAGATTAGAATAGTCTCTATTATTTAACTGACTAGAACTATGTTACTAAATGGCTATATTTAAAATCAAAAAAGCCGTATTGATCTCCCTACTGCTTTTGATGTGCAGCTTTAGCCATGCCAATTCCAACCAGAACATTTATCAAATGACTCTATCTATTTTGAGCTATGCCAAAATTTCATCTCCACAACCAGATTTATGTCTAATTGATAACACTGTGGCATTAGCAGAGTTTAATCAAATAATTCTAAAGCAAAATTCAAAGATCAAAGCACAAAATATTCATGATCACGAATTAAACAAGACCAATTGTGATGTTATATTTTTCTCTAAATCTTCTCCAACAGTCGAACAAAAGCTCATCGGAGAATCACTAAAGAAATCAATTCTCTCATTTTCAACAAATAATGAAGATTGCGAGGTTGGAAGTGTTTTCTGTCTCTATAGCAATAAAGCAGGTATTACAAAATTTAAAGTCAATTTAGACAGTCTTGCAAAAACCAAAATCCACGTTGATCCTCGTGTATTACTTCTTGCACAGAACATGGAGTAATTCAGATGATTGATAAATTTTTTGGATTAACTTCACTCCAATCACTATTTAGAAGATCACAATTTTTAATTTTTGCGATTACTTTTTTGATCTGCACTTTAATTTTTGCAACGATTTCAATTTTTACGGTGAAATCATACGCCAATCAAAACTTAACCTTAGTGAGTCGCACAATTGCGGAACGCATTCAACCTGCTCTTGTTTTCCAAGATAAATACACTTTAGACAATATTTTACACGAGTACACACAACAACAGTCAATTCGCCTTATCCAAGTATTGGATAGCAATAAAGTTAAAATCACTGAAAGCAGCAAACTGATAGATCGCCATTCAGAACTTCAAACTTGGTTTGATGGATTATTTTTTTCTAAGCCGATTCAAATTGAAGTTACCCACAATGGACAATTGGTCGGTGAGCTTCATCTATTCGGCAGTTCTCAAGATATCATTTTATTCATTATCAAGATTTGCTTAGCCTTGATTTTAGGTATGCTTTTTATGATTTTCGCCTTATGGTGGTCGGTTAATGCAACCTATCGTCATATTATGAATTCTATATCACCAATTATTCATACAGCACAATTAGTGAGTCAACAAAAAGCATATAATCTCCGCTTTCCAAAAAATGATATTCAAGAATTTCATCATCTAAACTCAGTATTTAATCAACTATTAGAAGAAATTCAATCTTGGCACAATCAGTTACAGTCTGAAAATACTCAGCTTAATTATCAAGTACAACATGATGAATTAACACAATTACCAAACCGACATTACTTTTATAAAGTTTTGTGTAGCCTTTTCGATCAGCCTGATAAACGTGAAAATACTGTTTTGATTTTTATAGATAACAATAAATTTAAGTCTATTAACGATCAATATGGTCATTTAGTAGGGGATGAAGTGTTGAAAGAGATGGCTAAACGATTAAAACAAAACACTCGTCAAAATGATTTTGTCGCAAGATTAAGCGGTGATGAATTTGCAATTATCCTAAGTCCTGTCAGTCAGGTGGATCACTTAATTTCGATCGCCGAAAATCTTATAAAATGTTCTGATGAGCCCTTAAAATATAACGGACAATCAATTCATTTTAGTTTTAGTCTTGGTATTGCTTTGGCTAAAGAAGCTCATAACCCAGAGGACTTAATTTCTCAAGCAGACCAAGCGATGTACAAAGCGAAGAATCTAAAACATCATTGGCACATATTTCAACAATAGAGTTTTTACTGAGGATTAATAGCTATGCTCAATCGTAGTTTCAAACTTTTTATCATGAGCATTCTTTGTATAGGATTAAGTGCATGCTTGGGTATGGGATCTTTAAGCTATAAACAAGTAAAAATGTTAAAACAACAAGGTTTCGTACTCACAGAGGAAGGTTGGAGTTTGGGACTACCCGAACGACTTCTTTTCGATTTCGATCAGGCTGAAATCTCTAAAAAAAATCGTGAACAGATTCAACATCTCGCAGCACAACTACAAAAGTACAATTTAAAGAAAGTCCGTATCGTCGGTCATACCGATCTTATTGGCAATCCAGATTATAATTTTAAACTTTCTGAAAGCCGTGCCCGAAGCGTAAGCACAATTTTTATTGAGGAGGGTTTTAACCCAGCTCATATCCAAACCATTGGTCGCGGTTCAACCCAACCTATTAATACTGCAAATACTGACGCTGCCCATGCAGAAAATAGACGCGTTGCTGTTATTATCGTGCCTTAAACACTCAACAAAAAAAGATCCTGATAGGATCTTTTTTTAACAGCAAAAATCAGACATAAAAAAACCGCTTAACGCGGTATCTTTTATCTGACCATTTATAATGAAATAAATGGTCGGAGCAGTAGGATTCGAACCTACGACCCCCTGGTCCCAAACCAGGTGCACTACCAGGCTGTGCTATACTCCGATTACATCGGTTTGTGTTGGGGTGAATGACGGGATTCGAACCCGCGACAACCGGAATCACAATCCGGGGCTCTACCAACTGAGCTACATCCACCATCACAAAATTTGGTTCTATAAAATCAAGCGACCAATGGCGCGCCTGACAGGATTCGAACCTGTGACCATCCGCTTAGAAGGCGGATGCTCTATCCAACTGAGCTACAGGCGCATTACCCATGATTGCGAGATCATTGGAAAACCTTTGCCTTGAAGAATTGGTCGGAGCAGTAGGATTCGAACCTACGACCCCCTGGTCCCAAACCAGGTGCACTACCAGGCTGTGCTATACTCCGATTCATCTCAGCTTTTGTACCGTTCAACTTATCGTTTGATGTATCGTTCGGTACGGTGTGCATTCTAGGCGTGACGCTGGATAACGTCAACACCTATCTTCAAAAAAATTCAAAAAAACACTTCAAATGTATATTTATCAAGCATTTTGACTAATATTAACGCTTTAATGACGCACTAAAGTTTAACATTCGATCTAATGGTAATTTAGCGCGCTCTGCTAAAGCAGGATCAACATACACTTCTTGATCACCATGTCGTAAAACATGCAAAATGCCATCCAATTCATTCATTGCCATCCATGGACAATGTGCACAAGAACGACAAGTCGCTCCCTCACCTGCCGTAGGAGCCTCAATCAAAGTCTTATTCGGCACCATTTGCTGCATCTTATAAAAAATACCGCGATCGGTCGCAACAATCATTGTTTCATGCGGTAGTTCTTTTGCAGCCTTAATCAATTGCGAAGTACTTCCTACTGCATCAGCAACATCAATCACCGATTCTGGAGATTCAGGATGGACTAAAACTGCAGCATCAGGATAGATGGCTTTCATCTGAGCGATGCCACGTGCTCTAAATTCTTCATGTACGATACAAGAACCATCCCAGAGCAACATATCCGCTCCAGTTTTCTTTTGAATGTAACGTCCTAAATGCTGATCAGGTGCCCAAATAATTTTTTCACCTAAACTATCTAAATGCTCAATAATTTCGACAGCACAACTGGATGTTACCACCCAATCTGCACGTGCTTTTACCGCAGCTGAGGTATTTGCATAAACCACAACAGTATGATCAGGATGAGCATCACAGAACTTGCTAAACTCATCTACAGGACAACCTAGATCGAGTGAACAAGTTGCCTCTAAAGTAGGCATTAAAATGGTTTTGTTAGGTGATAAAATTTTAGAAGTTTCACCCATAAACTTCACACCAGCCACAACGAGTGTTGTCGCATCATGGTCACGCCCAAAACGTGCCATTTCAAGTGAATCTGAAACACAACCACCAGTCAGCTCCGCAAGCTCCTGTACGACTGGATCACAATAATAATGAGCAACCAATACCGCATTACGCTTTTCCAATTCGGCTTGGATCTCAGCAAATTTTTGCTGCTTTAACTCTGGTGTTAAATCTTGATTGTTAGATTCACCAATCAGGTCTAAATGAGCTTGAACAATTGCTTTCGCATCATTTGCAATTAAATTGGTTGCATCATTCATTATTTGCATCTCTATCCATAGCGCTTATCAATATAAGCAATTACACACAGATTGGATTTGACCAATCATTAAAATTTGATAAATAAAAAGCCTCAACAGGGAGGCTTAATTTATTTAAGAACGATAATCTGCGTTGATCTTGACATAATCATATGACAAATCACAGGTGTAAACCGTATCTTTGGCAGAACCACGGCCCAAATCAACGCGAATAGTAATTTCTGATTGATTCATCACTTTAGCACCAGCCTCTTCTGTGTAATCTGCCGCTGCACCACCATCTTTACAGATCTGGACATCATCTAACCATACTTGGATTTTGTCGACATTTAAATCTTGGACCCCAGCATAACCAATTGCAGCCAAGATACGACCCCAGTTAGGGTCAGAAGCAAAGAACGCTGTTTTTACCAAAGGTGAATGTGCAATGCTGTAAGCGATATCACAACACTCTTGCGTATTTGCACCACCTTCAACTGAAACAGTTATAAATTTGGTTGCACCTTCACCATCTCGAACGATTAACTGAGCCAAGCGCTTCATGACACGTGTAAGTACATCTAAAACAACAGAGTAACGAGCATCTTCTTTAGATGTAATTTCAGCACCACCTGCTTGACCAGTTGCTGCAAAAATACAAGAGTCATTAGTAGATGTATCACCATCAATCGTGATGCGATTAAATGATTGTTCAACTGTGGTTTTTAATAGTTTTTGAACCAATTCACGAGCAATAGGCGCGTCTGTCGCTACGAAAGACAACATTGTTGCCATATTAGGACGGATCATTCCTGCACCTTTTGAAATCCCCGTCATTGTATAAACAACCCCGTCAATTTCAAATTGTTCAGAAGCACCCTTAGGTAAAGTATCCGTCGTCATAATACCTGATGCTGCCTGAGGCCATACATCATCTTCAAGACTCTCAAATGCTGGTTTTAACCCAGCAATCAAACGCTCCATGGGTAATTGTTCACCAATTACGCCTGTTGAGAATGGCAAAACTTCGTTCTCATTTACACCAGCAATTTTGGCAAATTCAGCACAAGTGTCCTTTGCATTTTTCAAACCTGTAGGACCAGTACCTGCATTCGCATTGCCTGTATTAATTACAAGGTAACGTGGATTTGTTTGAGACAAATGCAGTTTTGAAATATGTACTGGCGCTGCGCAAAAAGCATTTTGGGTAAATACACCTGCAACTTGAGTGCCTTGTGCAAATTCAAATACAACCAAGTCACGTCGATTTGGGTAACGTACATACGCTTCTGCTGAGCCAATTCTTACACCCTTTACCACATGCATTTGTGGCATTGATACGTCACCCACCGCCATTTTTGATTGTCCGAATTAAAAAAAATGATGGCTAAGCTTATTAGAAATTAGAAAAAAAATCGAGTGAATAAGGCATTAGGGTTGATTGAAATGAATGATTTGAAATAAATCTCGATCCCTAAAAACAATAAAGCCAGTCTAAGACTAGCTTATGTACGAAATTCTAAAATTAATTAGATACAGTTTGTTCTAATAAAGCTTGTTTTGCTTTTTCTTGACTTGAACTTGAAAGAGCTGGATTTGATGCAACAATACGATTTGCTGTAGCTGGAGTTGCTGGTGCTATTGCAGCTGTTTGAAGAATGATTGGTCGACCAGCTGTATTACCAAGTGTGTAACGAATACCAGTGCGTGGACTTATCACCGTTGTGGAGTCATTTTTAACTTCAGTTTGTGCTTGAGTAACACCCGCAGCTGCTTGAACTTTCGCTAGAGGTACAGTTTTCGTATCAGCATTGGCAAATGCAAAAGCTGGTAAAGCAAAAACTGCAAATAAAGCCGGTTTTAGTATTTTTTTCATTGTCGCTACCATATATTAAATCATGCAAAATTAAATAGCATTAACTGAGAAAATTGGCAATGCTTATTCACATGAACTGACCAAGCACTATAATAAAATAAAAAAAGCAGAACCTAAGTTCTGCTTCATGAAATTTAGATTTTACCGTGACACTGCTTGTATTTTAAACCAGAACCACATGGACAAGGTGCATTACGGCTTTGAGGTGGCGTAATCTCAACTTCATTCTGATCCAATTCTTGAGTATTAACTGTTTGCTCACCTGTTAAACCATCAACTTCAGCATGAGAAAGTGAAAGTTGCATCGCTTCAGCTTGAGCTTGCTGCTGTGCTTCCATTTCTGCCAGCTCTTCAGGCGTTGGTAAACGTACTAATGAAAGATCTGTCACAACATCAGACTTAATGACAGCTAACATATTTACAAACAGATTGAATGCTTCTTTCTTATATTCCTGCTCAGGATTCTTTTGCGCATAACCGCGTAAATGAATACCTTGACGTAAATAATCCATCGCTGCTAAATGATCTTTCCAGTGGCGATCTAAAGAACTTAACATAAAGTTTCGTTCTAACACTGCTGCAGATTCAGCACCCATTTGTTCACGACGTGCACGATAACGTTGTAAAACCTCATCAGTGATACGACGTGCTAATGCTTCTTCATCTAATCGACGATCTTGGTCCAACCATTGCTGTACAGGAAGATCAATATTAAAGTCTGAGCGTAATGCAGATTCAAGACCTGGGACATCCCACTGATCATGAATAGATTCAGGTGGGATATACGTTTCAATCACCCCTTTCATCACTTCTTCATGCATTGACTCGATGTATTCTTGCAAAGTACTTTCTGCCAGAATTTCATCACGCTGTGAGTAAATAATTTTACGTTGTTCGTTATTTACATCATCATACTTCAACAGGTTCTTACGAATATCGAAGTTACGCGCTTCAACTTTACGTTGCGCATTTTCAATCGAACGAGATACCATTTTATGTTCAATGGCTTCATTTTCTTGCAGACCCATTGCACGCATCATTGCGACGACACGATCACCCGCAAAGATACGCATCAAATCATCCTCTAACGATAAGAAGAAACGCGAAACACCTGGATCACCTTGACGACCTGAACGACCACGTAATTGGTTATCAATACGACGAGATTCATGACGTTCAGAACCAATAATATGTAAACCACCAGAATTCAGCACCAGTTGGTTATTTTGTTCCCATTCTGCTTTTAAACGTGCTTCATCTTCAGGAGTTGGATTTTCAATTTTCGCCAGTTTCGCTTTCCAGTTACCACCGAGCAAGATATCCGTACCACGCCCTGCCATGTTGGTCGCAATAGTCACGGCACGTGGAGAGCCGGCTTGTGCAATAATATCCGCTTCACGCTCATGCTGTTTGGCATTCAGTACTTCGTGTGCGATACCCGCTTCTTTCAGTTTATCCGATAAGATTTCAGAAGCTTCAATTGTTGCCGTACCAATCAAAATCGGTGCAACACCAGCTTCATGAATTTTCTTAATTTCTTCAATAATCGCATTGTATTTACCATTACGATTCAAATAAATTAAGTCATTCAGATCTTTACGAATCATTGGACGATGGGTTGGAATCAACACCACATCTAAGCCATAAATTTCTTTCATTTCAGCAGCTTCAGTATCTGCTGTACCTGTCATACCTGAAAGTTTACGGTATAAACGGAAATAGTTTTGGAATGTGGTCGTTGCAAGCGTTTGGTTTTCAGGTTGAATTTCTAAACCTTCTTTCGCTTCTACCGCTTGATGTAAACCTTCAGACCAACGACGACCAGGCATCGTACGACCTGTATTTTCGTCGACAATAATCACTTCACCGTCATGGACAATATAATGCACGTTACGTTGATACAAGTAATGTGCGCGAATAGAAGCTGTCACATGATGAACAAGATTTAAGTTGGCTGCAGAATATAGACTCTCACCTTCTGCCAATAATCCCATCGCAATAAGTTCACTTTCAATGGCTTCAAAACCAGCTTCTGTGATTTCGACTGAACGTTGCTTTTCATCGATCCAGAAGTGCCCACCATCTGCAACTTTTTCTTCTTTTTGAGCATGTAACTTTGGCGGAATCGCATTCATTGCCGCATAAAGTTGCGAAGAATCTTCGCTTTGACCCGAAATAATAAGTGGAGTACGTGCTTCGTCAATTAAGATCGAGTCAACCTCATCGATAATCGCATAAGCAAGACCACGTTGTTTTTTCTCGGCTAACGAGAACACCATATTGTCACGAAGATAGTCGAAACCAAATTCGTTGTTTGTACCGTAGGTAATGTCTGCTCGATAAGCTTCTGCTTTTTCGACAGGATTCTGCATGGAGTAAATCACCCCAACAGATAATCCCAAAAATTCATAAAGTGGACGGTTTAACTCAGCATCACGTTGCGCCAGATAATCATTGACAGTAATAACGTGAACACCTTGTTCACTAATTGCATTTAAATATACAGCCAAAGTACCCATTAGGGTTTTACCTTCACCTGTACGCATTTCTGCAATTTTACCTTCATGTAGGGTAATACCACCAATCAACTGTACGTCATAATGACGCATACCCATAATACGCTTACCAGCTTCACGACATACCGCGAAAGCTTCTGGTAACAAGCGATCAAGACTTTCGCCGTTTTTATAACGTTGTTTGAATTCTTCTGTTTTTGCAGATAAGTCTGCATCACTTAACACAGATATCGTCGGCTCGAGCGCATTGATCTTCTCGACAATTTTACGCATACGCTTCAATTCGCGCTCGTTTTTAGTACCGAAGATTCCTCCGATCAGACTTGCCAACATATAGACTCTCTAAAACTTACTTATCAAAATGATTTTTCTCAAACGTTATTATGGTGCTAGAAATTTGAAGTACAAGGGTTTTAAACAAATGCAATCAAAAAATTTCTGGATTATTTTCCATGACGCATGAGCAACGGCGAGTTAATGTAGCAAATTTGATCAAAAATATATATCGTTCAAATTCAATTTTATGAGCGTTTATTTGCACTCAGGCAGCCAAATAAATCTATTTTTCTCATAAGTAAATAAAAAAACACTATTTTTAATTATAAAGAGTTTCCTCCATATTAATTTCAATACATTAAGGTTTTGATAAAAATAGAGGTATATATGGCATTACGTTTAGGTGACACTGCTCCAGATTTTGAACAGCAAGCGAGCGAAGGAGTGATTAATTTTTATGATTTTTTAGGAGATCATTGGGGCGTTTTATTTTCACACCCTGCCGACTACACTCCCGTATGTACGACGGAATTAGGTTTTACAGCAAAGCTAAAAGACGAGTTTGAAAAACGTAATGTTAAAGCGATTGCTCTCTCTGTAGATGATGTTGAATCACATCATGGTTGGATTAAAGATATTAATGAAACTCAGTCTACCACGGTAAATTTCCCAATCATTGCTGATCAGGATCGTAAAGTTTCGACTTTATATGATTTCATCCATCCCAATGCCAGCGAGACCCTAACCGTCCGATCTCTTGTGATCATTGATCCAAATAAAAAAGTACGCTTGATTATTACGTATCCAGCGTCAACTGGTCGCAATTTCCATGAAATTTTACGTGTTATAGATTCATTACAGTTAACAGATAACTATAAAGTGGCAACCCCTGCAAACTGGCAGCATGGTGAAGATGTTGTGATTGTTCCCTCTATTAAAGACGAAAATGAAATTCAACAACGCTTCCCTAAAGGGTACAAGGCAGTGACACCTTATCTACGTTTAACACCTCAACCTGATCTTGATTAATTTTGACGAGCCATCAAGTTTCAGCGTTCAGCCTATCCTCAGATAGGCTTTTTTTGATTATGGCTTATAATCTTTAACGCATTGATTTAAAAAGGATTCAAATTATAGTTTGAATCCTTTTTTCTAAAACAAAGCAAGAAACTATTGACGCTTATCCAGTGGTACCCAATCAATCACCCATGCTGATTTCATATTTAAACTTGCATCACTGTTAATTTTCTTACGTAACGCATCTGCCGAATCACGATCTTTAGATGGACCAACCATAATTCGAATACCTTTCGACGTTGGACTCTTCGTTACCTTATATCCTTTGGCACGAAGCTTAGCCGCAAGCGCATCTGCATTCGCCTCATTCGCAGCCAATGCCACTTGAACCATCCATTGACGATCTCCATTTTCCAGCAGATCACGAGCTTTTTCTGCCTCAGCTTTTTTCTTCGCTTCTTCAGCAGCTTTGCGTTTTTTCTCTTCTGCAGCTTTTTTATCAGCTTCAGCTTTCTTCTTCGCCTCTTCTGCTTTACGTTTTTCCTCAGCAGCTTTTTGCTCTGCTGCTTTCTTTTCAGCTGCACGTTTTTCTGCTTCGGCTTTACGCTTTTGTTCTTCTGAGGCTTTCGCCTGTTGTTCTTTTTGCTCAGCTAAACGCTTCTGTTCAGCTATGCGTTTTTCTTCAGCCAAACGCTTTTGCTTTTCAGCTTCATCCTCAACCAATTCAGGAGGAATATTGTCTGAACTTTGCTGAACAGCGTTTCGACGAGCATTCATTGCAGCATATTCTTCAGCAGCGCGACGTGCGGCTTCAGCTTCGGCCTCTTGTTGCATTCTTAAATATTCAGCAGCACGAGCCTCTTGCTCTGCCACAGCTTTCTCACGAGCACGTCGTTGCTCTTCAAGTAAACGCTTTTCAGTTTCCACATCAACTGTGAGAGGTTGAAGTTGTACTGCTTCAGGTTCATTCTTTTTTTGTTGAACAGCTTCAACCGGTTGTTCAACATTATTTTGGTGGATCTCTTCTTTGCCTTTTAGAAGTAATGCTGCCAATAAAACACCACCACCCAATAAAACAACACCACCCATCCAGCGTTGTTTGTTATTCATTGACATTCTCTAAATACTCCCAGACCGCCTCTAAGGTATGAAACGAACCACACACCAAAATCAGCTGATTATTTTTTGTTTCTTCAAGTGCTGATTTAAATGCGACCTGTACATTTGAATACTGTTGTACTGTCTCACCTTGAAGCGCTGACTCTAATTGTTGTAATGGTGCTGCACGAGGCACATCCATCGGCGCAATTTTCCACATAAATACCGTGTTTTTCAATAAATTAACGACTGAATCTATATCTTTATCCGCTAACATCGAAAACACAGCGATAACTTCTGTGTACTGTTTATTGTATTCTAAATAATTTCGCAATTGCTTTAACAAAAATTCTACACCATGCGGATTATGTCCCGCATCGAAAATCACTGTTTTTCCTGCGATTTCCCTTATTTCAAATCGACCTGGTAAATGTGCTTGAATAATGCCCTGCTCTAGTGCAGTTTGAGAAATTTTCAATCCACTGACCAATAATGCAGCCACGGCAGTAGAAACATTATCTAGGGCCAACTGACCACATGGTAATTTTAAGGTCAGTGCTGAACTTGAAAATGTCCAAGTTTTACCATCACCATTTGCTTGATAAAAATAATCCTGATTTAGACATGACAGCGTCGCATTACATGCAATGACTTTATCCTGAATTGATGTTGGAAGTATTTGTTGCCCACCAAAAATGACTGGAATATCTCGACGAATAATACCCGCTTTCTCAAAAGCAATTTTTTCAATGGTGTCACCCAGCCAATCTGTGTGATCCAATCCAATATTGGTAATGACCGCAACATTTGGATTAACGACATTCACAACATCCAAACGTCCCCCTAGTCCAACTTCCAATACCCAAACATCACATTTCTGTTGTTTGAAGATGACAAAAGCTGCAAGGGTTGTTGCTTCAAAAAAAGATAAACTTAAATCACATTCACGTCGTGCTTGATCAACTTGAACAAATGCTTCGATCAGAAGCTCATCTGAAACTTCCTGACCTGCGAGTTTTACACGCTCATTGAAACGATAGATATGCGGAGATTGATACAAACCGACTTGATATCCTTGAGCATTCAGAATAGAAGCTAAGGTTGTGGTTGTTGAACCCTTACCATTCGTACCAGCGACGGTAATGACTTTCGCTTGCGGGTGTGTAACGCCCAATTTTTCAGCCACAGGAATGACGCGTTCAAGCCCTAAATCAATTCCTGTAACGTGAACATGGCTCCAATAATCGAGCCATGTTTGTAAATTATCTGTACTGAGTGGAGCAGTGAGGTTCAAGGCAAATTCATCAATTTCGCTACGATACGATAAACTGTATCACGTAATGCGTGACGATGAACAATTTGATCGACTACACCATGATCAAGCAAGAATTCAGCACGTTGAAACGGCTCTTCTAGCTTTTCGCGTACAGTCTGTTCAATGACACGTTTACCAGCAAAACCAATCATTGCTTTAGGCTCAGCAATATGCACATCACCCAACATGGCTAAAGATGCGGTCACACCACCATATACTGGATGAGTTAGTACAACAATGTACGGAATACGAGCATCTTTCATTTTTTGAATCGCAGCTGATGTACGTGCCATTTGCATTAAAGAAAGCATTCCTTCTTGCATACGAGCACCACCAGAGGCAGCAAAACAAATCATTGGCTGTTTGGTTTCAATCGCACGCTCTGCTGCTTGTACAAATCGATCACCAACTACCGTACCCATTGAACCGCCCATGAAATCAAATTCAAATGCACAAGCGATTAATGATAAACCTTTGATTTGCCCTTCCATCACCACGAGTGCTTCAGTTTCGCCAGTTTTCTCTTGTGCTTCTTTCATACGCACAGGATAAGCTTTGCTATCGACAAACTTGAGTGGGTCTTTTGCAACAAACTCTTGACCTAATTCTTTTGCGGTTTGATCAAAGAACCAATTTAAGCGGTCACGTGCTTTCATTTTTAAATGCTCATCACATTGAGGACAAACATAAGCATTGAAAGACATCGCCGTACGAGTCACCAGAGCATGACATTCTGGACATTCAATCGTAGGCTCAGTAAACGTCGCTTTTAACGATTGCTGTTGATCAGGGATTTGAATACCTGGTACTGAACGATCTGTCCAAGGTGTTGCAGGTGCTAAAGTTTTCCCTGATTTAACTTCTTGATTCATACTAACTCATCGAGCGCTGCTCGAAGCTCCTTGACTTTATTGACCGCCTGTTCAACTGCTTGATCAGGAGTTGTCTGTGCAAATGGTTTAACAAAAGCACTACCAACAATGACCGCATCCGCTGCGCTTCCGATTGCTTTTGCAGAGGCTGCATCACTAATACCAAAACCTACACCAACAGGTACATCCGTCATCGACTTAATTTTTTCGATGCGTTGAGCAGCTTCATTCACATCTAAAGTCGCTGCACCTGTTACACCCTTCAAAGACACGTAATAAATAAAACCACTCGCTTGATTAGCGACATGTTGAATACGTTGATCTGTAGATGTTGGCGCCAACAAGAAGATCTGATCCATATCAAACTTTTTCAAGACAACATCGAGCGCTTGTGCTTCTTCAGGTGGTAAGTCCACCAACAGAATACCGTCCACACCACAGTCATGAGCAGTTGATACAAATTTTTCATATCCAATGACTTCTACAGGATTCAAATAACCCATCAACACCACTGGTGTATCTGTGTCCTTTTCACGGAATTGCTTGACCATTTCCAATGCATCCAATGTATTTGTACCGGCTGCCAATGCACGCTCAGCCGCAAGTGCAATCACTGGACCATCGGCCATTGGATCTGAAAATGGTAAGCCAAGTTCAATTACATCCACACCTGCTTCCACCATTTGATGTAACAAAGGAACCGTTACGTGTGGATGAGGGTCACCTGCCATGACATAAGAAACTAGAGCCTTACGCTGTTGAGATTTAAGCTGTGCAAATCGTGTGGCTAAACGTGACATAGGGATGTACTTTCCTTGAATTGTATAGAATTGAGGAGTTGGTTTTGTAAAATACAAGACGGCCCATTGTAACGCTATTTTTTACTCATTGAACAGAGTGTGATGAAAAGCACCAAACACTCTTTTCAGTTAAGTATTCCAAGTGCATATTTATCAATGTTTTGATTTTTTTAACAATGATCAAAAAGCTCGATTTTTTCTGTTTTTTCTAAATCATGAATATTTATATGAACTTATGTTTATTGATTAAAAATGTTTAAAAACAAATAGCTTAGCACTTACATTTTAACTTTTCTGAATTAGCCAAAGCTGTTCTATACTATACATGCTTACTCTTTTATTTCTTATGTTATGACCACAATCTCCCCAGGCAAAGCTTCTCCGCGAGCGCTTGCCCTTCTACCGCTTATTGTGTTTTTAGCCATTTTTTTGGGCAGCGGTATTTATCACACTCTGATTGGCACTGAGTTTGCCTTCTACCAAATTAAAGCACCCATTGCTGCTATCCCTGCCCTCATTCTTGCGGTATTACTTTATCGTGGCAAATTAAACACAGGTATAGATGAGTTTCTCCGTGGGGCAAGCCATCCTAATCTTATTTTAATGTTTATGGTCTTTATGCTGGCAGGTGCTTTTGCCAGTATTAGTAGCGCCATTGGTAGTGTTGATGCAACAGTACAATTAGGTTTATCTCTCATTCCTTCGGATTTTGTCCTGCCAATGCTCTTTGTTATTTCAGCATTTATTGCTACCGCGATGGGAACCTCGATGGGTACTATCGCTGCTTGTGCGCCGATCGCATTTGGCTTCACTCAAGTCACCGATATAAATCCTGTTGTTGCGATTGGTGCTGTGGTTGGAGGAGCCATGTTTGGTGATAACTTGTCTATGATTTCAGATACCACTATCGCTGCAACTCGTAGCCAACGTGTAGAACTAAAGGATAAATTTAAAGTCAATGTATGGATTGCAGTACCAGCAGCGCTTTTCACGATTTTGATTTATTTTGTGATGAGTCGTGATACGCAACAAATTTCTTTCAATGACTATAATTTTTGGCTGATTTTGCCTTATTTAGCCGTATTTGCTTTGGCTTTTAGCCGATTACATGTGTTGGCTGTACTTATGCTGGGCATTGTTATGTCTGGACTCGTCGGTCTGATTCAAGCCCCTGACTTTAACCTACTTAAATTAAATAATGCGATTTACGATGGCTTTTTGGGCATGTTTGAAGTCGCATTGCTTTCAATGTTACTCGGTGGTATTTCTGCCCTTATGCGAAAAGAAGGTGGCTTAGAGTGGCTAATACAACGCATTTATCAACTTACGCGTTTATTCAAAGTGGGGACGCAAAGAGCTGGTGAAATCGGAATTTGCCTTCTGGTGATCTTGTCTAATTTCTTTGTGGCGAATAATACGGTTGCCATTATTCTATCTGGCGATATGGCACGTGAAATTGCTAAAGAATATGGTGTTGACCCAAAACGCTCGGCTGCTTTGTTGGATATTTTTTCTTGTGTTGTTCAAGGCTTAATTCCGTTTGGCGCACAATTATTATTGGCGTGTTCAATTGCAAAATTATCGCCAATGGAAATGATCCAAAACGTTTATTACTGCTGGATCTTAGCGGTGATTGCTATACTCTCCATTGCTTTTAGATATCCCAAAATACAGATGAATCAATTTTAGACTGGCATAAAAATGAAGTCTTTAAAGGTAAGCTACATGCTTACCTTTTTTATTTCCATAATCTAACTTAGATTATGGTGTTGAGTTGGTCGTTGTTTAAGTTGTTTTTTAAACTGCAACAGCGTTATTCCATTATACATTTTAAATGCTCTAGCAAGCGCAGACTGATCTGAGTAACCGAGTTGCACTGCGATATCCGTTAACTCTAGCCCCTGATTTAATAGGCGCTCACATTGTGACATCCGCTCTTGCTCAAGTATGCGTTTAAATGATGTTCCGCGATCTTTTAATTGTCGTTGCAAAGTCCTCACCGACAAACATAATTCTGTCGCAATATCTTCAATCTTTGGCGCTTCGTGACGAATACGCAAATACTCAGCAATAATTAAGTGGAGTTGCCGATCAAGACTCGATTGCACGGGTTTTGATGCAATCGCCTCTTCCGCTTGTTGAACCAACAATTGCATAAGTGAAGGATCTGCTTGTTGGGGTTTTAGCTGCAACCCCTGCGTGCGAATTTGAAACTGATATTCAACATGGCTGAACTCTACCTGACAACCATAGAACTTTTGATATTCATACAATGGTGCGATAGCTTCATGCGCCATGATCACTTTATACAGTGGAAAGGTATCATGCACTAATATTTGCTTTGCCAATGAAACCATCATGGCATTCGTCAGCTCATTGATAAAATTATAGTCATCACAAATAAACGGCCAGCTTAAAATCAGTATTTCACCGTTCTGGTGAATCTGCATGGGTGTAATCTCTTCACCATCAATCACCAAGCGGCTAAATCTTAAAATATAGTTCAGTGCTTCCGCCACCGTCTCACTTCGTGTCGCCATATATCCAAGCACACCAAAATGCTCAGGTTTCACATATTGAGCCATTTCAAAAATATAATTGGCGCGATTCAAATAAACCTGCGTGAGAGAGTTAAGTTTTAAGAAAAAAGAATAAGATGATTGCATGGCAATCGGTGCTACCAAAATCTTATTCAGCGTATCAACATCCTGATTTAATGCAGTCTTTATCTCTTTATCGAGCTGTTTCACTTGAATAAATGTTTGCCATAAATGGAAATATCCATTGGGTATTTGAATATCTTTCACGATGCACTATTCCTTTAGGCAAAATTGACTTTATTCATTTTCATTTGTCGTAAAATGTATAAAAAATGGCAAGTACTGTCAAAACAATCAGACCAATGCCATACATACTTAAACGATCTAAAGCGGATGAATGAAAATAAGATGAACGCATTGGTAAAATATCAGGTCGATCCTGTCGTACGCACGAATCTCAATTTCAAGCTCTCAGAAATTCCTCGTTTTTGGTTTGGTGGAGATCCATTCAAAACCCGTATGTTTGATGCATTGAGTCTAACTTTCCCAGACGGAGAGCGCTACTTCATTGAATCAGTTCGATTATTTAGAGATAAAATCAAAGACCCTGAATTACAAAAACGAGTCGCAGATTTTATTCGACAAGAAGCACAGCATGGAATTGCGCATGACAAGATGAATCAGGTCATGAAAGATCAAGGTATGCCTGTCGATCAATTTATTAAGGTTCTTAACAAAATTTTTAAATTCGAACTGACACGTCGTTCACCTCAATACAATATTGCCATGACTGCTGCAGCCGAACACTTAACTGCATTAATGGCTGATACTTTTTATAGTCAAAAAGCAACCCTTGAAGATGCTCATCCCTATGTACGCGCGCTTTTAGCATGGCACGCTATCGAAGAGATGGAGCATCGTGATGTGGCTTTTGATGTCATGAAACAAGTCGGCGATGTTCCAGAACTCACTCGACAATTTGCTTTGGCATTTACAACTTTCATGATGCTTGGATTTACGACTTATCGTGCCAATATCATGTTGAAGTATGACGGATTTAGTCGTTTAGACCGTTTCAAAATGACCGTCAAAGGACTTCCATGGTTTATCGGTCGAAATGGCATGTTAACGAGAATGAAAGGTCCATACTTAGATTGGTTTAAAAAAGACTTTCATCCAAGCCAACATCCTGTGATTGCCCAATATGATGTCTGGGTAAAAACATTAGCCGAGACCAATGATCCAATTCAAGCTGGTGAAGCATTCTGGCAAGCAGCTCGATAATATTCCTATTGCCGGCTAAATCATTTTTATTCGGATGATTTAGCCGACATTACTTACAGTTTTAATCTCCTTCTCTCTTCTTCTGTCCTGTAGAGATAATGACCTCAATGTGATTTTTTTACATACTTGTTCTTTCTGCATAAGTGATAAAAATAAAATGAATGCAATTACCACATACCATCCAGTGATTCGTAAGCACCTTGATTTCCGACTTAACGAAGTACCACGATTTTGGTTTAACAACGATCCTTTTAAAACACGTGTATTTGATGCTTTGAGTTTGACATTTCCAGATGGAGAACGATATTTCATACAGTGTGTCCGACTATTTCAACCGCATATTCAAGATCCTGTCTTAGCCAAACGTGTGAAAGACTTTATTCAACAAGAAGCGCAACACGGTATTGCCCATGACAAAATGAATAAAATTTTAATTGAGCAAGGTATGCCAATTGAAAAATATATTCATCAAGTCAATCAACGTTTCAAACATGCGTTAAAAAGGTATCCTGATCGTTTTAATATTGCGATCACCGCTTCATGCGAACACTTAACCGCTTTAATGGCAACGACCTTTTTCAGTCATAAAAGTACGATGGCCCATGCACATCCTTTTGTCCGGGGTTTATTTGCATGGCATAGTATTGAAGAAATGGAACATCGCGATGTAGCTTATGATGTCATGATCGAGGTAGCGCAGACTTCAAACCTTACACGTTATACCGCCTTGGTTTTAGTTACGCTTATGATGTTTGGATTTACCATGCAAAGAACACATGGACTTCTCAAACAAGATGGCTTTACTCGAATTGAAAGGTTAAAAATGTTTGCTCAAGGCTTGAAATGGTTGCTTGGAAAAGATGGCATTTTAACGGCAAAAAAACGAGAATATTTAGACTGGTTTAAACCTGATTTCCACCCAAACCAACACCCTATTATTCATCAATACCAAGTTTGGGTTGATACGATCGCTGAAACTCAAGATCCAATTCAAGCAGGTGAAGCTTTTTGGCAAGCTGCGATATAAAAAAGAATGTAAAAAAAGTCCGATCAATCGGACTTTTTTGTTGTTATGACGCCATTACCATTTAGCGTAATGTTGCTCTAATAGTCCATACTCTTGATTAAGCTCAATATGCTGACCATCATCTGAAATAATAAAACCCGTAATTTTAGATTGCCACTGACTGAACTGGCTGCCTACCATTCTAAGATTAAGATTTTCATAACGGCGCCAGCCTGTTTCAATGGTCAATTGTAATTTGTCATCCATAGATCGTATGGTCCACATCTGATCATTTTGCATTTCAAAAAGAACATCCGTCAACGCATAAAGGCGCCCATTAATCCACAAACAGTTTTCATTGCCAAAACTTTCATTCACGCCAGAGGCAAGATTCAAACCCACACGGTTTCCTTGCGCATCCCAAAAATTAGAAGATAGCCAAAACCAAGCCGTTTCAGGTCTTAGAAAACCGCAAGTATCATCAAGCGAAGCAAAAGTTCGTGAGTTAAATTCAATTTTTTCTTTTTGTTTATTAATGAAATACCCTTCAACGGCCAATGTAGTTAGTTTCTGAGTATAGGTCCAACCATTAATCCCAGTAGGACTGCACATCGACAAAGGATCTGTTCCAGCACAAAAGATTCGCGCAGACAGTTTTTCTTCACCATGTTTGATCACTTTGATATAACGAACACCATTGGCATGTTGGATATCGAGTTGGATTTTTCCATGTTGAAAATGGCTATGATTAAATAGTGGCTGTTCATCTAGAACCGTACTGAGCGCCAATACATTAATCGCATTCCACTCGACGACTTGTCCGGTGTTATGGTCATAAATATAGATGAAACCATGTCCCGCCCAAGCGATATCGACGATAGCCATCCCAATGCTGTAATGCTCATGTTGGATACTACAAAACTTAAATTTCTTATATTTAAGTTTTTTTCTCCACCCTTTGAGCACTTTGCCATATGGCGTTTTATAAATATATTTTGAGACAGAAATTGCACTTGGCAATTCTGTAAAACGCCCATAGCGCGGTTGACCATTTACTTGAATTAAATCCATTGGGACTCAGCCTAATTTCATTCCATGACAATTATAGACTTTAGTCTAAAGTATTTCATTTACTGTATGAAAACATAGATTAAAGAACCGATACAGACCGCCTCTTTTTTCTTATATATTCAATACTTTGACTACCAGTTCCCTTCACCCAGTGTTTGGCCGATATAATGATATTGTGCCTTGGATCTTGAAAATTTAATTGGACAAGCCAACTGTTTTTCTACCTCATTTGCATCTTTCCTTAGAGGTACATCTACTGTCCAAGCACGTTGTTGAGCCAAATCTGACGTCAGAGCTTCGTCTAGATTTAACACAGGTTCTACACATACGTCTAATTCAGAAAATGTTTTACGCCATACATCAAAACTTTTTTCCCTGATTTTATCAGCGATGGCAGCCTTGACTGCTTTTCGATCTTCAACATCAAATGAAGTTCCTTTTTCCAATAAGATAGGCAGTTCTAATACAGTTGCCAGACCTGTCATAAATTGAGGTTCTAAACTTCCAATTGAGATATAGCGCCCGTCTTGCGTTTGATAATAGTCATAAAATGTTCCCCCGTTCAGATGTTCATTTTCAGGGTACTGATTCTGCCCACCTGCAAGTACAGCTGCCGCGGCCATATTGTTTAAGGTCACCGCACAATCCGTCATAGAGATATCAATATATTGACCTAAACCACTCCGTTGCCTTTCAATCACGGCTGTTAAAATCCCGATCACTGCGTATAAAGAACCGCCTGCGACATCAGCAATTTGAATCCCCATAGGTGGTGGTCCACTTTCCTGCCGACCTGAATGCCCAGCAATCCCTGAGAGCGATACATAGTTAATGTCATGTCCCGCTTTATCTTTATAAGGACCTGTTTGCCCATATCCTGTTATTGAACAATAAATCAGACGTGGGTTTATTTCAGATAAAGTTTGATAGTCGAGTCCTAAACGTCGCATCACTTCAGGACGGAACTGCTCAATCACGATATCGTATTCTGAAATTTTTGATTTAATGAGTTCAATACTCTGACTATCTTTTAAATCTAGAGCAATCGACTGCTTGTTGCGATTCAAATAACTGTGCGCCGTGGCTTGACCATTTGCATAAGGTGGCAACATTCTGACAAGGTCTGGTCGATTTGGTGACTCTATATGGACCACCTCTGCCCCTAGATCTGCTAAGTACAAGGTCGCAAAGGGTCCGGGTAATAATGTGGAAAAATCTAAAACTTTCAATCCCTTTAATGCAGCTGTCATTGTTATTTTCACCAAGAATATGTTGATTTTTCACCCATAATAGAAATATAAAACAAGATTAACAATGTCATGTTCAGCCATTTACCTTGATCATTTCGGCAATTTATGATGTAAAAGAGCAATTACTCTAGTGATAATTGCCAATTAAATTATTTTTTGTGTCATTTAGGTCAAGTAGCAGTGAACATCAAAGAGACTGAAGGATTTAACATGAGTCGCGATACGATAAGTATCCATTTTGTGAATGCAGCCCTGACTGGAGTAAAACGTCTAGGGATGGATATTGACACTTTACTTTCACATGTCGGCATTGAAGCTGAACTACTCCGCCAACCTAAAGCACGTATTTCTCCTGAGCAGTACACACGCTTTGTTAAAATGCTGTGGATGGTCACCCAAGATGAACACGTTGGTTTTGATATTCAGCCACGTCGTTTAGGGACCTTTGCGATCATGTGTCAATTGATCATACATGCCAAAACTTTAGGTGATGCGCTTGAGTTATCATCACAGTTCTATAAATTATTCGGTGATGAGTGGTCTGTGACTTTAGAGCGCGATAAACATGAAGCACGCTTAGTTCCACTCATTCCAAAAACAATGGATCCTGACCATTTCATTACTGAAAGTATGCTCATGATCTGGCATGGTTTGGCATCGTGGCTTATTGAGCGTCGTATCCCGTTAGAGCGTGTACATTTTTCTTATCCACGCCCACAACATGCAGATGAATATGATGCGTTATTTTTTGCGCCAGTAATCCAATTTGATTCAGCTCGTACTGAAATCACATTTGCTGCAGACTACTTAGACCTTCCAATTCGCCAAGATGAAAACACCTTGGAAGAGTTTCTAAAAGGTGCTCCAGCGAAACTGTTGGTGAAATTCAAGAATACCAATTCACTCACATCACGTATTCGCGAAGTATTGAAGAGCCAAATTGGTGAAGAAATGCCAACATTAAATGATGTTGCAGCCATGCTCTATTTATCACCACAGACGCTTCGCCGTCGCTTAGCTGCTGAAGGTAAGAGCTATCAAGGTGTGAAAGATGCTTTGCGTCGAGACGCCGCAATTCACTTACTGTTAAACCCATCTTTAACTTTAGAAGATGTGGCACAACAAGTCGGCTTTAGTGAAACCAGTACCTTCCACCGAGCATTTAAAAAGTGGACAGGGGTAACACCAGGACTGTATCGTCAATTACATGGTTATCATTAATTTAGTCAAACATAAAAAAGTCTGACATTTTTCAGGCTTTTTTTATTACAAATGGACTTAAGTGCTTATTTATTTTGCAAAAATATTCAAGTTGAAATTAAACTATTCGGAATATTAAAAGGAATAATAAGATGACACTTACTGCAATCTTAATCTCAATTTTGATTGGAATAGCGCTTTATTTTTACAGTGCAAAATCACACAGTTCTCAACCTAAAGCTGATATACGGTACACTTATAATATTGTCGGAGAAAATGCATATCAAAAAAATTTACTTAAAATAGCTGGTCAAAAAAAATCTGTATCTAAATTTCATGAATGTACTGCTCATGTTCTGTCAGAACCATTTAACCAATACGATCCAAATGCAATCAAAGTTGAAATCAACGGATTAACAGTTGGCTATTTAAGTAAATTAGAAGCAGAAAAGCTGAAAGGGCAGATTATCAATAAAAAAGTGCCCGCTGTAATTAACGGTGGTTGGTATGTTAATGAAGATGATGAAGGCTCTTATGGTGTAAAGCTTGCCATATCAAACGCCTAAGATTTGATATAGAAAAATTATAATCTAAGCATTCGCAATACAATTTTTTTTTAATTCGTCAAAAACTTTCATTTCACAATCTAAAACATTTAATTTTTAAGTGACCAAAAATATCAAACGACTCATCCGTTCTCGTCATTGCACAATCACATAGATCATCTACACTCAAAACACCATAACAATTTCAACCTATAAAAAAGGAACTATTATGAGCGAGGCTTACATCATTGATGCCATTCGCACACCACGCGGAAAAGGAAAAAAAGATGGTTCTTTACATGAAGTAAAACCAATCACATTACTCACAACGCTGTTAAATGAACTTCAAACTCGCCATCAACTCGATACTTCTAAAGTCGATGACATCGTACTGGGTTGTGTAACTCCAATTGGTGATCAAGGCGGTGATATCGCTAAAACTGCTGCAATTGCAGCAGGCTGGAATGATGATGTAGCAGGCGTTCAAATCAACCGTTTTTGTGCTTCAGGACTAGAAGCTGTCAATCTTGCTGCACAGAAAGTTCGTTCAGGCTGGGAAGATGTTGTCGTTGCTGGTGGTGTAGAGTCAATGTCGCGTATTCCAATGGGCTCCGATGGTGGACCATGGGCACTCGATCCAGAAACAAACCTGAAATCTACCTTTGTTCCACAAGGGATTGGTGCTGATTTAATCGCAACTTTAGATGGATACTCTCGTGCTGATGTAGATGCTTTTGCTGCAGATTCACAAAAGAAAGCAGCAGCGGCTCAAGCGAATGGTTACTTCAATAAATCAGTTGTACCAGTAAAAGATAAAGCTGGCGTTGTCGTTTTAGATAAAGACGAGTTCATCAAACCAACGACTACCGTTGAAGGCTTAGCCAAATTAAATCCAAGCTTTGAAATGATGGGTGGTATGGGATTTGATGCAGTCGCATTACAAAAATATCCAGAAGCTCAGAAGATTAATCACGTTCACCATGCAGGAAACTCTTCAGGCATTGTAGACGGCGCTGCTGTTGTTCTACTTGCATCTGAAAAAGCGGTTCAAGAACAAGGCTTAAAACCACGTGCCAAAGTATTAGCAACTGCGCTTGTCGGAACTGATCCAACAATCATGTTAACTGGTCCAGCACCTGCGGCACGCAAAGCTTTGGAAAAAGCTGGCTTAACCATTGATGATATCGATTTATTTGAAGTGAACGAGGCGTTTGCGGCTGTAGTAATGCGCTTTATTAATGAACTCAATGTCGATCCTGCAAAAGTCAATGTAAATGGTGGTGCAATTGCAATGGGTCATCCACTCGGTGCGACAGGTGCCATGATTTTAGGTACGTTGCTCGATGAACTTGAGCGTCAAGGTAAAAAACGTGGCTTGGCTACACTGTGTGTAGGTGGTGGTATGGGTATCGCAACGATCATTGAATTGGTATAAGGAGAAGAATAATGAGTGCAATTCAATTTGAAAAAAATGCTGATGGCATTGTTATTCTCACCTTAGACTCACCTAATCAGTCTGCCAATACCATGAATGCAGATTTCCGAGTTGCTTTGGAAGAGACTGTAGCAAAACTGAAAGCCGAATCTGGCATTACAGGTATCATTTTTAAATCTGCAAAGAAAACCTTTTTTGCAGGCGGTGATTTGGATGAGTTGATTCAAGCTCAACCAGAACACGCCACTGAATTCTTTGGCATGATCCAAAAAATGAAAGCGGAATTCCGCTATATTGAAACCTTGGGTGTACCAGTTGTTGCTGCATTAAATGGAACAGCTCTCGGTGGTGGTTGGGAAATCGCACTAGGCTGTCATGCTCGTATTGCATTAAATGATCCTAAAGCGAAATTTGGTCTACCTGAGGTTACCTTAGGATTGTTACCAGGTGGCGGTGGTATCGTGCGTATGGTACGACTGCTCGGCTTGCAGAATGCTTTTCCTTTCCTGATGGAAGGCAAACAATTTGGTGTAGAAAAAGCAAAAGCTCTAGGCTTAATTCAAGATACGGCTGATTCTGAACAAGAGCTCATGGATAAAGCAATTGCTTGGGTTAAAGCAAATCCAAAATCTCAACAACCATTCGATGTTAAAGGATACAAAATTCCAGGTGGTACGCCATCATCACCTCAGGTGGCTCAAGTCCTTGCGATTGCACCAGCAATGTTGCGTGACAAAACAAAAGGTTGCTATCCAGCCCCTGAAGCCATTATGGCTGCTGCCGTTGAAGGTGCTCAGGTAGATGTTGATACTGCGTTAACTATTGAGTCTCGCTATTTTACGTATCTGGCAACTGGTCAAGTTGCGAAAAACATGATTGGTACGTTCTGGCATGGACTGAATGCAATCAAATCAGGTGAAAGCCGCCCTAAAGAGCCTTCAAAATGGCAAGCAACTAAAGTAGGTGTTTTAGGCGCTGGAATGATGGGTGCTGGCATTGCCTACTCGACAGCGGTTAAAGGGATTCAAGTCGTCCTTAAAGATGTATCGATTGAAAATGCAGAAAAAGGTAAGGCGTATAGTCAAAAACTGTTAGATAAACGTGTTTCACAAGGTCGAATGACTGCTGAAAAGCGCGAACAAATTTTATCTCTCATTACCCCTACAGCGAATGCATCCGATTTACAAAGCTGTGATTTAATCATTGAAGCTGTATTCGAAAATCAAGAACTCAAAGCTAAAGTAACTCAAGAAGCTGAGCAATATTTGGTTGACGGCGGTGTGATGGCTTCTAATACATCCACCTTACCGATCACAGGTCTTGCAACAGCAAGTAAAGATGCGAAAAACTTTATTGGACTGCATTTCTTTAGCCCTGTTGATAAAATGCAGTTGGTTGAAATTATTAAAGGTAAAGAGACTTCAGCTGAGACACTAGCTAAAGCCTATGATTATGTTCAACAAATTGGAAAAACACCTATCGTGGTGAATGATAGTCGTGGTTTCTTCACCAGCCGCGTATTTGGTACTTTTGTCAACGAAGGTTTGCGTTTACTGGCTGAAGGAGTACATCCAGCCAAAATTGAAATGGCTGCTTTAAAAGCAGGTATGCCAGTCGGTCCATTAGCAATCCAAGATGAAGTCGCACTAACCTTGTCTGAGCATGTGACCAACGAAACGCGTAAAGCGCTTCAGGCTGAAGGCAAAGATTTACCACACTCCCCTGCTGAAGATGTCTTAAAGCAAATGATCCATGAATTTGGGCGTAAAGGCAAAGCTGCTGGTGCTGGTTTTTATGAATATCCAGAAGGTGGTAAAAAATACCTTTGGGATGGTTTAAACCATTGGACGAAAGAGGCTGATATTTCTGAGCAAGAAATGATTGATCGCTTCTTGTTTGTGCAATCTTTAGATACCTTACGTTGTCTTGAAGAGGGTGTTTTAGAGTCTGTCATTGATGGAAATATCGGTTCTATTTTTGGCATAGGATTCGCCCCTTGGACTGGCGGCGCTTTACAGTTCCTCAATCAATATGGACTCGCACAAGCGCTTGAGCGCGCGAATCAGCTTGAAGCGAAGTATGGTGAGCGTTTTAAAGCACCTCAACTCCTCAAGGACAAAGTTCAGTATGGAAAGTCGATCTGATTGATATAAATTAAAAACCTCTCTTCGGAGAGGTTTTTTTCGGTCTTGTCGATAAATATGTGTTATAAAGTAACATATTCTAAGATTCATTTTACCCAACTTGGTATAGCATTATGACTGATCATTCTTCACCAGAAAAATCTCCTTGGGGTTGGAAAGCGCTAATTATCGCGATCATTTTAAGTATTATATTTATGGTGATTTTCTATGTAGCCATTGAAAATGAACCTGACTATATGCCAAGTAAACAACGAACAGAAACCAGTGAACATCATGCATTCAAAGCATCACCTGTGATGTCTGAAGAAGCAGCAGCAAAAATCGAAGCCAACAAAGCTGCTCAAGCTAGTGCAACTGAACACAATATGACTGAAGAAGAACACGCAGCAATGGGCGAACACAGTCATACACATGATGATCAATCAGGTTCACATAGTCATTGATATTTGTGATGAAAAAACGGAGCATTGGCTCCGTTTTTTTATTCAAGCTGCATCGTCATATAAACATGAGGAATACCACAATCTAAGTATTCCTTACCTTGGGGCTCAAACCCTAAACGTTGATAAAATGGTAATGCATGAACTTGAGCAGAAAGATTCAAGGTTGGTCGCTTTTCCCTTTGAGCAAACTCAATTATAAATTTCATGAGCTCAACCCCAAAACCTTTTCCTCGATAAGCCTTTATGACTGCTACCCTTCCAATACTATGATTTTGAAGTAGTCGAGCCGTGGCGATTGCCTCACCTTCATGGAAAACAACGAAATGAATCGATGTCTCATCTTCCATATCCCATTCGTCTTCAGGTGAAATTTGTTGTTCCAGAATAAATACTTGCTCTCGTATCTGCATCGCGTAGCACTTTAATTGCGACCATGAACCTACTTGAACATCGAAGACATTACTCATGTGTTAATTCCCAAAGGTGTGTTAGCACTTTTCACCAATATTTTGTTGCTCCCACTCTCCTTTTAGAAGCAACTCTAATGAGTGCTTTTGAATACCATACATATTTTTTAATGCAATTATTTGATCTAACACTTGCTGATCTGGTGCGTTAAAGTCTTTGCGCTTGGTGGCTAAAATCATTTTATTTTTACTGGTATGCTCCAAAGCCACAAATTCAAAAACTTTTGTCTCGTAACCATAGGCTTTTAACAATAGCGCTCGAATTGTATCTGTCAGCATTTCAGCTTGTTGCCCCTCATGAATACCAAACTGCAACATTGGTTTTAGTACAGAGGGACTTTGTATTTGAGGTCTCAACTCTTTGTGGCAGCACGGCGCGCACATAATCATTTGCGCATTCAATCGAATACCGGTATGAATCGCAAAATCAGTTGCTACATCACAGGCATGCAACGCAATCATGACATCGAGTTTTTCAGGCGAGTAAGTTCGTACATCTCCTTGGAAAAAATCTAAATGCTTAAAATCTGATTTACGGGCAACATCTTGACAGAATTGAACCATTTTCTCGTTCAGTTCCACACCTGTAACATAAGGATTGTAATCATTTTTTTGTAAGTAATCATACAGTGCAAAGGTGAGATAACCTTTACCTGAGCCAAAATCGACAACGTTGAGCTGCTGATCAACTTGAATTTGGTTTAATGCGCCTGAGCAAATCTCAACAAATTTATTAATCTGTTTCCACTTACGCGCCATGCTTGGAATAATTTGTTCTTTTTGATCCGTAATACCCAACGGTTGAAGAAAATAACTTTCTTGCTCAACAAAACGGTGTTTTTGACGGTCGTGTGATTTTTCAATGATCTTGGAGACTGAAGCCTTTTTACTTTGAGTTAAGATGGCTTTTTTCTTATTTTTCTTGAGCTGTAACTCGCTGTCCAATGTAAAAAGATTGGCTTGTTTGCATTCACTGACTAATTTACTCACCAACGAATCAGCTTCATCAATTGGAAAATTTTTGGTCACATCTTGAGTTTTAAAGCGATACAGAACATTCAGCATCCATTCATCTTGTAGTCGAATCATGCGTAAAGTCATCTTTTCTAAAGCTTCGATCTCACCTTGATATTGGCTCAGAATCATACGATCAAAACGCTGAGAAGCTAATGCTTGATGAAATGCTTCAAGAAATTGTTGCTCTTGCGGGGTGGAAGATGCCGAAACGGTCATAAACAGTGCCAAAAAAAGAAATGCTATTAAATTTTAATGCGTCTTACGCGAAAAGCAAAATTCAATTACGATACAGATGTATAATTAAATGTGTAAGTGAACAATGAAAGCATCTCCTGCTTCGTATGATCCATTAGAAGAAAAAATTAATTTCATCAGTCATGCCATTGGTGCTGTATTGGCCGTCATCGGTGCCATTTTATTAATTATAAAAGGTGCTGCTTATCCTATGGCACAATGGATCGGGCTTTGGGTCTATGGACTTAGTTTAGTTCTACTCTTTACGGCGTCTAGTCTTTATCATTTTGCGGAAACACCTGAGCGTCGGGGTTGGTTTAAAAAATTGGACCACACGGCTATTTATTATCTCATCGCAGGAACATACACTCCTTTTCTATCTATAGCTTTACCAACGCAAAAAGCTCACTATTTATTAATTGCGCTTTGGGTAATTGCGGCGATTGGCACTTTGTTCAAATTGGTATTTATTCACCATTTTCAAAAAATATCGCTTTTAGCCTATCTCGCAATGGGATGGTTAGCATTACTTGTGATTGATGATATGCGCACATATTTATCTGATCAAAGTTTAACCCTCCTTATTGTTGGTGGCCTTGCTTACACCATAGGCGCATTGTTTTATGCTTTAAAAAAGGTAAGATACACTCACGCTATCTGGCATATTTTTGTATTGATAGGTGCAGGATCACATTTCCTGTCTATTTATCTTTACGTGCTATAACCACTTTAACTACATCGTCTAGCAACCCTAACACCGTAGAGCAAGCTGGTATTTCGTATTTTTTTAAGAAATTACGCCTTTTTTAAAAAGATTACGCTATTAAATCTAAGTTTTTTATTTTTAGTAAGTGTAAGGTCTCTCATGGCGTCTAATACAGCATCACAACAAGCTCAGCCCGCAAACTCTAAAACTCGGGTATTAACTGCAAGCCTCGTTGGTACAACCATCGAGTTCTTCGATTTTTATATTTACGCAACAGCTGCGGTCATAATTTTCCCCTACTTGTTCTTTCCAACAAGCACAGATCCTATGACAGCAACGATTCAATCATTAGCAACTTTTGCAATCGCATTCATCGCACGTCCTATCGGCGCCGCACTATTCGGTCATTTGGGAGATCGAATCGGTCGTAAAGCAACCTTAGTGGCAGCCTTGCTAACCATGGGACTTTCTACCGTTGCGATTGGTTTACTTCCAACCTATGCGCAAATTGGCATTGTGGCACCCTTACTTTTAGCTTTGTGCCGATTAGGTCAGGGCTTAGGTTTAGGTGGCGAATGGTCAGGTGCAGTTCTACTCGCAACTGAAAATGCGCCAGAAGGCAAACGTGCTTGGTACGGTATGTTCCCTCAACTTGGTGCACCAATCGGCTTCATCCTTGCCACAGGCTCTTTCCTTACGCTTGGGGCATTCATGAGTGAAGAAGCATTCATGTCATGGGGATGGCGTATTCCATTTATTTCAAGTGCCTTATTGGTGATTGTAGGCTTGTGGATTCGCTTAAAGTTGCATGAAACGCCAGCATTCCAAAACGTGCTTGATAAACAAAAAGAAGTGAATGTTCCTTTTGTACAAGTTTTTAAAAAGCATTCAAAAATGCTTGTACTCGGAACGATTGCAGCCATTTGTACTTTCGTAGTTTTTTACTTAACCACTGTATTTGCTTTGCAATGGGGTACAAAACAATTAGGTTACTCTCGTGAAGAGTTCCTACAACTTCAGTTGGTTGCAACGCTTTGTTTTGCAGCATTTATTCCCCTTTCTGCAATTTTTGCGGAAAAGTTCGGTCGTAAAACCACTTCGATCGCGGTGTGTGTAATTTCTGCTATTTTTGGTATTTTCTTTGCGGACATGTTGGAGTCAGGAAGTACACTGATTGTGTTCTTATTCTTATGTATTGGTCTTGCGATTATGGGCTTAACCTATGGTCCAATCGGTACGGTACTTTCAGAAATCTTCCCGACATCGGTGCGTTATACTGGTTCGGCGTTAACATTTAACCTTGCTGGTATTTTTGGTGCATCTTTCGCACCTTTGATTGCAACGAAATTGGCAACTGAATATGGTTTGTCTGCAGTAGGCTATTATTTGACGGCTGCATCAATCCTTTCGCTGATTGCTTTCCTCATGATTCGCGAAACGAAACATGATGATGTGAATAATCAAATTTGATGCTTTCAGCTAATAAAAAANACACG